>NZ_JBHUXZ010000014.1:0-121205 GCF_042668985.1 Gordonia sp. NPDC057258
GGTGGCCAACCCCACAACAGCCCCTGAGAAGGAGGCAATTTCGCCATGGGACTTGACAGAGCAGCACTACATATCAGCGACGAGCCTCGAAGGGTTGGCGACGCATCTCGCCAGGACCCTTCGAGACGGCCTCCGCTGGCTCCGGCCTCCTCAGCTCAGGGAGCAGAGTTCTTTCGTCTCCACGACGGGTCGCCAGGCCTCGGATACTGAAAATTACCCGGAGTGTGCGTCACGCCCGTTCCCTGAGGAGTGCCCGGAGCTTGCGGAGGGCGCGTCACGCAGGGTCCGCTGAGCACCCCCGACTGATGGACCTCAACTCGACCGATGGACTTCGATCGAAGTGCATCCGTCGAGTTCGAGTTCATCGGTCGGAGCCGGATGCAGTGCGAGGTCGGGCCGGCTCGCTGAAGCAGTTCGTCTGAGCTCTACCACGGTGGTTGTTGGGTCGCAGACGCTGACCCTATGTGACTGGTGGGGTTTTTGTTCACCGCAGTTCACCACCGTTCACCGCTGAGACGTGAGTGGCAGCGACTGCGGTGCAACAGGATTCGATGACGATCAGGCCTGTGGAGAAATCTCGTCGTCGAATGTGATTGCGAGTAGCTTGGTGTCATGCCCTCGATCACCGAACTCCGCGACACCCTCACCGTCCTGCAACCGCCGCCCGACGACGGCAGTGGCCGCGCGCTACACGAGCGGCTCGACGAACTACGGATGTTGCGCAACGTGCTCGATCACCAGATCGCCGTGCACACAGCACTATTCGACGACACAGGTGCGGCAGCGCGGGCGGGGTCGACCACACGAAACGCACTGATCGAGATGGGCATGCCACCCGCGGCCGCGCACCGCTATGTGCGCATCGCCGGCGGGCTGGAGTCGGTGCCGAAGGTTGACGACTGTGCCTCGGAGGGTTATCTGTCTGCCGAGTGTGTCGACGCGGTGATCCGCGGACTAGCGCTTATTGACAAACGTTGCGCCACAGCGCTGTCCGACGACGAGCGCAGCGGATACGAGAGTGAGTTGCTTGCGCAGGCGTTCTCCGGAGCCACCCCCGCTCAGATCGACGACCACGCGCGTGGGATCGCCATCCGGGTCGCCGCCACCGACCCCAGCACTGTGGCAGCGGCCGATGACGCATCACTGAACACCGTGCACACCCGCATCACCGAAGACGGGCGGGTCGCGATCACCGGAGATGTGACCGCGGTGATCGGAGAGAAGTTCGTGTCCATGATCGACGAACGATCCTGCCCGCGTCCCGAACCCGACGGCGCTGCCGATCGTCGAGGTGCGGCCGAGCGACGCGCCGATGCGCTGGAGTTGCTGTTGGATCAAGCCGCGATCGGCGCGGCGATGACCACCGCCGGCGCACCCCGCACCCAACTGATGGTGACCATCCCCGCCGACTGCGCTGATCCGGCGCGCCTGCCGTGGATGGGGGCGGTCTCAGAGTCGACGACACGACGACTGTCGTGTGATGGTGGGGTGGCCGAGATCGTCCTCGACGACGAAGGGGTGCCGTTGCGGATGGGCACCACGAAGCGACTGTTCCCGCATCACCTGCGGCAGGCGATCATCGTGCGCGATCGGTGTTGTGTGAAATGCGGGGCGCCAGCCGCGCATACGCAGGTTCACCATCTGGTTCATTGGGTCGATGGTGGTCCGACCGATCTGGACAACGGGTGCCTGTTGTGCCAACGCTGTCACACCCAGGTCCATCACCACGGCTGGCAGGTCGTGATGGGGCCCGACCGGCACCCATGGCTCATCCCACCCGCCGACATCGACCCCCGACGCCTACCCCGACCCGCCTACAACCGGCGCACCATGCGACTCGACGACGCCCTCGTATAACTGCCCCGCGCAGACCAGACCCTCCGGCGTCGACCCCGGCGCCACACGACCTTTGACAACTCCACAGTGTGAGGCGATCCCGGCGGGGTCAGTGCCCGGCAAAGGCCTCCGCGAGCCACCAGGCGCCGCCGTCGTCAGTGATCTTGGCGTCGATGACGAGAGGCCCGGAAGGTTCGGGTGAGGGCAGCGAGGCGACCCAGTCCCGTACCTCGTCGAGGTCGTCGAGGCCGGTGACCGTCACGCCCGTCGCGCCGTGTCCACGGGCGATCGCGGCGATGTCGACCTCAGGGAACGTCACCGTCGTCATGTCGGCGTCGCCGAAGTGATGCACTTCGGCACCATAGGCGGAGTCGTTGTAGACGATCACGACCAGCGGCAGTGCCAGACGTACGGCGGTCTCCAATTCGGCGATGGCCATGAGGAATCCGCCGTCGCCGGTCCCTAGCACCGGGACCCGGTCCGGTTGCGCGAACGCCGCGCCGATGGCTGTGCCGAGGCCCAGTCCGATCGACTGGAAGGCCTGCGTGAAACAGAAGCCGAACTCGTCTGGCACGGACAGATGCGTCGACGGATAACCCATGAAGTTGCCGGAGTCGATGGAGACGACGCGGTCGGCGGGCAAGATCTCGTCGAGCGCGATCGTCAGTGCCCTCGGATCGACCCGGCCGGCGGTCACCTCGCCGGTGACGGGGACGTCCTGCCACCTCGATGACACCGAGATCCGTTCCCTGACTTCCTCGGTGCGATAACCGGTGGTGCCGCCATCGGCCGCGAGGATCGTGTGCACATCCGTCGCCGTTGCACCGCAGTCGCCGACCACCCCGAGGTCGATCGGGCGATGCGCGCCGATGGCGTCGATGTCGACGTCGACCTGCACCACGGTCGTGTCCGTGCCGATGAGTCGGCCGTGCCGCATCGTCCACATGTTCAGGGCGCAACCCCATCCGACGATGAGGTCGGCGTCGGCGATCAGCTCGGCGGTGGTGGGGGAGGAGAAGCCGCCGGAGATGCCCAACGAGAACGGGTTTCCCGCGAACAGGCCGTTCGCGACCGCCGACGTCGCCACCAGCGCACCGGCGGCCTCGGCCAGGGCCGCGATTTCGGGACCGGCGCAGCGCGCCCCTCGGCCCGCGACGAACATGGGACGCCGGGCGGCACGGAGCAACTCGGCCAGGCGAGTGGCCGACCGGGCTTCGGGCCGCGGCCGTGGCGGTTCGGCGGAGAGCTCGACAGGTCCTTCGAAATCCGCTGCGGCGGCGGCGATGTCGATGGCGACATGGAGCATGACGGTCCGGCGCTGCGTCACCGCGGTGCGGAAGGCGCGGATCACATCCGCCACCACCGTGGTCGGCCCGTAGACACGGTCGTTCACGGCGCCGACGCTCGCGGCGAGGGCCTCCTGGTCGATCCGGAAGTTCGACCGCAACGCCGACGCGGGTGCATCGGCGGTGAGCACGATCGTCGGCGTGCGGCTCTTGGCGGCCTCGGCGATGCCGGTCATCGCGTTGGTGAGCCCACAGCCCTGGTGCACCGACAGCACGCCCACCCGTCCCGACATCCGCGCATAGGCGTCGGCCATGCTGGCAGCCCCGCCCTCGTGGCGGGCGGCGGTGAACGGGACACCGCCGGCCCGAAGGGCGTTGGTCAGCACGAAGTTCCCGCTGCCGACCACACCGAAGGCATGGCCGACGCCGAGATCGGCGAGAACGCGGCCCGCGACGTCGGCGACCGTCGGGCCGTAGCGGCCGGGTGCCGCCATCAACTCTCGACGATCGCCAGCACGCGCGACGGACTGCCGGTGCCGCCGACGATCGGCAACGGGCTCACGACGATCACCGCGCCGGTCGGCGGGAGCGAGCCCAGGTTGCGCAGGGAGGTGAGCCCGTACTTGTCGTTGCCGAGGAAGTGGTAGTGCACGGGGAAGGCGGGATCGAAGCCGCCCGCCAGCCCTGCGTCGACACCGACGGTCTCGACTCCGAGGCCGGTGATCTCGCGCTCGGTGGCCAGCCACTGCGCGCACTCCACCGACACCCCGGGGGTGTGCGACCCGGTCTCGTCGGCGTTGAGGAACTCGGCTTCGGAGCCGCCCCGCGACTCCCAGCCGGTCCGCAACAGCAACCAGGTGCCGGCGGTGAGGCGTCCGTGTTCGGCTTCCCAGGCCTCGACCTCGGCGACGCTCAGGAGATGATCCGGGTCGTCGGCGACCTCGTCGGTCAGGTCGAGGACGGCCGCCGGGCCGATCAGCCGCTGCACCGGGATCTGCGAGACGTCATCCCCGTCGCGTCCGCTGATCCAGTGGATCGGTGCGTCGAGATGGGTGCCGATGTGCTCGCCGGTGTGGATGTTGTTGTGCCGCCAGTACGGCCCCGGCTCGTTGTAGGCGCTGACCTCTTCGAGACTGAAGTCGATCAGGTTCGCGAACGGGGCAGGCAGTCGCAGCGCGGGCGTCGCCGCACTCAACGGAGTCGTCAGATCGACGACGCGGAGCGACCCGTCGGCGAGGCCGGCGACGAAGCCGGACAGGGCGGTGTCGGGCACGAAGGAGCCGGCCACTACTTGCGCGCTCCGCGCCAGTTCATGCCCCAGCCGTACGCCTCGTCGACCTTGTCCTGTGCCCCGCGGATGTAGCGCACCTCGCGGTTGAGAACCAGCTCGCCACCACGGTTCTCGAACAAGGCGATCGCGCACGAGAGCGCCGACTGATCCGCCTCGTCGAGCCGGACCTCGATCTCCGGGCCGTTGGCCGGGAACAGGGTGACGACGCCGTTGGCGCCGGCCCAGTTCGGGGTGCCCTCGTAGATGTAGGCGAAGATCAGGATCCGGCGGATCCGGTCGGTCGCGGAGAGGTCGATGTACATGTTCTCGCCACCGGAACCCGACCGGTCGTCGCCGTCGAGATAGATGATCGGCTGTCCGTCACGGGGCGCCCGGAACGAGTTGCCCAGGGCCTGCACGATGCCCTTGCTCCCGTCGGTGAACTCCCACAGGCAGGCGAGGTCGAGGTCGATACCCTGCGCCTTGCGGAAGAGCCCGCCGCCCTTGGAGTTCGACGTCCAGCTCAGATTGACGCGCACCTGACCGGAGGTCGCACCCTGCTTGCTCAGCGAGATGCTCGGCGCCGACTTCGTGAGGGTGATCTTCGACAGCGAGACCGGCGGCGCGGGCGGCTGCTGACCGTAGCCCGCGGGGGTGGGCGGCTGCTGGCCGTAACCCGCGGGAGCGGCCGGGGGCTGGGCGGGCGGCTGCGGCGGCTGGGCCTTCGGACGCTTCGTGTAGTCGATCCCCATCTCGGTTCCTCATCTCGTCGTGGTGACATCGTCGTCGGGTGCGGTGATCGGACGGCGAAAACACACTCGCCGCAGGTGTTGGCGCCCAGCGTAGTGGACCAACGTCAACGGCCGGTGTCCGTTGCCGGGGCGTGAGCCCGCGCGGACGGGCCGAAACTCGATGCGACGTCGAGCCGCCCCTGCGGATTCCGGCGGCAGCTGGCAACGGCGACATGGCACGGACGTGGGACGTTCGCGGGGATCGGAAAGCCGTCGTCGATCTGGTACCGGGTGTTGGTGATCTTCGACGCGACCGCCGCCGGGTCGGCGGGGTGTTCCGGAGCGGCATCCGCCCGAATGACCACCATCGCTTCGGTGACACCGGCCGGCCACTCGAAGCGCACGGTGTCGGCGTCGACGCGGACCGCGGTGATCGGCGGCGGATCGTCGGGATGGGGGGTCGCCGGCGGCTGCGGCGCTGTGGTCGCCGAGGCGGGGGCGGCCGGCGCGGGGGCGGCGTCGGAGCGGGCGGGGGCGGACTGGTTTCCGGCCAGCACGGCGGTGACCTCGTACACCGGCGGCACCGGGTCGGGCCGACTGCCGTCGGAGAGTTCGGTCCCCGCGGTGCGGCCGAGCGTCCGGGTCGACCCGTCGAACCCGATGCGCACGACGCGGTAGGTCACCGACTCCGTCGCGGACGGATCCCAGGAGACGGTGATCGCACCACTCTCGGCGACGAACCGGACGTTGCGCGGCGGCTCCACGGTCAGCACCGTCGCCGCCGAGTTGAGGCCTTCGTGATCGGTGATCCGACGTCGCATCTCGGCAGCGGCGGTGAGGCTTGCCGGGTTGCTCACGGATGCCGACCGCGCGATCTCGCCCGCCTGGGCGACGATGTCCCGCGACGCCTCGAGGCGGGCCTGGAGCGACCCGCCCGAGTCGGGAAGACGGTCGATGTCCCGGGCCCGCCGGAACACGTCCTCCAGCAGTTCGAGCGCCGCGACGTGGCGCATCTCGTCCGCGAGATCCCGGGCCCGGCGGGAGTCCGCCACCGCCTGCGCGATGACCCGTTCGACCTCGTCGGCGACCGCCGCGATCTGCCGGAGCGCCGCGGCATCGTCGCCGGCTCCGGCACGCGCATCGGCGATGGCCGCGCGCGCCCGGACGGGCAGGCCGTCGCGCAAGGCCGCGCGGGCGGCGCGGAGATCGTTCTCCCACAACCGCTTTGGCGGGGGGACCTCGACAGGCTCGGCCGGCGGCGGGGGTGGCTCGGCCGGCGGCGTGGGTGGCTCGGCCGACGGCGGGGGTGACTCGGCCGACGGCGGGGGGCCGGCCGGTGGGCTCACGGCTGCTCCGAATTCGGCGGCGAGTCCGGCGATCACGGTGCGCGCATCGCGTGTGCCGAGTCCGCGGGTGCGGGCCTCGTCGAGCAGGAACTCATGGTCCTGCGCACCCAGTTCGTCCTCGACCAGGACCGCGGCCCGGACCCGTGGTCGGAGATGGTCGGTCACGGCGTCAACGACCGATTGCCGATACTCCTGCGCCAGCACGGGATCGGAGAGCAGGACGTCGTGGACGTGGACCAGCAGCTCGTCGAGGACCGCGCGGAAGCGGCCGGCGGCGAGCTCACGGGCTCGTTCGTTGAGCGCGACGGCCCGCGACTCGATGACGCCGCGATCGGCGGCGGCGTCGGTGTCGAGGTGTAGCAGGGTCAGGAGCGTCGGGGTGGGATCGCCGTCGCGGAGTCGGTCGAACTCGGCGAGCAGGTCGGCGATCTGACCGCGTTGCTGCGCCGACAAGGACACCCGCGGCGGCGCGGGTTCGGCCGACGCGGGCGGGGCGTCGTCGACGATGCGATGACGCCGCAGTCGGGTGTCGATCTCGGCCGGATCGAGGCCGCCCATGGCGCCGATCTCGTCGAGCCCGGCGCGCTTGGATCTCGGGATTCCGCCGTAGCGCTCGTTGAGCCGCGCGATCGCGTTGTCGAGGAGTTCGAATCGCTGCTGATCGCGCAGTTCGCGTCGGGTGCTCACCGCACGAGCCTCGGCGATCCGACCGGTCTTGTGCCGCAACGGCGCCGACCGCTCGTCGTGTTCGGCAACCAACCGGGCCACCAGGATGCGGTACTTCGGGTGGTCGCGTTGCTTCTGCCAGAAGGCCCACACCTCGTCGAGTCGGGCGGCCACCGCGGCGTCGTCGAGTCGCTCGGCCTCCTCGATCGGGAGGTCATACAGTTCGAACGAATCCGATTCGCTCGGGCCTCCGCGCTTCTCGACCGCGGCGAGCACACGTTTGCGATAGTCGTTGCCGACAAACGGTTCCATCAGGTCTCTCTCCTCCGGCGGAGGCGGTCAGTGGTCGCGGCGCCGGGAGCGGTGGACCTGGTCGAGTTCCCGCTCGACCTCCGATTTCGACAGCGAGGCACCGGTTTTGGCCGACAATGTGAGCGGGATCTGCGCATCGACGTGGAACGCGGTGACGTGCAGGACGCCGTCGAAGGCCATCTCGAAGGTCACCGACACCTCGCTGCCCTCGTCGTATCCGGGCGGGATGTCGGTGATCGCTCCTTCGATGAGGACCTTGGCGTCCTCCGGTCTCGGCGAAGCCGACTGCCCCTGCTGTTCCAGCACGACCAGTTCGATGCGGGACTGGTCGCGTCGCATGGTCCCGAACGACCGTCGCACCCGGATCGGGAGAGTCGAATTCCGCTGGACCAGCCAGCTGGCCTCCAGTTCGCCGTTGTGGCCGTTGACCGCCAGCACCCCGAAACCGCGGGAGACCACTGTGTCCACGACGACCTCGAGCGTGCGGCGGACACTGCTGACGGGCAGCGCGAACGCGTGGGCGACCCGGGTGCAGGACTCGTCGAGGTCGGCCGGTGCGACGCCGTCGAGACCGCGGTCCTCGCGCAGGCGTCCGCGGGTGGTGAGGTCGGCGCGGACGAGTCGTTCGATCTCCAGCTTCTCGCCGTAGATCGCTGCCCCGCGGGCGACGGCGAGGTCGGGGTCGTTCAGTTCCGGTGTCGTGCCCAGTGCGGCGGCGAGTTCCCGCGCGACCATCGGCATCCGCGACGAACCGCCGACCAGCAGGACACGGTCGACGGCTGACACGCCTCGGCGTTCGGCGGCGGCCAGGCATGACCGGGTGAGTTCGACGGTCCGCGCCAGCAGCGGACGGGTGAGTTCCTCGAGTTCGGCCCGGGTGAGCGTGATGACCGACCGGGCGCCGTCGTGGGCGACGATGACCGAGGTCGAATCCGACTCGGTCAGTTCGTGTTTGGCGCGCTCTGCGGCGAGGATGAGCGACTGCGAGCCGACCGAGTCGTCGAGCGGGTCCTCGGCGTCGGGATGTTCGGCGCAGAACGCGCGCGAGAGGTGCAGCGCCAGCCGCTCATCCCAGTCGGCACCGCCGAGCTGGTGATCGCCGTCGACGGCGAGCACGGTGATCCGGCGGTCGGCGAGTTCGATGACCGTCGCATCGAAGGTCCCGCCGCCGAGGTCGTAGACCAGGACCGTCTCGTCGGGTGTGCCCTTGGCCAGCGGGTCGGTCAGGCGGCTGAAGCCGTAGGACAGAGCGGCGGCGATCGGCTCGGACAGGACCCCCGCGACCTCGAGGCCGGCATAGGTGCCGGCCTGGATCGTCGCGCGCCGCTCCTCGTCACCGAAGTAGGCGGGCACCGTGATCACGGCGCGCTCGACCTGCTCACCGGCGAACGCGGCGTCGGAGATCAGCGACTTGATGATGAGCGCCGAGATCGCCGGGGCCGACCAGGTCTGACCGTGCGCGACGAAACGCCACTGGGCATCGCCCATCCGCCGCTTCACCAGGCTGCAGACGTTCTCCGGGTCGAGCCTGGCCTGCCGGCGGGCCCCTTCGCCGACGACGTGATCCGTCGGCGACGTCAACAACACCGTCGACGGGGTGGTCGGTGCGCCGGTCAGTCCGACGATCACCTCCGGGCGGCCGTCGGCGTCGATCTTCGCCATCGCCGAGTTGGTGGTTCCGAGGTCGATCCCGATTACGCCCACGATCGGGGATGCTAGCAGCGCAGACGGTCTCGCCGGTGCCGGACGATCGGCCGGCGGAGTTGATTACGCTGGCGGAATGACGTCTCCGGAGGGTGATGTGCCCGAGCGAATCGACGGGCTCGCGCAGTTGGGCGAGCAGGTGTCCGACCTCGCCCTCGTGGTCGCGCGGCAGACCAGGACGATCGAGCGGCTCGTCGACGCCGCGAAGACCCCGGCCGCCGCGGCCGGCGTGGACTCCGCCCTGCTGGTCGACCTCTTCGCGCTCCACACCGATGCGGCGACGTGCGCGGTCTCGGCGTCGGAGGCCGACCGGCCCGCGTTCGAGCTGCTGCGCGCCGGCCTGGAACGCCTCATCGTCGGCCGCGGGGGAGCGGTCGTCGCACCGCCGGCCGGGACCGACTTCGATGCCCGCACCATGGAGGCGGTCGACGTCCATCCGACCGACGACACCTCCGCGGACCGCACCGTCGCCGAGCTGCTCCGTCCCGGGCTGGTCGTCGGCGAGCGCTCGGTCCGGCCGGCGGCCGTGGTGGTCTTCCGGAGCGGTCAGTCCTCGGGAGACAGTGTCCGCCAGAGGAACTCGTAGGCCAGGGCCGATTTGAACGCGGCCTGCTTGTTGTCCGCCGCGCCGCCGTGGCCGCCCTCGATGTTCTCGTAGTACTGCACGTCGTGACCGGTTTCCTCCAGGCGGGCAACGAGTTTGCGCGCGTGACCGGGGTGGACGCGATCGTCGCGGGTCGACGTCGTGACCAGGATGGGCGGGTAGGTCGCGTCCGCATCGACGTTCTGATACGGCGAGAACGGTTTCATGAACTCCCACTGTTCGGGGTCGTCGGGATCGCCGTACTCGGCCATCCACGACGCCCCGGCCAGCAGGAGGTGGTAGCGCTTCATGTCGATGAGCGGGACCTGGCAGACCAGGGCGCCGAACAGCTCGGGATAGCGCGTCAGCATCACGCCCATGAGCAACCCGCCGTTGGACCCGCCCTGGGCGCCCAGCTGTGACGCAGTGGTGAGTCCGGTGTCGACGAGGGCACGCGCGACGGCGGCGAAATCCTCGTACACCTTGTGCCGTCCCGCTTTCTGCGCCTGGGTGTGCCACGACGGGCCGTATTCGCCGCCGCCCCGGATGTTGGCGATGACGTAGATCCCGCCGCGCTCGATCCAGCTCTGCCCGGCGATCGCGAGATAGCTCGGGGTGAGGGCATTCTCGAATCCGCCGTAGCCGTAGAGCAGCGTCGGTCCCTGGGACACGTCGCGCCGACGCACCACGAAGTACGGCACCTGCGTGCCGTCGTCGGACGTCGCGAAGTGCTGCTCGGCGGTCACCGCGTCGGAGTCGAAGAACGCGGGGCTGTGTTTGATGACCTCCGGAGCCCGGCCGCTCTGGCCGTGGAGCAGACTCGGCGGATCGGTGAACGACGTCGCCGACCAGAACACCTCGTCGCTCTCGTCGGGATCGGTGTCGAGGACCGAGACCGTGGCGAGGTCGGGCAGACCCGGCATGTCCACGGCCTGCCAGGTGCCGAGTTCGAGTACCTCGACCCGCGTGTGCACGTCGTGCAGCTTCACGATGATGAGATGCGAACGCGTGTAGGCGTAGTCGACGAGGCTCGTGTGCGCATCGGGCGCGAAGAGCACGGCCGCGTCGCGGTCGCCCGCCCGGTAGGCCTCGTAGTCGAAGGCCAGCAGTGTGCCCGGTGCGTGCGCGGTGCCGTCGATCTCCCACTCCGATCGCGTGAGCACCAGCAGCCAGTTCATCCGGACCCCGGCGTGCGCGTCGGTGGGCACGTCGAGCAACTCGGGGCGGCCGTCGCGCAGTTCGTAGTCGAGTGAGTTGAAGAAGTCGGTGGCGCGACCGACGAAGTGGCGTTCGAATCCCGGTGTGCTGTCGTAGCTCGCCCGCACCGACACGTCCCCGGTCTCGCCCGCGAAGACCGTCACGGCCTCCGACAGCGGGGTGCCGCGCGTCCAGCGCTTGACGATGCGGGGGTAACCGGAATCGGTCAGCGAGCTCAGCCCGTCCGGTTGCACGCCGAAATCCGTTCCGACATATACGGTGTCACGATCGATCCACCCGACGTCGGATTTGTTCTCCGCCAGCTCGAAGCCGTCGGCGACCCAGGTGCGCGACGGGATGTCGAACTCGCGGACCACGGAGGCGTCGGCGCCGCCGCGCGAGAGGGAGATCAGCGCGCGCTCGTACTCGGGGCGCAGTACGGAGGCGCCGGCCCACACCCAGTTCTCGTCCTCGGCGCGTGCGAGTTCGTCGACGTCGATGAGGACATCCCAGTCGGGGGTGTCGGTCACGTAGGAGTCGTACGTCGTGCGACGCCAGAGGCCACGCGGGTTGGTCGCGTCGCGCCAGAAGTTGTACAGGTACTCCCCGCGGCGACGCGCGTAGGGGATGCGGTCGTCGGTGTCCAGGGCGGCAAGCGTTGCGGCCTCCAACTCGCGGAAGCGTTCCGACGACGTCAACGCCGCCACCGTGGGCTCGTTGTGCGCGCGCACCCAGGACAGCGCGTCGTCGCCGGTGACGTCCTCCAGCCACAGGTACGGGTCGGTGTCGGACGTGGGGGCGTCGTAGCCGTGCTCGGTCATGGCGTCCAAACTACGCGGGCGGCCGTCGCGACCGTGCTCCGCGCAGGAGCGCTCACGGTGTCGGCCCCGGCAAAACGCCCACTACAGGTTGTCCGCGCGGGGTATCGTGACGCAGCGACGTCGAGGAGACCCCCATGGCCACTGCCCATTCCGTTCCCGCCCGCTGTCCCGGCCATGAACCCCCACGGACGACGCGATGGGCCCGCCTCTCGATGGCCACCTGTTCCGTCGTCGCCGTTGTTGCGCTCGTCGCGGCTTGCGACAGCGGGTCGTCGGGCACCGGGGCGCCACCGTCCGCATCGGAGTCTCTGGAGAACCCGAATGCCGTCGCCGCCGAACCGCTGCCGGCCGATGCGGTCGACAAGGCGGTCGGGCAACTCGACGACCTGGTCAACTCGATGATGGAGTCGACCAAGATCCCGGGTGTGGCCGTGGCGGTCGTGTCCGGTGGGGAGACCAAGTACGCCAAGGGGTTCGGCGTCAAGGACATCACGACCGGTGAGGCCGTCGACCCGAACACCGTCTTCCAGCTGGCGTCGGTGTCGAAGTCGGTGGGATCGACGGTGGTCGCGGCCGCCGTCACCGACAAGACGGTGACGTGGGAGATGCCGATCGTGGAATCGCTGCCGTGGTTCGCGCTCGCCGAACCGTACGTCACGCGCACCGTGACCGTCGGCGACATGTACTCGCACCGATCCGGTCTGCCGGACCACGCGGGCGACAAACTGGAGGACATGGGGTACTCGCAGCAGGAGATCATGCAGCGCATGCGCTTCATGCCGCTCGACCCGTTCCGGATCAGCTACGCCTACACCAACTTCGGGGTGACGACCGGTGGCGAGGCGGTGGCGGTGAAGGCCGGGACGGACTGGGCGACGCTGTCGCAGGACCTCATCTACGGTCCGCTGGGCATGACCAGCACCAGCTCCCGCTACGTCGACTTCGAGCGCCGGGCCGATCGCGCGGTGGGGCACATCAAGGAAGACGACAAGTGGGTCAAGACCCCGATCCCGCGCGATCCCGATGCGCAGTCACCCGCCGGCGGTGTGAGCTCGAACGTCAACGACATGGCGACGTGGCTGAAGATGGTGCTGGCGCAGGGCAAGCACAACGGCCAGGAGGTCGTGGCCCCCGACGCGCTGCTCCCGGCCCTCTCACCGCAGATCGTGTCGAGCCCGCCCCAGACGCCCGACAACCGCGCCGGATCGTACGGCTACGGCTTCAACGTCGGGGTGACCGAGGACGCGCGGACGCAGTTCAACCATGCCGGCGCGTTCGCGTCGGGCGCCGGCACGGTGTTCTCGATCCTGCCGTCGGCCGACACCGCCATCGTCGTCCTGTCCAACGCCGCGCCCCTCGGTGCGGTGGACTCGATCGCCGCCGAGTTCATGGATCTCGTGCAGTTCGGCGAGATCCGCAACGACTGGCGCGACCTCTACGCCAAGGCGTATGCGCCCCTGAGCGTGCCGAGCGGCGAACTCGTCGGCAAGGAACCGCCGTCGAATCCCGCACCGTCGCAACCACTGCCGTCGTATGTGGGTACCTACGCCAACGCGGTGTACGGACCGGCGGAGATCGTCGAACGCGACGGGAAGCTCGTCCTGGAGATGGGGCCGGGCGGAGTCCGTAAACACGAACTCGCTCACTGGGACGGCAACACGTTCACGTTCGATCTGCTCAACGAGAACGCCGAACCGGGCTCGATCTCACAGGTCACGTTCGACGGCCCGCGTATGACGATCGAGTACTACGACGACGAGGAGAGCAACGGGGAGTTCATCCGGCGCTGACGGTCAGCGGCCCGTCCGGCCGTCGACGCCCTCGCGGATGATGTCGAGATGGCCGGCGTGACGGGCGGTCTCCTCGATCATGTGGGTCAACGCCCACCGCATCGACGGGGAGGAGCGACGTCCGCTCGCCCTGGGCGCCGCCTCGGCGAGATCGGTGTAGGCGTCGATGACCTCGCCGGCCTCGGACACCGCGCGGCGGTATGCCGCCTGCACCGACGCCACGGTCTCGTCGTCGGGGCATGCGAACGTCGCCTGCCAGTCGTCCGCGTCCTCGCCCAGGAAGAAGAACCGTTCGACGAACGTCAGGTGGCGGACCACCCCCAACAGGCTGGTGCCCGACGGCACCGCGGCCGCACGCGCGTCGACCTCGGAGACGCCGTCGAGTTTGGCCACCGCGGAGGCGCGCAGGTAGTCGAGGAAACCGACCAGCACCTCCTTCTCCGAACCGCCGGTCGCCGGTGGCGGAGTGTCCTTGCGACGGCGGGGAGGCATGGCCCCCACTCTAATGCTGTGCGGCCACCGGGTCGGGGACCTCGCCGGTCCGGACCGGGCATCGCGTGTGGGAGTAGATCGTCGGCATGCAGAGATTGCAGTGGACGCATTTCGACGTCGTCGACGGGTCGGCGGCGAGACGCAGCGGTAGGTCGGGTTCACGCAGGAGCGCGCGCCCCATCGCCATGAAATCGAAGCCCTCGGCGAGCGCGAGATCCATCGAGGCGCGATCGGTGACGCCGCCCAGGAGGATGAGCGGCAGATCGACGGCCTTACGGAGTTCGCGCGCGAGAGGCAGCAGATAGGCGTCGTGATAGCGGTAGTGCTTCAGGAAGACCGGTGCGAAGGCCTTCAGTCCGTACTTCATGGCACCGGAGAACGCATCGGCGAACTCCTTACGGGGTGCCTCGCCGTGGAAGAGGTACATCGGGTTGAGCAGTGAACTCCCCGCGGTGGGTTCGATGGCGTCGAGGTGGCCGTCGGATTCCAGTAGCTGTGCCACCTCGCATGCCTCGTCGACGTTGAAGCCACTCAGCCTCGCCCGGCCCCGGGCCCGCGCCGCGGGCGAGCGCTCGAGGTCGACCCGGCCGACGCCGTCGAAGAGGTTGAGCTTCACCCAGATCGCAGCCTCGTCCCCGACCTCGTCGCGCACGCTATCGACCACCTCACGGGCGAGGCGGGCGCGGTTGACGAGGCTCCCGCCGTAGGCGTCACGACGCCGGTTCAGCAGCGGGGACAGGAAGCTGGAGATGAGATAGTTGTGGCCGCAGTGGATCTCGAGTCCGTCGAAGCCGGAGTCCACCGCAAGCCGTGCGGCCCGGCGGAACGTGGTCCGCAGGTCGGCGATGTCGTCGACGCTGATCGCACGGGTTACCGACATTCCCATCGGCGCGGGTATCCGTGACGGTCCCAGGGAGGCGGCCCGGTTCGACGCCGAGTTCGCGACCGCGCCCGCGTGCCCCAGTTGGGCCGCCGCAAGTGCGCCCTCGGCGTGGACTGCGTCGGTGAGTCTGCGCAATCCGGGAACCGCCTCGGGGCGCATCCAGATCTGGTGGCGGTCGGTGCGGCCCTCAGGTGAGATCGCGCAGTAGGCGACCGTGCTCATGGCCACCCCGCCGGCGGCGACCTCGCGATGGAACTCGATGAGTTCGTCGGTCACCAGGGCGTCGGGCGTCATCCCCTCGAAGGTGGCGCATTTGATCAGGCGGTTCCGCAGGTGCAGCGGTCCCAGCCGGGCGGGGCTGAACGGTCCGGTGGTGGGGCTGTCCACAACGGGTCCTCTCACTCGTGTCTCACGTGGCGGGTGCGGTCAGTCCGGCGGTGACGAAGCCGGCCAGGGCCGTCACGGCGGCGGGGCTCGAGGTCTCGGTGCCCCCGAACCGCAGGAGGATCAACTGGAAGGCGAGTGCCCAGCGTCGGCGCGCCTCGCTCGCCGTCAGGCCGGGGACGGCCTCGGCGAGCATGTCGGCGAACGGATCGAGATCGAACCAGCGCGACGTCCAGCTCGCGGTGGGATGGGCGAACACAAACCGTGCGAGCAGCTGTAGGTGCAGATGTCCGGTTGGGTCGGACTGCAGGTCGACGAAGGGGGCCACCACAACGTCGACGACATGCGCGATCGGCGTACCGGCCGGGTCGAGGGAGGCCAGCGGGTCGGCCCACAGCGGACCCAGGCGAGACTCCAGCAGAGCGATGGTGAGGTCGTCCTTGGTGCCGAAGTGATAGTGCACCGCCGCCGGGTTCGCCTCGGCGGCCGCGCAGATCGCCCGGACGGACACCTTGTCGTATCCCTCGGCGAGGAAGAGACGTTCGGCGACGGCCAGCAGGGCGTCGCGGGTGGGCAGCGACGTCGAATCGCGGCGCTCACCGCGTCCGGCGCGCGTGGTCTGGGTCACACGTCGAGGAAAGCACAGTTCAGTCGATGTTTCAATCAATGATTGAATGCGCAGGTTGCTACCGGCGAGTAGTGGGACACTCTGCGGCGACGGTCGGGCGCGACGTAGGCTGGCAGTCGTGGCTGAACACTTTCAAACAGTTGTATTGGGTGCAGGTCCAGGTGGGTACGTAGCCGCGATCCGGTCGGCTCAACTGGGCATGAAAACCGCCGTCATCGAGGAGAAGTACTGGGGCGGTGTGTGTCTGAACGTCGGATGTATCCCGTCCAAGGCCCTGTTGCGCAATGCGGAGCTTGCACACATCTTCAACCATCAGGCCAAGACCTTCGGCATGAGTGGTGACGTGTCCTTCGACTTCGGAGCGGCATTCGACCGCAGCCGCAAGGTCTCGGACGGCATCGTCAAGGGCGTCCACTACCTGATGAAGAAGAACAAGATCACCGAGATCGACGGATACGGGGTGTTCACCGACGCCAAGACCATCAAGGTGGGCGACCGGGAGATCACGTTCGACAACGTCATCATCGACACCGGGTCGACCGTCAAGCTGCTCCCCGGCGTCGAACTGTCGGAGAACGTGGTCACCTACGAAGAGCAGATCCTGACCCGTGAACTGCCCGAGTCCATCGTCATCGTCGGTGCGGGCGCCATCGGCATGGAGTTCGGTTACGTCATGGCCAACTACGGCGTCGACGTCACGATCGTCGAGTTCCTCGACCGCGTGCTCCCCAACGAGGACGCCGACTCCTCGAAGGCCCTCGCCAAGGAGTACAAGAAGCTCGGCATCAAGCTGCTGACCTCCACCCGGGTCCAGAAGGTCACCGACAACGGCGACAGCGTCACCGTCGCCTACACCGACGCCAAGGACAAAGAGGGTGAGCTCACCGTCGACAAGGTCCTCATGTCCGTCGGATTCGCCCCGCGCGTCGAGGGCTTCGGCCTCGACAAGACCGGTGTCGAACTCACCGATCGCGGCGCCATCGCCATCGACGACTACATGCGCACAAACGTCGACGGCATCTACGCCATCGGCGACGTCACCGCCAAACTGCAGCTCGCGCACGTCGCCGAGGCCCAGGGCGTGGTGGCCGCCGAGACCATCGCCGGCGTCGAGACCATGACCCTCGGTGATTACCGGTTCATGCCGCGTGCCACCTTCTGTCAGCCGCAGGTCGCATCGTTCGGCCTCACCGAGGCGCAGGCCAAGGACGAGGGCTACAACGTCAAAGCGACCACGTTCCCGTTCTCGGCCAACGGCAAGGCCCAGGGGCTCGGCGAGACCGCGGGCTTCGCCAAGCTCGTCACCAATGCCGACACCGACGAGCTGCTCGGCGGACACCTGGTGGGCGACAACGTCTCCGAGATGCTCCCGGAGATGACGCTGGCCCACAAGTGGGATCTCACGGCCAAGGAGCTGGCGCGGAACGTGCACACGCACCCGACCATGTCGGAAGCACTGCAGGAGACGTTCCACGGCGCTCTCGGGCACATGATCAACCTGTAGACGTGTGAGTGCAGACGAGCGGGTCCGGGAGTGGACGCTCCCGTGGCCGCTCGACCTGCGGGCAACGGTCGGCCTGCACCGGCGCGGTGCGGGCGACCCGGCGTTCGTCTACGCCAGGGACGGTTCGGTCTGGCGGGCGGTGCACACCCCCGACGGGCCGGGCACCCTGACGATCGCCGTGCGGTCCGGCGTCGTCGTCGGTCGCGCATGGGGTCCCGGCGCGGACTGGTTGCTCGACCAGATGCCGGATTTCCTCGGTGCGCGAGACGATCCCGACGCCCTCGTTCCCCGCGATCCCGTAGTGCGGGAACTGGTGCGCCGCGCCGAGGGTTTGCGGCTCTCACGCACCGACCGGGTCTGGGAGGCGCTCGTCCCCGCGATCCTGGAACAGAAGGTCGTCGGCGCGGAGGCGTTCCGTGCCTGGCGATATCTGGTGCGCCGCTTCGGCTCTCCCGCGCCCGGACCGGTCCCGGAGACCATGCGTGTGCCGCCCGCCCGGCAGGATTGGGTGCGCATCCCGAGCTGGGAGTGGCACCGCAGCGGCATCGAACCGGTCCGCATGCGGACCATTCGCGGCGCCACCACCATCGACGTCGAACGTCATGCGCGGAAGCTCACTGTGCTCCGCGGTGTCGGCCAGTGGACCGAGGCCGAGACGCTGTCGCGGTCGCTCGGCGACCCCGACGTGGTCAACGTCGGCGATTACCACATCCCGAAACTGGTGGGGCTCACCCTGATCGGCGAGGCCGTCGACGACGCCGGGATGCTCGAACTGCTCGAACCCTATGCGGGGCAACGTCAACGAATCATCAGGCTGGTCGCGCGGCGGGGCGTCCGGCCCGAACGGCGCGGCCCGCGGATGACGGTCCGCGACTACCGGGAGTTCTGAGGCGCCTCGGGCCGTCTACGACGCCGACTTGCGCGCCAGCACGAACTGCCCCTGGCCAGTGATCGTCTGCTCGACGTCGTCCGCACCGGCGCGTCGGAGGCGCTCGACGATCTCGTGGTCGTCGAAGATGCGGTACCCGCTCGCCCCGGCGAGCGGCCGGACGCCCGGGAACGAGGTGAGCGGCGTCGTCACCGAGGTGAAGACCACGATCTCGCCACCGGGTGCGGTCACCCGCACCAGCTCGTCGACGACCGGTAGCGGGTCGGGGATCAGATAGAGCGCCGCCAGGCAGGTCACCACGTCGAAGGTGTTGTCGGCGAACGGCAATGCGTGGGCATCACCCCGCAGGAACGCGGCCCGCCCCACCGCGTTGGTCTGCGCGGCCCGCGCCAGCATGGGCGCGGAGAAGTCGATGCCGATGCAGCGACCGTCGCCGGTGAGTCCGTCGGCGATCTCGCGTGTGTAATTGCCGGGGCCGCAGGCGACATCGAGGACCAACCGGTCACCCGGGCGGGCGAGGTAGGCGCGTAGTGCGCGGTCGAAGTCGGCGGTGGAACGGCCGCCGAGGCTGAAGAGCCGGGTGAAGGTCGGCCGCCAGAGATGCTCGTAGATCTCGGCGAAGTACTCGTTGCGCATCAGGCGCTGCGCGATCGACTCCATGTCAGGGGTGTCGCAGTCAGGAGCGGGCGTCGCGCTGGACGCGCAGCGTGTGGATGGTGGTCGCGAGGCTGTCGTATTGACCGACGAGCAGGGTGAACCCGATGAGTTTCCGGTCGTCGAGGTGCCGGGACAACGCCTGCCATGCGATGTCGGAGACGTCCTTGGTCTCGACGAGTTCGTCGACCGCGCGCAGGATCGCCCGTTCACGATCACCCCACCCGGCGTCGGGACCCTCGAGGATGCGGTCGAACTCGTCGGCGGTGATCCCGGCCCGACGACCGAGGCGTCGGTGATGGTCGAGTTCGTAGTCGCAATGCCTCAGGTGGGCCACCCGGAGGATCACCATCTCGGAGTCCTTGCGCGGCAACACACCGAACGGCATCAGCCGGCTGCTGAAGTGGAGCCAACCGCGGAACAACCCCTTCGCGCGACCCAGGGTCGAGAAGATGTGCGCGTCGTCGACACCCATGACGCGTGCGGCCCCCCGCGCGAAGACGAAATTGACCGGCCCGAGCTCCCGGAAACCACCCGGTGCGACGCGAGGTGTGCCCATGGGCCCACGGTAGACTACGCGGACTATGACGCACACCACACGGACGTTCACCAGTGTCGACGAACTGAAGGCCGCGATCGGGGAGGACCTCGGCTCGGGCGAGTGGCTCGTGATCACCCAGGAACGGGTCGACGCCTTCGCCGATGCGACCGGCGATCACCAGTGGATTCACGTCGACCCCGAGCGTGCGAAGTCCGGTCCGTTCGGGACGACCATCGCGCACGGATACCTGACGGTGTCGCTGCTGCCGATGATCGCGGGGAAGATCTTCACCGTCGAGGGCCCCAAGCTGGTCCTGAACTACGGCATGAACAAGCTGCGCTTCCCGAACCCGGTGAAGGTCGGCGCCCGCATCCGCTCGAACGCGGTGATCACCTCGGTCGAGGAGACCCCCAAGGGCGTGAACATGGTCGTCACCAACACCGTCGAGATCGAGGGCGAGGCGAAGCCCGCGTGCGTCGCCGAGAACCTTCGCGTCCTCGTCTTCTGACCGGGGCGGCTCCTCGACGCTCAGCGGCGGCACTCGTCGACGGCCGGTTCGCCGCGTAGCCGGCGGTCGAGCCAGTCGAGGGCGACGGGGAAGCCGAGCAGCGCCGCGCTGATGTGTTCACCGAAGACCTCGCGGTAGGCCATGACCGCACCGAGGGCGCATTGTTCGCGGTAGAGGGCGCGGGCGCCGGCCGCAGGTATCCACCACTCGTGGGTCCCGTGGTAGATCAGCAGCGGGATCACCGAGGCGCGGTCGGCCATCGCGGTCAGCCGATAGATCCGCTCGGCGGTCGGCGACCGGAACGGGTCGGGATCACTCGAGAGCAACTGCATCGGCAGGAAGGTGCCACCGGCCACCGCCTCGGGGATCACGCACACGTTCTTCAACGGCGACGACGCGAGCCAACGCGCGGGCCGGTTCGTGAGGGCCAGGATCTCCGGACGCTCGCGCGCGATGCCGACGGTGGCCGCGTGGAACAGGCCGGTCGCGAGGTTCGCGTTCATGCTCCCGACCAGCATGCGGAAGTCGGCCGGGACACCGCCGAGAGCCGCGCCGACGACACGGTCGGTGAGCTCGGGTGCGTACTCGCCCAGTAGTTTCGCCGCACCGTGGGTGGCGATGGCGCCGCCCGAGTACCCGGTCATGGCGATCCGGCTGCGGCGCAACAATTCCGGGCGCACATGGAGGGCCGCGCGGACGGCGTCGAGGATCACGTGCCCGGCGAGTACCGGCTCCGCGTAGGCCATCCGGGGTCCCTGGTGGTCGGGCACGAGAACCGCATAGCCCTCGTGCAGCGCCAGCTGGGTCGTCGGCGGGATCAGGTCGGTGACGCCCGTCGCGATGGAAAACCCGTGCGCGAGTGTGTATCCGGGTGTGCAGGCGGCACCGAGTGAGTCGATCGGCAGGTTGTTCACGAGCATCGGCGTCGGTGCCCTGGCCGTTCGACGCGGGACCAGCAGGGTCGCGGTGCCGAAGATCGGCGCCCCGACGGCATCGGTGCTGCGGAACTTGATCAGCGTCGCCGATCGGAGCGGTACCGTCACCACCGGCCCGGCGGCGGCGGTGACGTCGCGGGTGGCGATCACGTCTCCCGGGGCGCGTGAATACAGGTCGGCCGGCCACCGGTCGAACATCGGGTCACCTGTCGGGGACGGCAGGATAGATTCGCGCAATTCGAGTGCGCGGTGGTCGAATCCGTCGGCCCGCGCACGAGGCGGGATCGTGCGAAGCCGAGGAATGGGCGGCGGTGGCACCGCGCGGTCGATGGCGCCTGCGACGGGCGGCGGCAGCGGCATCATGTTCGGCGGGTCCGCGGCCGATGGCCCGGCGGACAGCGAGCCGACGGCGGCCACCAGCAGCGCGGCGACCACCAGCACGGTGGCCGTCCACACCGCCCGGCGTCGAAGCGCGTGCCGGGTTTCCGTCATGGCGGTGCCTCCGCGTCGAAGAGCGCTTCGTCGGTGACCTTAGGACAGTCGACCCGGCGCGGACCTCCGTTGCGCATCGATGGTCGCCGCACCGAGATGTAACCGTGATGTGCGGCGCGATAGGCGGTTTCGCGTGTCACCCGACCGGACTACATGGGTGTCGCCATGGATGGTCGCTCCCGCGCAGGCCGTCGTCACCGACTAGCATTGGCGGAGGTCATCGCGGTTCGAGTCGTCAGAGGTGCTGCCGGGGGGGCGGGCGACTCGACGATGGCCGAGGTGAGACGGGAGGTTGGCGATGCCGGCCAGGGGTGTTCTTCGACGATCGGTCCGACGCGCAGCGGTCGCGGTGACGGCGACGTGTGCCGCCGCGGCGCTCCTCGCGGGCCCCACCGGGGCGAGTGGTCCCGCCGACGCCGAGCCGCCCAATCTCACCGCGGTCCCGCCACAGTTGCCGGCGGACGTCGACGGCCTGATCCCGGCGCCGCCGGTCGAGAAGCTGTCGCGCATCCCGGAACGGTCCCGGATTCCCGGCGCCTCCCGTGAACTGCAAGAACTGCGCGAGGCGATCATGCCGTCGCCCAGTGGCGACCGGTTCTTCGACCACTGGCCGGCCGGTCTGGCCGCGCGGACACCCGGTGAGGTCCTGACCACGCGGTCGGTGACCCGGGTGGCACAGCCCCTGGTCTTCGTCCCGCTGCGATCGGCGCGGCAGGTCAAGTTCCGGACGACCGACGCCAACGGCGCCCCGATGTTCGGCACGGCCACCCTGCTGGTGCCGGCCAAGGCCTGGACCGGGCGGGGAGACCGCCCCGTCCTGGTCAACAACTCGCCGATCGTCGCGCTGGGCACCAAGTGCACGACGGGCTTCACCTACGCGCACGGTTTCACCAACAACACGAACGAGACCGATCTCATCCCGCCGTTCACCCAGCTCGCGTTGGACCGGGGTTATGCGGTGCTCGTGCCCGACCACACCGGGCCCCGGATGGCCTACGCCGAGCCGTATGTCGCGGGCCACGTGATCCTCGACTCGTTGCGCGCGGCCGGCGCTCTCGACCCGGCGAACTTCGCCCGCGGACCGGTCGCCATGGTCGGCTACTCCGGCGGGGCGATCGCCACCCACGGCGCGGCCAAGCTGGCCGCGAAGTATGCGCCCGACATCGCCGGGCGGTTCGTGGGGGCGGCCATCGGCGGGGTGCCCGCCGACTACCGGACACTCGCCGGCGCCATGAACGCGAACCTCGCGTCCGGGGTCTTCCACGCCGCGATGCTCGGCGTCGCCCGAGAACGGCCCGAGGTCCTCCAGATGTCGAACCATCTGGCGAGATGGCTTGCGACGTCGGAGATCCGCAACATCTGCACCGATGACATGGGCAACCTCGGGATCGCTCACCTGCCGACGCAGCTCCTGTCGACCGACCCCGATCCGTTCCACTCCGCGATCGCCGAAGAGCTCTTCGAGGTCACGTCCATGTCGGATCTGAAGGCGTCGATGCCATTGCTGATCTACCACGGGCGCTACGAGTGGTGGGTTCCCGCAACCCAGGCACGGGCGCTCGCCGCCCAGCAGTGCGATCTCGGTGCGACGGTGACGTACCGGGAGTACGAGGCCGAACACGTGACGGCGGCTGCGGTCGGGTTCCCGGACACCGCGACCTGGCTCGACGAACGTCTGCGCGGAGTGCCCGCTCGGGACGAGTGTCGATGAGTTGTGCTGCGGCCCTTCGTGGCTCGTCGCTATCGCTCCTCGCACCTCAGGGAGCAGAGGGGGGTGGATCAGGGCGCGGCGGGGCGCGTTTCGGTGAGGCTCATGTACGGCGAGACGCTGCTGGTGTGTTCGTCGATGCGAAGTGACGCTCCGACCGCGGGGAACGCGCGCTGGGCGCAGTTGGTCCGCTCGCACACCCGGCAACCGGCGCCGATCGGTGTGACATGCGCCTGCGGTCCGATCTCCAGACCGTCGGAGTAGATCACCCGCGCGGCGTGGCGCAGTTCGCATCCCATGCCGATCGCGAAGGTCTTGCCGGGCTGTCCGTAGCGGGTGGCGCGGCGTTCGACGGTGCGCGCCACCCAGAAGTAGTTCCGGCCGTCGGGCATCTCGGCGATCTGGGTGATGATCTTGCCGGGGTAGGCGAATGTCTCGTAGACGTTCCACAGCGGACAGGTGCCGCCACTGGACGAGAAGTGGAAACCGGTGGCGGACTGACGTTTCGACATGTTCCCGGCTCGGTCCACGCGCACGAACGACCAGGGGATGCCCCGCAGGTTGGGCCGCTGCAGCGTCGAGAGACGGTGGCAGATCGTCTCGTAGGAGACGGCGTAGAAGGCCGAGAGGCGTTCGATGTCGTACCGGAAATCCTCTGCGGCGCCGTGGAATTGACTGTAGGGAAGGACGACTGCGGCGGCGAAGTAGTTCGCCAGACCGAGGAGTCCCAGCGCCCGGGCGTCCTCGCCGCTGAAGTTCGCCTCGTCGACCAGTTTGTCCAGGAGGTCCTGGTACTCGAGATAGCAGAGCTCGCTGGCGAGTTTGAACGTCCGCTGACCTGCCGAGAGCGACGCGGAGAACTCCAGACGCCGGGCCTCGCGGTCGAACCGGTGCAGGGTGTAGTCCCCGAGGTCGACGCGGCGCACGATGCTGATGCCGTGGACGCTCTCGATGCGGTTCATGATCTCGCGCCGGATGTCGGCGGAGTGCATCCGCATCCGGGTCGTCATCTCCTCGGCAACGACATCGAGCTCGTGAATGTAGTTGCGGCGCTGGTAGAAATAGTCCCGCACCTCCTCGTGCGGCGCGCTGATGGTGCCGCGCATGCTGCGGTCGCCCCGCTCGTCGGTCGCCGCCGCGAGCTGATCGGTGGCGACCCGGTAGCGGCGGTGCAGGTTCACCATCGCCTGGGCCATCTCGGGATGCGACGCGACCATCGCGCTGAGCCCTTGGGCGTCGAGCGCGCCGGGGGAGGCCTCGAGGTCGTCGTCGAGCAGCGCCTCACGCAGCTCGGCGACCAGCCGGACATCGTCCTGGCTGTCGAAGAACCCGGCGTCGACGCCGAAGGCCTCGGTGATCTTGGACAGCACCGACGCGGTCAGCGGACGGGCATCGTGTTCGATCTGGTTCAGGTACGACGCCGAGATCGACAGGGTCTGCGCGAGGGCAACCTGCGACAGGCCGCGCTCGGAACGCAACTGGCGCAACCGCGAGCCCACGTAGGTCCTGCTCATCGTCCACCTCCCGGACAGGTGCTGCCGCGTCGCGCGTCGTCCCCAGGGTACGGTGACCGCGTGCTACCCCTCCTCGGCCGACGCCGCCCGCCGGCAGCGCTGGCCGCGTCGATCGTGGCAGTGGCGCTCGGCCTCGCGGGGTGCGCGGGCGACCCGGGGGAAACGACGGCTCCCCGCGGTCCCGCCGATCTCGTGCTGTCCGAAGCCCAGCTGCCGCCGGGGTACACATCCGCCCCGCTGTCGGCGGTGGATCTCGTCGCCGGGAACCGGGCCGCCATCGACGCCTCCCGATCGGTGCGCGTCACGCCCGAGTACTGCCGGCCCACCTCCGACGCCGCGCTCAACGACCAGCTGACCGCCGACAACTCGGCGGTGCTGGCCGCCCGTGACGGCGCGACGGGCACCCTCGTCGAACTGGTCACCACCGCATCGCGCGACATCGACGCCGACCGGCTCACCACGACCGGCCGCTGCTCTCGGACCACGACGGAGATCACCACCGGCAACCTGGCGGGCAGTCGGGTGCTCACGGTGTACACCGAACTGCCCCAGCCGGAGATCGACGGCGGGTTGCTGCCAGGGGAGCAGATGCTGCTCACGCGATCCGACGTCACGACGACCCTGCCCGACGGCGGTGTCCGGCGGCAGATCGGGTTCGCCGGGTACGCCGTGCTCGACCGGCCGGCATCAGGGCCGTTGACGATGCAGCTGACGGTGTCGGGTGCGACCACCCGTGCGAGCGATCCGCCGTCCATCCCGGTGGAGCCGATCGAACCGTCGGTGTTCGCGGATCTCTTCGAGACCGCCGTCGAGCGCGTCACCACACCCTGACGGCCGCCGTCCGCTGTCCGCGGACCGTGCCGCACTGGTGTGATGGACATCACTTTCGGGTATCCGGCCGTCGAGGTCGGGGTCCGAGGGCCTCCGGGCTGATGGATCGGCGCGACTACTCGTGAGTAGAAAATCCCAGTACGGACGTACTTTTTGGCGGAAGTAGACCCTGCGTTCACAGAACTATATTCGCAAACTTTGCAAACAGTTGGCGAAAAATAGCCCCCATTTACATGCTTCGAGGGTTGGACCTGCGGGTTTGTGTTGTGGCACCCTTGCTGCAGGCACCACCGATACCACGTCGACGGGTTCGCAAACCTCGGCCGAGACTGACGCCGATCGCGATCACACACCCCAGACGAGGACATCGGCTGTCTGTCAGCAGAGAGGTTCCGGCGGCGCGCCGGGCCGTCGCCCCGATCCGGTCCCCGGTCGGGACGAGCAGGACAACGAAAGCGAAGCAGCCAATGAGCAACGTCGGAAAGCCCCGTACCGCCGCGGAGATCCAGCAGGACTGGGACACCAACCCGCGCTGGAAGGGCATCAAGCGCGATTACACCGCCGAGCAGGTCGCCGAGCTCCAGGGCTCGGTCGTCGAGGAGCACACCCTCGCCCGCCGCGGCGCCGAGATCCTGTGGGACGGCGTGACCAAGGGTGACGGCAGCTACATCAACGCCCTGGGCGCTCTCACCGGTAACCAGGCCGTGCAGCAGGTCCGCGCCGGCCTGAAGGCCGTGTACCTCTCGGGTTGGCAGGTCGCTGGTGACGCGAACCTGTCCGGCCACACCTACCCCGACCAGTCGCTCTACCCGGCCAACTCGGTCCCGAGCGTCGTGCGTCGCATCAACAACGCGCTGCTGCGTGCCGACGAGATCGCCCGCGTCGAGGGTGACAACTCGGTCGACAACTGGGTCGTGCCGATCGTGGCCGACGGTGAGGCCGGCTTCGGCGGCGCCCTCAACGTCTACGAACTGCAGAAGGCCATGATCGCCGCGGGTGCCGCCGGTACCCACTGGGAGGATCAGCTCGCGTCGGAGAAGAAGTGCGGCCACCTCGGTGGCAAGGTGCTCATCCCGACCCAGCAGCACGTCCGCACCCTGAACTCGGCTCGTCTCGCCGCCGACGTCGCCGGTGTCCCCACCGTCGTGATCGCCCGCACCGATGCCGAGGCCGCGACGCTGATCACCTCCGACGTCGACGACCGCGACAAGCAGTTCGTCACCGGTGAGCGCACCGCCGAGGGCTACTACCACGTGAAGAACGGCATCGAGCCGTGCATCGAGCGTGCGAAGTCCTACGCGCCCTACGCCGACATGATCTGGATGGAGACCGGTACCCCGGATCTCGAGCTGGCCCGCAAGTTCGCCGAGGCCGTCAAGGCCGAGTACCCCGACCAGCTGCTGTCCTACAACTGCAGCCCGTCGTTCAACTGGAGCAAGCACCTCGACGACAGCACCATCGCGAAGTTCCAGAACGAGCTGGGCGCCATGGGCTTCACCTTCCAGTTCATCACGCTGGCCGGCTTCCACTCGCTGAACTACGGCATGTTCGACCTGGCCTACGGCTACGCCCGCGAGCAGATGTCGGCGTTCGTCGACCTGCAGAACCGCGAGTTCAAGGCTGCCGAGGAGCGCGGCTTCACCGCCGTCAAGCACCAGCGTGAGGTCGGCGCCGGCTACTTCGACAACATCGCCACCACCGTCGACCCCAACACCTCGACCGCTGCTCTCAAGGGCTCGACCGAGGAAGGCCAGTTCCACTAGGAACTCGCCACCTTTGTGATCTAGGCGAACCAGGCAGGCGGTCCGCGGCTTTCGCTGCGGGCCGCCTGTTGGCGTATCCCGGGCTCGACGCGTGCCCGGAGGGTCACCCATGTTCTTGCGAAATCGGTTCTTGCCGAGGACGTTTTCACCCGAGGAGCCGACATGACAAACCAGAAGATCTCCCGCGTCGGCGTGGTGGGGGCGGGGCAGATGGGCGCGGGGATCGCCGAGGTGTGCGCGCGGGCCCACGCCGACGTGCTCGTCTACGAGCACAGCCGAGAACTCGTCGTCGCCGGTCGCGCCCGGATTCTCCGATCACTCGATCGCGGTGTGTCGAGCGGCAAACTGACCGAACGCGAACGCGACCAGGCGTCGATGCGACTCCGCTTCACCACTGACCTGGGCGACTTCGCCGATCGCCACCTCGTGTGCGAGGCCGTCGTCGAGGACGAGGTGGTCAAGACCGAGATCTTCGCCCAACTCGACAAGGTCGTGACCGACCCCGGGGCAGTCCTGGCGTCGAACACATCGTCCATCCCGATCATGAAGCTGGGCATGGCAACCCAGAACACCGCCCGCGTCATCGGCATGCACTTCTTCAACCCCGTACCGGTTCTCCCGCTGGTCGAACTCGTCACCACCCTGACGACCGCTCCGGAGATCGTCGAGCGCGCCGAGACCTTCGCCCACGACGTGTTGGGCAAGCAGGTGGTCCGGTCGGCCGATCGATCCGGATTCGTCGTGAACGCTTTGCTGATCCCGTATCTGCTCTCATCCATCCGGATGGTGGAGAGCGGTGTCGCGACCGTCGACGACATCGACAAGGCCATGGTCATCGGGTGTGCGCACCCGATGGGTCCCCTCAAGCTGGCCGATCTAGTCGGACTCGACACGATCAAGGCCATCGCCGACCGGATGTACGAGGAGTTCAAGGAGCCGCTCTACGCACCGCCTCCGCTGCTCTTGCGCATGGTCGAGGCGGGGCGACTGGGCAAGAAGGCCGACGACGGCTTCTACCGGTACGCCTGATCGACGCCGGTCCGGCGGGCCCTCTGGGGTGACGTGTGTCACGAGTGTTAGCAAGATGCTTGCATTTGCTAGCACAGCGTGGATACTGGTTATCGGAAACACCAATACCGATGGCGCCGCGGTTCCCTTATCTCGCGCGGTGTGAGCCGAATCGAATTGGCTTGCAACACCGACCGTTTCGAGGCGGCAGGCGACGGATTGTTCCGACATGCGCCCGGCGAAGTCGCCGAGATCAACGAGACCGCATGTGCTGCAGCGCGATTGGTGACCCGACCGAAGGAGTCCACTGTGACCACCACCGAACGTAACTACGCCCCCCTCTATGCCGCCGTCGGCGCCGGCGACTACGCCTTCGCCCAGGTGACCGA
Source organism: Gordonia sp. NPDC057258 (assembly GCF_042668985.1). Lineage (NCBI taxonomy): Bacteria > Bacillati > Actinomycetota > Actinomycetes > Mycobacteriales > Gordoniaceae > Gordonia > Gordonia sp. NPDC057258. Next base: position 28,666 of record NZ_JBHUXZ010000014.1, read on the forward strand.
GAAGCTGACCGAACTGCGTGAGCGCACCGAGGCTGCTGCCGAGACCGCCCAGTCGCGTCTCGAGGCCCGCTACGCCGAGACCAAGACCCTGATCACGGATCTGCCCGAGGCCGCCCAGACGCGTTTCGACGAGGCCAAGACCCGCATCGGCTCGCTGTCCGAGGAGGTCCCGAGCGACCTCGACGAACTGCGTGGCAAGCTGACCGCCGAGGAGTTCAAGCGCCTCGCCGACCCCTACGTCGAGAAGGCCTACGGCTTCTACACTTCGCTCGCCGAGCGCGGCGAGGCCACCCTCGAGCGCCTGCGCACCAAGCCGCTCGTCCAGGAGAACCTGTCGCGCGCCGAGAAGGTCTACAACGACGCCGTCGACCTGACCGAGGACGCCCTCGGCGTCGTGTCGACCCAGACCCGCCTCGTCGGTGATCGTGCGGCGAAGCTCGCCGGCCGTGCGAGCGAGCAGGTCGAGGACGTCGCCGTCGCGATCGAAGAGGCCGGCAGCAGCGTCAAGGAGCAGGCCGACGACGCGGCCAAGGAGATCGACGGCGCCGCAGGCACTGTCGAGGCCAAGGGCCGTGCCGCCAAGGCTCCGCCGGCCAAGAAGGTCGCCGAGGCCAAGGACACCCCGGTGCCGGCCGTGAAGAAGACCGCCGCCAAGAAGGCGCCGGCCAAGAAGGCCCCGGTCAAGAAGCCGACCACCGCGAAGTAAGTCGCACACAGTCGCATACGGCAACGCCCCCGCTTCCGGCGGGGGCGTTGTCGTGTGTGGGGGGCGCCTTTGTCTCGGGACGAGGTCCCTGTCCCGCGGTGGTGTTTCCGTCCCGCTGATGAGATCTGATCAGCGGGAGGGAAGCGGGGCCGCGGGACTCAGCTCATCGACTCGAACTTCTCCAGCCATGGCCGGAGCAGGCCGATGAAGGACCCGTCCTCGAGCATCGACCAGGTCCAGCGCACGACGACGGGGCCCAGCGCGCGGATCTCGTCCTCGCGCAGCTTCTCCTGCAGCACGACGTCGGCCACCGTCATCCCTGATGGCCGAAGGCGGCCGTATTTGACCATGCCGTCGAACTCCCCGACGAGCTTCGCCCCCCAGTCGAAGTCGACACGGTAGACGCCGCTCCGCGCACAGTACTCGCGTTGCAGTCGTGGAGCAGGCAGGCCGGCCTCGATCATCTGCGCCCGACTCCACGATTCGCCGACGCTTTCGGCCGCCCCATCGGCCAGTGCCAGCGCACGCCGAGCCACTCGACCTCCGCGCCGACGACGAGAGGCGAGCATCCGGCCCATGAGCTCACGATCGGCGCCTGCTCGAAGTGCCTGGTCGAAGGCGGTGAGGGCCTGTGCGAAGTCGCCCCCGGCCGCTACATCGACAGCGGTTCGCTCGATTCTGGTGACGGGTATTCCGTCGACGACGGCGAGCTCGTCTGCCGTCAGGGCGGCGGCGTGAACGTGACGATGCGTCGCGATGAATCCGCCGGCCTTCTTGCCGTTGGTGACGTGAACGCGTTCGGTGGCGGGCTTCAGCAGCGGAATGCCGAGCACCGCGGCGGCCGAGACGTGACTCAGTGGCAACTGTGGTGCGCTCGCCGGCTGTGACGTGGCGATCGCGACAGACTTGAGGCGGTGCAACTCCTGGTCGCCTTCGTGCCCGGCGAAGTCGTCGGATGCCGGCACGTAGACGCCGGGGATGAGCCGGATCAGGTCCCCGGCGGATACCGCTGCAGCAAGCAGGTTGTCGGAGAAGGCCGCATCGAGTGCGGCGCCGCGACGGATCAGACCGTAGCGGTCCAGTGGGTAGCTGGTCATCTCTATTCGACGCAGCGGAGGGCGTCTCGGCTCCATCGGGTTTTCCCCAACCTTCCCGCGGTCCCGCTTCCGTCCCGCTGATGAGATCCGATCAGCGGGACGGAAACAGCACCGCGGGAGCGAGACTCCGCGACGGCGCCGGTCAGGGCGTCCGGATGGTGAGGACCGCGAGCGCGCCGTCGTCGCTGCGGTAGGTGTGCGGAACGTCGGACAGCCAGTGCAGGGATTCGCCCGGTCCCGCCGCGCGTTCCTCGCCGGCGCGACCGGCCCGGAGATGGCCGCTGACGACATATACGTGCTCGATGACGCCGGGCCCGTGCGCGGGCGACTCCCTGGTCCCGCCCGGGCTGACGCGCAACCAGAAAACCTCGGTGACCGAGCCGTCGTCGTGATGCTCGACGTGGAGCACCCGGGCGGCGAGGTGGGGGCCGGCGCCTTCGACTCCGGATTCCTCGCCCAGGAGGGCGGACAGCGGCACGCCGAGCGGACCGGCAATGGCGTACAGCGTGTCGAGGGTCGGATTTCGTTGTCCACTTTCTAGTTCGGACAGCGAACCCTTGCCGATCCGCGCTTCCCGGGCGAGGCCTGACAAGCTCAGGCCCCGCTGCTTTCGGATGGCGGAGATCCGGGCCCCGACCGCGCGTCGTCGATCCTCGCCGGGTGTCATCGTCCTCGTCTCGTTCCCGTCGCTGCCGACAACCACTGTTCTGTTTACGGAACGATACCGCTATGCTCGCGACATGACCAGTCCCGCGCCGCCGGCTCGCAGTGAGCCGATCATCGCCGGAGTCGTCACCTCGCTTGTTGGTTTCACCTCGTCGTTCGTCGTGGTGGTCACCGGCTTGCGGGCCGTGGGCGCCAGTCCGGCACAAGCGGCGTCGGGTCTGCTCGTGCTGACGATTCTGTTCGGACTCGGATCGATTGTGCTGTCGCTGCGCACCCGCCGACCGGTGACGCTGGCGTGGTCGACCCCGGGCGCGGCACTCCTCGTGTCGGCGGGTGCGTCCTACGACGCCGGGTGGACGGCGGCGGTCGGGGCGTTCCTGGTGGTGGGGTTGCTGATCCTCGCGACCGGACTGGTCCCCGCACTCGGCGAACTCATCGGCCGGATTCCGACGCCGATCGCCCAGGCCATGCTGGCCGGCGTGCTGCTCACCCTCTGCCTCGCGCCGATGACGTCGCTGGCCGCACAACCGTGGTCGACACTTCCGATCCTCGTCGTGTGGCTCCTCGCGATGCGGTGGCTGCCCCGGTGGGCGCTGCCACTGGCCCTGGTCACCGCGCTGGTCGTGATCGGGGTCAACCTCGCCGTCGACGGATACGACGGTTGGGCGGGTGAGACGTGGTGGCCGCAGTTGGTCTGGACGACACCGGCTTTCGACGCGACGGCGATCGTCGGACTGGCGGTCCCGCTCTACATCGTCACCATGGCCTCGCAGAACGTTCCCGGGGTGGCCGTGCTCAAGTCCTTCGGCTACGAGACGCCCTGGCGTCCGGCGATGTTCGTGACCGGCGCGGGAACCGTACTCGGAGCGCCGTTCGGCGGACACGCCATCAACCTCGCGGCGCTGTCCGCGGCACTGGCCGCGGGTCCGGAGGCGGGCGCCGACCGATCACGGCGATGGATCGCCGGTGTGGCGACGGGGTCGACGAGCCTCGTACTAGCGGTGCTGTCGGGTGCGCTGGTCGTCGTCACGGCGATCGCGCCGGACGGACTGCTCGAAGCCGTTGCGGGACTTGCGCTCCTGGCCACGTTCGTGGCCGCGATCATGGGGGCGTTCGAGAAGCCGGAGTTCCGCATTCCTGCGGCACTGGCGTTCGTGACCGCGGCCGCGGGCGTTACCTTCGGGGGGATCGGTGGCGCGTTCTGGGCGCTTGTCGTCGGGCTGGCGGCGCACGGGGTGCTCAGTCGGCGCCCGGTTCCTGCTCCCTGAGGTGCGAGCGAAGCGAGCCACGAAGGGCCTGGCGAGGCACGTCACCAAGCCCTTCGTGGCTCGTCGCTTGCGCTCCTCGCACCTCAGGGACCATTTGGTGTGCGGCTCTTTCGGATTGGGGAGCGGAATTCAGTCCGCGGCGGCGAGTCGTCTCTTCTCGGCCTCGACGTCGAAATCGGCGGCGGGCCAGTCGAGGTCGAGGCGAGTGAGCGCGTCGATGAGCAGTTCGCACACCGCGAGGCGCGCGAACCACTTGCGGTTCGACGGGATGACGAACCACGGCGCGGAGTCGCGGTCGGTCAGGTCGAAGATCGCCTGGTATGCCTCGAGGTAGGCGTCCCAGTGACCGCGTTCGTCGACATCGCCCGGGTTGTACTTCCAGTACTTGTCGGGTCTTTCGAGGCGCGCGGCGAGGCGGCTCTTCTGCTCGTCCTTCGACACCACGAGGCAACACTTGACTACGGTGGTCCCGCCGGCGACGAGTTCGGACTCGAACTGGTTGATCAGGTCGTAGCGTTTCTCCCACACCGACTGCGGGACGAGGTCGTGCACCCGGACGGGGAGGACGTCCTCGTAGTGCGACCGGTCGAAGATCCCGATCCGGCCCGCGGGCGGAAGGGCGCGGTGGATACGCCACAGGAAGTCGTGCTGCAACTCCTCTTTGGTGGGTTTGCCGAACCCTTTGATCGACAGACCCTGTGGGTCCATCATCCCGCCCACGTGGCGCACGATGCCGCCCTTGCCGGCGGTGTCCATGCCCTGCAGCACGAGCAGAACCGAGCGGTGGTCACCGGCCCGGCCGTTGGCGTACAACAACTCCTGGAGATCGGCGAGAACCTCGCCGCGCTGCGCGAGCAACTCCGTGCCGGAGGCCTTGTCGCCTTCGAAGCCCGGCGTCGTCTCCGGGTCGAACGACGCGATCGGCCCGATGGCCCCGGCGCGCAGGGCATCGGCGGCGGGAGTGGTCCAACCAGCGGTCATGGGGTCCTTTCGGGGTCGGATGCGGGCGCCGGCTCGGCCGGGGGTGGGAACAGCGGCCCGCCACCGAACGCCGTGCGATGTGAATCCGGCGGCGTGCCATCGTTGTTCACGATCCCATAGGCGGAACCGAGTTCGGCGGTGACGAGCGTGCGGCCGCTGAGGTCGGACAGCCCGGGATCGGCCGCGAGCCGGGAGATGACCCGGCCGACGAACTCGGGGTCCTCCGCGCGGGCGAGCGAGAAACCGGCGAATTCGTCGACGCCCAGCGACAGCAACAGCTCGGTGCGGATCAGGCCGAGCCACAACGAGATCGAGCTGACACCGGTGCCCCGCAGCTCCACCGCCATGTCCGCGGCCATCTTGTCCAGGGCGGTCTTGCTCATCCCGTACAGGACCGAGTGCAGATGGCCGCGCGAGCCGAACGACGAGATGTTGGCGATGAGTCCGCGGCCGGCGTCGGTCATGAGCCGGGCCGCGTGCACCGAGGCCACGTAATGCGCTCGCAGTCCGACGCCGATCAGGGTGTCCCAGTCGTCGACCGGTCGCTTCCAGAACGGGTCGGAGAACCCGCCGAAACCCTTCGGCGCGGCCCACGCGTTGTTGACGAGAAGATCCAGACCGCCTGCGCCGAAGGTGATCTCGTCGAACACCGCGGCCACCGCGGCGTCGTCGGCGTGATCGCAGGGCAGCGCGCGGGCGCCGTCGGGGCCGGTCCCCTGTCGCGACGTGACATACGTCGTCCACCCGTCGTCGATGAGCGCACGAGCGATGCCGTACCCGACGCCGCGACTGCCGCCGGTGACGAGAGCGACGCGCGTCATCAGGCGCCGGGGGTCCCGGAGGCGGGATCGGCGGGCAGGGGGTCGGCGGGTGGGGGATCGAAGAGCGCAGGCGGCGCCGCCAGGAACTTCTCCCGGGACCCGTTGACCTGCCATACACCCACGACCGCGCTCCAGACCATCATGGTCAGATAATCCACGACTTCGTCGGCGCTGAGGGTGCGTTTGGTCATCCACCAGTCCACGACGTGCTGGATACCGCCCACGAGCGCGTGCGACCAGAGCTCGGCGCCGGTGGTATCTGCGCCGCGTTCGGCCATCCGCAGCTGGATGTTCCCCATCACCAACTGGGTGACCAGACGCACCGAATCGGCGGGCGCTGGTGACGAGGTGGGCGAACTGGCCAGGGCGAACCGGTACAGCTGCGGTTCGTCGTCGACGGCGTGCACGTACACCCCGATGATGGTGTGGGTGAGCGTGTACTCGTCGAGATCGTCGGCGATGGCCTCGGTCAGCCGCGGGTAGATCGTCTTCTCGAAGAACCGCACCGTCGTCGCGACGCCGAGGTCGCTCTTGTCGGCGAAGTAGCGGTACAGGACGGTCTTGGAGACGCCGATGTGGGCGGCGATCTCGTCCATTCCGACGTCGGCGCCCAGTTCACGGACCGCGGCGATGACACCGTCGGTGAGTTCGGTGCGTCGGGCGAGCTTGTGCTTCTCCCACCGCTGTTTGCGACCGTCGGGTTTGGCGCCGGTCTCGGCGACCGACTCGGTGACCGTCGTCAGGACCTGTTCCAGCCCGCGCGTCACGTTGGCCGCGGCCGCCACTGCGGCGCGCGCGGCCGCGGCGGGATTCGGGCGGTTGGCCATCACGCAGCCAGCGTAGTCGCTCGATGGGTGACACTGGTTCCATGGCATCGACAGTCATCCCAGGAGTCGCCGGTCAGCACGACGGTCCGCCGGCCACGGCGTCCGCGCCCGGATTCGGCGGGAACAGCGCCGGCGACGAGGGCAGACGCAGGGACCTTCGCAAGATGAAAGCGGTGGCCACCGGCTTCCTGGTCTTCGCCGCGATCGTGTATCTGTTCACCCGCTACCTCGAGCATCGCGACGGCGCCGACGTCGCGGCCTGGGTCGGCTACGTCCGCGCGGCCTCCGAAGCCGGGATGGTCGGCGCGCTGGCCGACTGGTTCGCGGTGACCGCCCTGTTCCGCCACCCGCTGGGCATCCCGATCCCGCACACGGCTCTGATCCGCAAGAAGAAGGACGACATCGGCGAACAACTCGGCGGCTTCATCGAAGAGAACTTCATGACGCCCGATGTGGTGGTGTACCGAGCCGAGCAGCTGGATCTGCCCCGACGGTTGTCGACGTGGGTGGCCGACCCGCGCAACGCGCCGCGGGTGAGTGGCGAAGCCGCCCGAGCGATCAAGCTCGCCGCGGAGATGCTGCGCGACGAGGACGTCGAACAACTCATCCAGGCCGCGTTGAAGTGGGCGGCCGAACCCCAGTGGGCGCCGCCCACCGGCCGCATCCTCGAACAGCTGATCGCCGAGGATCGTCTGGAGCCGGTATTCCAGCTGCTGTGTGACCGGGCTCATGAATGGGCGGTCGGCAGCCAGGATCTGATCGATCGGGTCGTGGACCGGGACGGACCCCAGTGGACGCCGAAGTTCGTCAACAGTCTGGTGGGGGACCGGATCTATCGCGAGCTCGTCGACTTCACCTACAAGGTGCGAGTGGATCCCGATCACGAATTACGGCGTGCCATGCACGAATTCGTGGAGAAGTTCGCCGACGATCTGCAACACGACCCCGAGATGATCGCCAAGTTCGAGGCTCTCAAGCTCGAACTGGTCGGGCGCGACGAGGTGACCGGTGCCGCGTCGACGGCGTGGCAGACCGGCAAGGCCGTCATCGAGGAGATGCTGTCGGACCCGAACAGCACGCTGCGGAACACTTTGTCGGACTCCATCATCCAACTCGCGGAACGTGTCCGCGACGACCGGCCGCTGCAGGAGAAGATGAACGGCTGGGTGGCGCGGGTCGCGCACCACGTCGCCGCGAACTACTCACAGGAGATCATCTCGGTCATCACCGAGACCGTGCGTGGTTGGGATGCCGATGACACGAGCCGCAAGATCGAACTACAGGTCGGCCGCGACCTGCAGTTCATCCGGATCAACGGCACCGTCGTCGGCGCACTCGCTGGGCTCGTCATCTACTCCACCTCGGTGCTGATCTTCTCCTGACGCATCGTCGCCGCATCGTTCGCGGCGTCGAACCGGGAGTTTGCTGTGTGCTTGCACGGGCTAGCACTGGTGTTGATACTGGGAGAACGGGCCGAAAGTCGGACACATCGCCGAACGTCGGGCCCCACCATGAGAACGGAGCGTTGATGCAGTCCGAGAAGGATGAAGCGTCCCCCGGCGCGGACCACGCCTCGGTCGCCGACTCCGCCGCACCGGGTGAAAGCTCCACTGCTGACCGCGTTTCCGGCGCCGAGGTGGCCGGCGACGACCCTGATTCGACGACCCCCATCGCGGTGGAGGCGGTCGAGGCCGTCGCCAACGCGGCCCAGGACATCGGTGCGTTCATCCGGTCCCAGCGGGTCGCGGGCAAGGTCTCGCTGCGCCAGCTCGCCGAGCGGGCGGGCGTGAGCAACCCCTACCTGAGCCAGATCGAACGCGGCCTGCGGAAACCGTCGGCGGAAGTGCTCGCCCAGATCGCCAAGGGTCTCCGCGTGTCGGCCGAGGTCCTGTACGTGCGGGCGGGGATACTCGAAGAACGGCCCGCGAGCCCGGTCCGTGATGCTCTCATCGCAGATGACTCCATCAACGAACGTCAGAAGCAGATGTTGCTGGAGATCTACGAGTCGTTCCGGAAAGAGAACACGATCGAGTCGACCGGCAAGGAGTAGTTGATGAGCGAGAACCCGTTGACCACAGCCGTGGGGCAGGTGGCTGCCTTGCTCGCAGACGTACGTGAGCGCGGCGAGGCCGCGAGCGAGCAAGCCCAGACGAGGCTCGTCGAGACCGTCGGGTCGACCCAGGCGAAGGTCGCCGACGCGCAATCCAAGATCGCCGAGACCGTCGAGAACACCCAGTCCAAACTCGCCGAGACGGTCGGTTCGACACAGTCCAAGCTCGAGGCGCGGATCACCGGTTCGCGGGACGACGCCCAGGCCCGGATCGACGAGGCGCTCGCCACGGCACTGGCCATCTTCGAGGAGGCGAGGACCAAACTGTCGGCGCTGCCGGTCGAATTGCCCGCCGAGATCGAGGATCTGAAGGCGCGGTTCTCCCCGGAGGAGCTGCGCAAGGTGGCCGAGGCGTACCTCGCGGTGGCCGCGGGACTGCTGACCGCGCTGGCGGAACGACGCGACGAGGCGGTGGAGAAGCTCAAGTCACAACCGCTCGTCGGCGAGAACCTGCCGAAGCTCGAGAAGGTGTACAACGACGCCGTCGGTCTCACCGAAGACGCGCTGGGGACGATCTCCGAGCAGACGCGGGCGGTCGGCGAACGTGCGCTGAAGCTGGCGAACCGGGCCGACGACGCGCCCCGCGACGAGAAGCCACGCATCGAGCCGCCGGTGAAGTCGGAAGGCGACATCGTTCCGCCGGCGAAGGCCGCGACGAAGGCGGCACCGGCGAAGAAGGCGGCACCCGCCGAGAAAGCCGCGGTCACGACGGCGCCGGCCAAGGAAGCGGCGAAGAAGGCATCGCCGGCGAAAGAAGTGGCGAAGAAGGCCCCGGCGACGAAGACTCCGGCGACCAAGGTCCCGGCCAAGAGTTCGCCGGCCAAGAAAACCCCGGCCAAGAGCGCTCCGGCGAAGAAGGCGGCGGCAAAGGAGGCGGCGACGAAGACGGCGGCGCCGGCCAAGGCGCCCGCCAAGAAGGCCGCCGCCGTCAAGGGTCCGGCCGAGCGGGCTGCCGCGAAGGCCGCCGCCAAGAAGGCCCCGGCGAAGAAGACCCCGGCAAAGAAGACTCCGGCGAAGAAGGCTGCGACCACACAGACCGCGGCCAAGAAGACCCCGGCGAAAAAGGCCGCCGCGAAGCAGACCCCGGCCAAGAAGGCTGCTGCCAAAAAGGCCCCGGCGAAAAAGGCGTCTCCCGGCGCCGAATGATCGTCGACGGGCCGGGTGACCGCACCGCGTCGTAGGGTGTCGCAGCAAACGGCACTCGCGCGACTACAGTGTTCGACGTGGACTTCTTCAGCGTAATGGCCTACGGCCAGAGTCTGATCATGCTGACCCTCACGGTGGTCGCGGGCATCGCCTCGACCGTCGCGCTCATCCACGCCGCCATCCAGCGGCCCGACGCCTTCCCGGCGGTGGATCGGCAGAGCAAGGTCATCTGGGTCTCGATCCTCGCCGCCGCGACCCTGTTCATCTGGTTCTTCGGTGCGGTGAACTTCCTGGGCATCATCGGAGTGGTCGCGATGCTCGTCTACCTCGTCGACGTACGCAAACGGGTCGACGACATCCAGGGCAAGTCCTGGTTCAGCAAAAGGGCCTGACGCATCGTGGCGGAGTATCGGATCAACGACCTGGCGGAGGCGTCCGGGGTCAGCGTTCGCAACATCCGGGTCTATCAGGACCGCGGACTGTTGCCGCCGCCCACCATTCGCGGACGCGCCGGTTGGTATTCCGACCAGCACCTCGTCCGGCTGAACCTGATCTCGCGCATGCTCGAGCGCGGTTACACCTTCGCCACCATCAGTGAGCTGCTGCACGCGGCGCATCACGGCATGCGGGTGGAGCAGATCCTGCGCGGCACACCGAAGGGCGGCCGGTTCCGCAACTTCAAGCGCGCGGCGACGATCACCATCACCGAGTTGCGCAAGACGCTGAACGCCAGCGACCGGTCGATCGCGCTCAGCCAGAAGCTCGGACTGCTGGCGAAGGACGGCGCGCACTACGCGATTCGCAACCCGGAATTGCTCGAGGGGGCCGAAATCCTGGTCAAGAGTGGGGTCGACATCGATGTCCTGCTCGACCGGTGGGTCCGCGTTCAGGAAGACCTCGAAGATGTCGCCACCAGCTTCGTCTCGATCATCACCGACAAGTACTTCGACGAGAACCTCCCCGACCTGGGCGAGGCCGGCGTCAGCGAGATGGCCGACCTCATCCAGACGGTTCGGCCCATCGCCCACGACATCGTCGAGACGACGTTCCGCAAGGCGCTCGACGAGCAGATCTCCAAGGCGATCGGGGAGGCGGCGACCTACTTCGACGCCGAGGTGCCCCCGCCGGTCCTGCCCGCCGACGAGGAGTCAGAGCCGGCACAGGCGGACTGTGAGACAACGGACGTTGGTACATTGAACCCCGAGACGGGGCGCTGAGCCGGATTCGGTGCCTTGCAGAGGACCAGTGAGGTCCTCGACAGGTGAGGAGTGCCGGATGAACACGAAGTCAGTGGCCAGTGCGGGCAGCGTTGCCACCGCGATCGGGGCGGGCGTGGTCGCGCTGGGGATCGGAACCGTCTTCGCGCGACTCGCGCGCGAGGCACTGCAGGCCGAATTCGCCGTCGACGACGGCCCGGACGATCTCCTCACCCGCCCGGACAACGCCCCGCAACGTCTCGAGGTCCCGACCGCGGACGGGGCCCGTCTCAATGTCGAGGTCTACGGTGACCCCGACGGCCCCGGCGCCGACGACACCGGCGACGTCATCGTGATGGTCCACGGCTGGACCTGCAACACCGCCTACTGGTACCCGCAGATCAACCACCTGGCCGCCTCCGAGGGTGGCTCCCGCCGGGTCGTCACCTACGACCAGCGCGGCCACGGTGGCAGTGAGCGCGGCCACCGCCGACCGACCGTCGCCATGCTCGGTGAGGACCTCGACGCGGTGCTCGAGGCGGCAGTGCCGCCCGGGCGCCGCGCGATCCTGGTGGGACACAGCATGGGTGGCATGACCATCATGTCGTGGGCGGCCCAGTATCCCGAGAAGGTCGGATCGCTGGTGTCGTCGGTGGTGCTGGTCTCGACCGCCGCCAAGGCGGTCATGGACAACCACCTGCTGATCCCGGTCGATCTGCCGGTGTACGCCAAACCGTTCGCGCCGGCCGCCGCGAAGATGATCACCTCGGTCCCGGTTCCGATCCCGAAGACGTCCTACGGCGTCCGCTTCTCGCACTACATCGCGCTGGGGCCGCACGCCCGCCGGGCGCACGTCGAGCTCGTCGACGAGATGATCGGCTCGTGCCCGCCGCGCGCTCGGGCCGGATGGGGTTCGGCAATGGGGAAGCTCGACGTGACCGCCGGACTCGAGGCGTTGACGGTGCCGACCACCGTGGTCGTCGGCACCGAGGACCGGCTCACCCCGCAGGTACACGCCGAGCAGATAGCGGAGGTGTTGCGGCGCAACGGCTCCCTGCGCGACCTGGTGGTCTACGAGGGTGTCGGACACATGTCGAGCATCGAGGCCGCCGAGCGCTTCAACGCCCTGCTCGACGAGGTCGTCGCCGAGAGTTCCCGGGAGACAGCGGATCTGAAGGACACCCAGTCGGTCTGACCGGTCCTTCCCGTCACAGACTGCAGTTGACCAGAACCGGCTCGGGCCGCAATGTCACCCCGAACGCCTCGACGACGCCGTCGCGGACCTCGCGAGCCAGATCGAGGAGCTGGGCGGTGGTCGCGGCGCCCCGATTGGTCAGCGCCAGAGTGTGCTTCGTCGAGAGTCGGACCGCCGCGTCCGGGCCCGGGTGCCCACGGTGGAAGCCTGCCCGTTCGATCAGCCACCCGGCCGACAGTTTGATCGCCGCGTCGGTGTCATCGGTGCCTGCGCGATAGGTGGGGATCGCGACATCGTCGCCGACGCGCGCCGCGATCCGGTCGAGCACCGCCGGGGCGTCATCGCCCGGCACGATCGGGTTGGTGAAGAACGAGCCGGCGCTCCAGGTGTCGAAGTCCGTCGTGTCGAGCACCATGCCCTTGCCCGCGCGCAGGTCGAGCACGGCTGCACGCGCCGTGGCGGCGTCGACCCGATCGTCCGGTTCGACCCCCACGCGGGTCGCGAGTTCGCGGTAGCGGATCGGCTGGCTCACGCGATCGTCGTTGAGCCAGAACGAGACCGCGACGACCACGAAGTCGTGCCGGTGCTTGAGCTTGCTGGTCCGGTAGCCGAGACCGAGCTCGGTGGGGGAGACCCACCGCAGGTTGCCGGAGCGTCGATCGAGGACCTGAACCGATCGGAGGATGTCGGCCACCTCGACGCCGTAGGCCCCGACGTTCTGCACCGGGGTCGCCCCGGCCGCGCCGGGGATCCCGGAGAGGCACTCGAGCCCGCCGAAACCGGCGTCGACCGTCGCGGCGACCAGCTCGTCCCAGCCCACGCCGGCGTCGGCGACCACGTGCGGCCGTCCCGACTCACGGCCAGAACCGAACTCGACGCGGCCGCTGGCGAGTACGACCGCCGTCCCGTCGAACCCGGCGTCGCCGATGACGAGGTTGGAACCGCCGCCGACGACGAGGACCGGCTCGGACCGTGCATCGAGGTCGAGGATGGTCTCCACGATGGTGCGGGTGTCTTCGCAGCGGATGATCTCGCGCGCGGGCCCACCCAGGCGAAGGGTGGTCAGCTCGGCGAGGGGCGCGCTCAGCGGCGCCTGCGTGTCGGTCACGTCCTCAACGTTAACCGGCGGGCGGTAGCGTTCTCTCCATGGCGAGCAAGCTGCAGCACACGGTGTCCTATCCCTTCTCCACCGCGCGTCTGTGGGCGATCTACACCACCGAGAAGTACTGGCACGACCTCGTCGAGCGCATGAACTCCGGGCACGGGCATGTCGAGAAGGTGACCATCAGCGAGGACACGGTCACCGTCGAGATCCAGCAGGGCATTCCCGCCGACAAGCTGCCCTCCGCGGTCACCAAGGTCATGCCCGGCGACCTCCGAATCCCGCGCAAGAACACGTACCGCCTGGTCGGCGACCGGATCGAGGGGGAGACACATGCCACGGTCGAGGGGGCGCCGGTGCCGGTCGACGTCACCGGCACCACCGTGACGTCGGGTGACCCGGCGACCACCGACAACCGCGCCGAGGTGTCGGTGAATCTCCCGCTGTTCGGCGGGAAGATCGAGAAGTCGGTGGTCAGCGAGCTGTCGGCGCTGCTCGACGCCGAGCGCGGACACACCGTCGAGTGGGAGACCGAGAATCCGCTGACGTAGCCTGGTCTGCATGGCACGACGGCTCAGCTACTCCGCTCGGTACACGCAGTCCGCGGAGAAGCTCTACCAGGCCCAGAGCATCAAGCAGTACTGGGACGACATGATGGCGGGCTTCCAGATGATCTCCCCGCATTGCGAGGTCGATTCCTTCGTCTCCGACGAGACGGGTATCCGGGTGGTCCTCAAGCAGACGATCGGGCGCGACCAGCTGCCCGCGCTCGCGCAGACGGTGATGAAAAAGGACATGGTCATCACCCGCGAGGAGACCCTGGGCCCGTTCGACCCGGACAACACCAAGGGCACCTACAACGCCTCGATCCCGGCGGGACCGGGCAGCCTCAACGGCTGGCAGGAGCTGTTCCCCACCGAGAACGGTGGCTGCACGATCCGCCGGACCAGTGAGGCGAAGGTCTTCGTCCCGTTCGTCAACGGCAAGCTCGAGCAGATGATCCTGATCAACCTCGTCGACCTGTTCCGCGCCGAGGCCGAGTACGCCAAGGACTGGGTCGACAAGAACTTGTGATCCGAGCCGGCCGCCCGTCCGTCAGGTCCGAGCGCATCGAGCACAGACCGCAGGGCCGGGTCACCCGGGGCACGACGAACATCAACCGGCTCCGGCGGGTGGACCGGTGGATGGTCCACTCCCCGCGGGTGCGTGCCGCCCTGGACGTGCCCCGGCCGCTGGTCGTCGACCTCGGCTACGGTGCGCGTCCGGACACGACCGTCGAGATGGCCGAACGGCTCCGCGCGGTCGCCCCGGATCTGGAGATGGTCGGTCTCGAGATCGACCCCGCCCGCGTGGTCGAGCCCCGCGCCGGCGTGCGGTTCGGGCTCGGCGGCTTCGAGCTGGGCGGCCTGCGGCCGCGCGTGGTGCGTGCGTTCAACGTCCTGCGCCAGTATGACGAGAACGAGGTCGACGACGCATGGGCACGAATGCGCTCCGCGCTTGCGCCGGGCGGGGTCATCGTCGAGGGCACGTGCGATGAGATCGGCCGACGGTGCAGCTGGGTCCTGCTCGACGCCGACGGGCCGGTGAGCTTGACCCTCAGCTGGGCGCCGGAGCATTCGGACCGTCCGTCGGACCTGGCCGAGCGACTGCCCAAGGCGCTGATCCATCGCAACGTGCCGGGTGAGCGGATCCATACGCTGCTGGCCCTGGCCGATCAGTGCTGGGACATCGCCGCGCCGCTGGCGCCGTACGGCCCGCGCGCCCGGTGGGTGCATGCGGTCGGTCTGCTGCGCGACCGTGGGGTCGACTGCGAGGTGCCGCGGCGCCGCCTGTCCGACAACGTGCTCACGGTTCCCTGGGAGACCGTCGCACCGGCTGGATAATGTGGCCGTCATGCGTGTCGCGATGGCCCAGATCAGTTCGACCGACGACCCCACCGCCAACCTCGAGACGGTGCGTGCGGCCACCGCCGACGCGGCGTCACGCGGCGCCGAGCTCGTCGTCTTCCCCGAGGCCACGATGTGCCGGTTCGGGGTGCCGCTGAAGCCGGTCGCCGAGGATCTCGACGGTCCGTGGGCGCGCGGGGTGTCCGAAGTCGCCGCGGCGTCGGACGTCACGGTGGTGGCCGGGATGTTCACACCCGCCGGCGACGGCCGGGTCCGCAACACCGTCGTCGTAGCACACCCGGACGGGACACGCCGCGGGTACCACAAGATCCATCTCTACGACGCCTTCGGATTCACCGAGTCGAAGAATGTGGCCGCCGGAGCGGAGCCGCTGACCTTCGCGGTCGGCGACGTCACCGTCGGCGTGGCCACCTGCTACGACATCCGATTCCCCGCATTGTTCACCCACCTCGCACGGAAGGGCGCCCAGGTGATCGTGGTACCCACGTCGTGGGGTTCCGGACCGGGCAAACTGCGTCAGTGGGAGGTGCTCGCCTCGGCCCGGGCGCTGGACTCGACGACCTTCGTCGTGGCCGTCGACCAGGCGTTTCCCACCGACGACGCGGCCGCGTCGTCGAGCGCGCCGACCGGAATCGGACACAGCCAAATCACAGACCCATTCGGTACGTTGGTCGCCGCGTATCCGGATAGCATCCGGGTGGACGTGCACGACCTCGACCTAGCACTGGTCGAGAAGGCCCGTACGCAACTGGCAGTCCTCGCCAACGAGCGCCCACTGCCGGTCGGCGGCGAGACGGACAACGACGTGACGCCGGCCCACACGCGGCTCCGCGAGTCAGACGACCCAGGACGGAACCCATGAGCGACAGCAACACGCCCCGCCCCGATTCCTCATCCGGGGACAACGCCGACGCAACCGGCAAGCACGATCCGAACACGAACAACCCCGGCGATCCCGATCCCGCGACCGGTGAGCCGACCTCGACGGGCCAGGGCGGTGAATGGCGTTCGGTGTCCGGCGCCGAACAGGGCGATCCGCCCGCGACCGAGCAGTTCGCGACCGAACCGATCGTCCCGGGAGCGCAGGCCTACTCCGCCATCCCCCCGTCCGACGCGGACACGGCCGACATCGGCGGAACCAAGCCCCCCACGTCGCAGTTCCCGCCCGGCGAAGATCCCTACGGGCCCGGCACCGCGTCGGGACCGATCGCGCCGGAAACCGGCGGCCCGACCGGCGGTGGTCCGGTCATGACGTCGCCGCGCAAGAAGCGCAGCACGGGAAAGATCGTGGCCTTCAGCCTCGTCGGTGTGCTGCTCCTCGCGGTCATCGCCGCGGTCGGCAGCGAGCTGTACCTGCGCAACAAGGTCACCAACTGTCTCGAGGAATCCTTCAGCGGGCTGACCGGCGTGCCGACCGAGGTGTCGCTCAGCCGTAAGCCGATCCTCCTGCAGGGCAGCGGCGACATCCCGTTCGTACAGGTCGACACCGATGACAGCGCCGGGGGCGTCCGTCTGCACATGCGTGCCGACGGCATCTCGGGCACCGAGAACTCCACCGACATCCAGAGTCTCGACGGCACGGGTTTCATCCCCTACGAGCGGATCGTCGAACTCAGCAAGGAGCAGGCCGGGGCGTCCGGTCAGAGCACCGGCACTCCGACCGGGGGCGTCGGCGCGGTCGAGCAGATCACCGGCAATGCGGCCGATGGCACCTTCGAGGTGCAGGCAGCGTTCCCGGTCATGGTCTTCCAGGTGCCGGTGTCGGCGACCATCAAACCGGTGCTGAACGACGGGCGGGTCGACTTCGAGGTCGTGAAGGCCAGCGCCCTGGTCTTCGGCATCCCGCCGGATTTCGCGCAGCAGATCGTCGACCAGATCACGACGTCGTCGCTCGGCCCGTTCTTCGACGAGGTGCAGGTCGACTCGCTCGAGGTGACCGACAGCGGGCTCGAGTTCGCCATCAGCGGTTCGGACGTGCAGCTGACCAGTGAGATGACCGGCACGTCGTCGCAGAGCCAGTCGGGCGGTTGCTCGGTCTGACCGGGACTGGGACTCAGACCGCCGGCGGCGGGTCGACGGTCAGGAACCAGACCGTCGGTCCGTCGGTCAGCGTGAACTCTCCGTAGACCCGGCCGCCCCACTTCCGTGCGTACACGTCGACCATGTGGGCGTCGGCCGTGCTGGCGGTGACCGGCGACCCCGCGCCGAGGGCCTCCTGCAGGACGGGTTCGAGCATCGCCGCGAGAGTGCCGTTCCTTCGATGGGCCGGGTGGACGAGCGCGAACACGATGCTGTGCGCGGAATCGATCGCGAGCGCACGCGATTTCTCCTGGAGTTCACGGAATCGTGGAATCAAACCATCCAGGGCGGTCACGAAATGGCGTGTACGGTTCGCCAGTTCGTCGTCGACCGGTTGGGTCCGATGATCGGGGCCCGCCACCGCGATCAGTCCGGTCAATTCCCCGGTGGTGGCGAACAGGCCCCGCAGGCCCGGTAGGAGATCGGTGAAGAGGACGTCGCCATACCACCGGAACACTTCGGGCGGGGAGTTCTCGCCCAGGAGCCATCGATAGACCGGGACCTCCTGCATTCCCGCCGCGAGAAGGTCGAGCGCGGGCGGGCGGTCGGCGGCCGTCAACGACCGTGATCGAGTCCCGGTCGCGTGAATGCTGACCATTGTTCCATGCCACCATGAAATCCCCGCGAATGTTTCCGGTCGGGTGTATTCCGCGGTCGATGGCACGAGATTCATGTGTTGTTTAGAACGGCATTTGAGAACCCAAACCAAGAATTATTCATATCGCAGGACGATTCCGTGATCGGTCTGTAACGTCGCCCCCGAGTCGTGTGACCAGGTGAGACGCGCGACCGACACTCAGGCATCTCACCATCATCAGAGGAGACGGATATGGCAGGCATAGTCGAGGGCGGTCTCGCGGGTGCGATCGGAGGCGCGGTCGAGGCGATCATCGGCGGGCTCGGTGACGCGGGTTCGATCGGCGGCGGTTCGCTCGGTGGCAGCGATTCGGAGACCTGAATCGACCCGACTCACCACCGGTTCAGCAGTTGATGGCCCCGACGGCATCAATTGCTGAACTGTTTCTGGGCCGAGTCAGTATTTGACGCAGGCGTCCGGACGTTGCATTTTCGATGCATTACACGGGTGATCACATTCGATTTCCGATGATTTCAATTCGGGCAACGTTGCGCTTTCAGCAGGGAAAACGCTGTTTCCGTGGGTCCGATTGTTGCGATATGCGAAAGCTGGTTTCGCTGATAGGGGAGACATTCCCGAAATGAATATGTAACGTCGGCGTCGAGCCGACGCACGGGTGAGAGCGGACGGTGATCGACGAACAATCTCACCGATGACGAAGGGAGCAGATATGTCTGACGCAATCGAGGGTGGCATCTCCGGCGCTATCGAGGAGATCATCGGCAACCTGGTCACCGGTTCGCTCGGTGGCGAGGAAGAGACCCCCGCCGGCTGAGTGCCCAGACTTTGCAACCGCCCCGCGACGGAAGTCGCGGGGCGGTTCGCTGTGTGGGGCCCTCAGTTGAAGACGACGGTCTTACGTCCGTGGACGAGCACCCGGTCCTCGAGGTGCCACCGCAGGCCTCGGCTGAGCACCAGGGCCTCGATGTCGCGGCCCTGTCGGACCATGTCGGCGACCGAGTCGCTGTGGTCGACGCGGATGACGTCCTGTTCGATGATCGGACCGGCGTCGAGGTCGGCGGTGACGTAGTGGCAGGTGGCGCCGATCAGTTTCACACCGCGCGCGAAGGCCTGATGATAGGGCCGGGCGCCGATGAAGCTGGGCAGGAAGCTGTGGTGGATGTTGATGGCCCGCCCGGCCCACGCATCGCACAGCTGCGGCGGCAGGATCTGCATGAAGCGCGCGAGCACCACGGCGTCGGGGTCATAACCCTCGACGATCCGCCCCAGCTCGCCGAAGGCCTCGGCCTTGCGCTCGCTCGCGAACGGAACATGGTGGAACGGGATACCGAACCGAGTGGCCAGGTCTTCCAGTTCGCGGTGGTTGCCGACGACCGCCCGGATGGCCGCCGGCAGTTCTCCACGATGTGCACGTCCGAGCAGGTCGATGAGGCAGTGGGTCTCCTTGCTCACCAGGAGGACCACGGACTTCGTCTCTCGCGAATCGGTGAGGCGCCAATCCGTTTCGGGTCCGAGTTTGGCGGCCACCTCCGACGCGAAGCGCGCGCGCAGTTCGTCCGCGGTCGACGACACCGAATCCGCGCGGATGGCCTGGCGGGTGAAGAACCACCCGGTCTCCTCGTCGGAGTGATAGGCCGCCTCGGTGATCCAGCCCCCGACATCGGTGAGGAAGGTCGAGATCCGCGCCACGATGCCGGTGCGGTCGGGGCAGCCGAGCGTCAGCACGTAGCGGCGCTCGGTCTGGTCTGTCGGGATCGTCTGTGCGGGGGCCACGACAGTCAGTGTGCCAAGCTCGTCGGTGTGACGAACAAGGACCTGCGACGCGGCGACGTCGCCGCCATCATCGACCACACCTTGCTCAAACCCGAGGCGACCCGGGCCGACGCGGAGGCCACGGTCGCCGAGGCCGCACGACTCGGGGTGCTCGCCGTCTGCCTCTCGCCGTCGATGTTGCCGATCGACACCGGGGAACTGCGGACCTGTGTCGTGGCCGGGTTCCCGTCAGGGAAACACCACTCGCTGGTCAAGGCGGCCGAGGCGCGTCTGGCCGTCGACTCCGGGGCCGACGAGATCGACATGGTGATCGATGTGGGTGCGGCCGTCGACGGCCGGTTCGACGAGGTGTTCGCCGACGTCCTGACCGTCCGGGAGGCCGTCGGCGACGACACCCTCCTGAAGGTGATCATCGAATCGGCCGCGCTGCTGCAGTTCGCCGGGCCTGACACC
Source organism: Gordonia sp. NPDC057258 (assembly GCF_042668985.1). Classification (NCBI taxonomy): domain Bacteria; kingdom Bacillati; phylum Actinomycetota; class Actinomycetes; order Mycobacteriales; family Gordoniaceae; genus Gordonia; species Gordonia sp. NPDC057258. Next base: position 48,591 of record NZ_JBHUXZ010000014.1, read on the forward strand.
GTCACCGAGGTGTGCCGCCGCGCCGAGCGGGCCGGTGCGTCGATGGTGAAGACGTCGACCGGGTTCCATCCGGCGGGCGGCGCGAGCGTCGAGGCGGTGCAACTGATGCGCGCCGCGGTGAGCGACCGGGTGGGAGTCAAGGCGAGCGGTGGCATTCGGACCGCCGAGGCGGCCGCTGAGCTCATCGCCGCGGGGGCGACCCGGCTCGGGCTGTCCGCGTCGGCCGCCGTGCTCGACGGATTCCCCGTGTAGGCGGCCGGCCGCGGATCTGCGGACCGGCATCGGTCACGCCAGGGCGGAGACCTTGGCGTCGAGGTCGGCCATGACCAGGCTGGCGTTGACCGCGGCACCGGCGGACACGCCCTCGCCCATGGCGACGGTCACCATCGCATGCACGGTGGTGGTGTTGCCCACCGCCCATACGCCCGGCAACGCGGTCTCGCCCATCGGGCCGGTCCCGACCAACCCGTCCATCGGGCCGTCGTCGAGGGTGCCGCCGAGTCGCTCGTAGAGGTCGCCGCGGACGATGAATCGCGGCGAGACGACCACCGCGTCGGCCTCGACCACGGTGCCGTCGGTCAGGAGCACGCCGTCGAGGTGGGCAGAACCGTTCTCCGCGCGCGTCCGGACGCGCTCGACGCGGGCGTCGACGATGTCGATGCCGACCGCGGCGAAGTGCGACCGGTCGTCGTCCGACAGGGCGTCGGGATCGTGCGCGACCACGGTCACCCGGTCGCTGAGCTGGCGGAACATCAGTGCCTGATGCGCCGACATCGGGCTCGTCGCGATCTGCACGATGCGTGTTCCGCGGACCTCGTAGCCGTGGCAGTACGGGCAGTGCAGCACATCGTGTCCCCACAACTCCGCGACGCCGGGGAGGTCGGGGAGTTCGTCGACCAGGCCGGTCGCCAGGATGAGGCGACGGGCCGCGACGACCTCGCCGGAGGACAGCCGCAGGGTGAAGTCGTCGACGGTGCCGGCCGCGTCGACGACTGTGCCGGAACGGATCTCGGCGCCGTATCCCGTCGCCTCCGCCCGGCCGCGGGCGAGTAGCTCCAGGGGTGCGATCCCGTCCTGCCCCAGCACATTGTGGGCGCCGGCCGCCGGTGCGTTGCGCGGTTGCCCCGCGTCGATGACCACGACCTTGCGCAGTGATCGCGCGAGGACGGTCGCGGCGCTGAGTCCGGCAGCTCCGCCGCCGACGATGGCCACGTCGTATTCGGTTGTGGGGAAATCTTTTCGGGCGGATGAGGAGTTGGTCATCGTTGCTCGCTCTCGGGGGTGGGAATGGGGGAGGTGCGCGGCCGGGCGATCCAGAGGAGTCGTCCGGCGGCGAGGGCCAGGTCATCGAGACGATTCCGCGCGTCTGCCTCGGTCAAGTCGTCGAGCAGGGCGAGGTCGGCGGGTTCGAGGGTGTCGGCCAAACGGTGCCGGAACTGGGCGAACCAGTGCCGGGCGTACCGCGCGACCGAAGGGCTCGGGTCGCTGCGCCGGACGTGGACGGTCTCGGCGCGGAGTACCTCGTAGTCGACGTCGTCAAACGCGTCGGTCCAGTCCACGAGCGCTTCCCACCCGGCCCCGGCGGCCGCGGTCTGACAGCGGTCCTGCAGCCCGAGCAGTTCGGCGTCCTCGTGGGCGGGGACGAAACGCGGGACGCCCGCCATCTCGGTGATCACGACGATGCCGTCCGGTCCGAGCGAGGTCGCGGCCTCCCGCAACAGGCGCTGCGGATCGGCGACGTGATGTAGCGACATCGCCGCCCACACGACGTCGGGCATTCCGAGCGGCGGCAGTCCGTCGTCGAGATCGGCGACGACGGCGGTCACTCGATCGTCGAAACCGCCCTCCCGTGCGCGTCGTTCGACGAGCGCGACCATGTCGGACGACCCGTCGACCGCCAGGATCGAGGCCTGTGGGAAGCGGCGAGCGAGCGCCTCGGTGCCGGTGCCGGTCCCCGCCCCGAGGTCGGCAATGCGCGCGGGTACGCGCCCCAGGGTCTCCGCGACGAGACGGGCGGCGTCGCCGAGGTAGTCGGCCATGAGCTCGGCGTCGAGGTCGAGGACCGCGGCGAGCCGGGCGTGGTTGTGGTGGTCGGCGTGGTTCGCGTGCTCGTGATGTGCGCCGGTCGGATAGGGATGGTGCGTGCTGGTCATGACCTCACGGTAGCGCCGGCATGCCCGGATGGCATAGAATCTTGCCAATGACGCAAGAACTCGACGCGGTGGTCCGCCAGCGCATCCGCGGCCTCCGCATCGCCAGGGGCTGGACGCTCGACGCGCTCGCCGCCCGGTGCTATCTGTCGCCGTCCACACTGAGTCGGATCGAGACCGGGCATCGGCGGGTGGCGCTCGACCAGCTCGTGCCGATCGCCCGCGCGCTGGGCACGACCCTGGATCAGCTGGTCGAACCGGCGGACGACACCGACGTCGTGATCCGGCCCCAGCCGCACGAGGTGGAGGGCATGACGATGTGGCTGCTCTCGCGGGAGAACGCCCCACAGGGTGTCACCGTGGCGAAGATGCGGTTCGACCGCGAGCAACCCGTCGGTGACCTGCGCGTCCATCCGGGCTACGAATGGTTCACGGTGCTGTCGGGAACCGTGAGGCTGTGGCTGGGCGACCGCACGATCCTCGTGCCCGAGGGTGACGCCGCGGAATTCTCGACGATGATCCCGCACGCCATCTGCGCCTATCAGGGCCCGGCGGAGGTGCTGTCGATGATGGACCACGCCGGCGAGCGCGCGCACCTGCCGTCCGTGCGAACCGGACGCGCGGCCCGCGACGACGACGCCCCGGACGCCTGACCACCTGCCCCGCAGCCTCACACCACCGATGCGAGGCGGCGCATCGGTACTGTTGTTGCGGTGATGACTCCCCAGACCTCGGTGAACCGACGCTCCGTGCTCGCCGCGGCCGGGGTCGGAGCGCTCGGGGTCGCGGTGGCGGCCTGCTCCGGCTCCGGCCTCGGCCCCGGAGACGACACACCGGCCGACCCGCCGGTCACCCTGACTTTCACCCCGGCCCTCGATGCCGAGCCGGCCACCCCGACCGCCGAGTTCTCGGTCAAGGCGACCGACGGTTCTCTCAACCCCGACGTGAAGCTGACCAACCCGCGCGGCGTCGTGGTGAAGGGTCAGTTGTCAGAGGACCGGACGACCTACACGATCGGAGAGCCCCTCGGTTACGGCACCGAATACACCTGGAGCGGAACGGCGGTGGGTCTCGATCGCAAGGTCGTGCCGGTCGCCGGGACGTTCACCACGCTGCAGCCGTCGAGTCAGGTGAACGTCGTCGTGAACATCGGCGACGGTCAGGAGGTCGGCATCGCGGCGCCGATCATCCTGAAGTTCAACGGGACGGTCGAGGACAAGGAGGCCGTGGAGCGGGCGCTGACCGTCACCACCACACCACCCACCGAGGGGTCGTGGGCGTGGCTCGGCGAGGACAACGGCTCCCGCGTGCACTGGCGCCCCCGCGAGTACTACGCACCCGGCACGAAGGTCGGCATGGCAGCCAAGCTGTACGGCCTCGACCACGGCGGCGGCGCGTACGGAGCGGCCGACGTGACCAGCGACTTCACCATCGGGCGGGCCCAGGTGGTGAAGGCCGAGGAGTCCTCGCACCGGATCGTGGTGCTCCGCGACGGTGTCGAACTCATGGCGCTGCCGTGCAGCTACGGCGGCGGCGACCTCGACCGGAACGTCACGCGCTCGGGCATCCACGTGGTCACCGAGAAGTACGAAGAGTTCTTCATGAGCAACCCGGCCGCGGGTTACTTCAACATCCGGGAACGCTGGGCCGTGCGGATCTCCAACAACGGCGAGTTCATCCACGCGAACCCGGCGACCGTGAACGTGCAGGGATCGGCGAACGTCACCAACGGATGCATCAACCTGTCGGAGGCCGACGCCGAACGCTACTTCCGGGTCGCGGTCTACGGCGACCCGGTGGAGGTGACCGGGACGCGGATCGCGTTGTCGGAGGCCGACGGCGACATCTACGACTGGATCTACGACTGGGAGACCTGGCAGGGCATGTCGGCCATCAAGGGCGAGGTCCGCGAGACCTCGGTCCCGGCCACGCCCAGCGGGGCGCCCACCTCGAACGCCCCGGCCCCGCGCTAGCCGTTAGCCGGTCTTGATGTTCCGCCGGGCCGAGGCCTGATCGCGCGGCTTGAGGATGATCTGGTCCAGGTTGACGTGCGGCGGCCGGGACGCGACGAACCCGATGACCTCGGCAACGTCCTCGGCGACGAGCGGTGTCAGGCCCTCGTAGACCTTGTCGGCGCGTTCCTGGTCGCCCTCGAAGCGGACGAGGGAGAAGTCGGTCTCGACCATGCCCGGCGCGATCTCGGTGAGCCGGACCGGCTTCCCGAGGAGTTCATAGCGCAGGGTCCGGTGGGTGACACCCTGCGCGTGCTTCGCCGAGGTGTACCCGGCGCCATTGTCGTAGGCCTCGAACGCCGCGATCGAGGTGACGGTGACGATCAGGCCGTCACCCGACGCGATGAGTGCGGGGAGCAACGCCTTGGTGACCCGCAGGCTCCCCAGCACGTTGGTCTCCCACATCCAGCGCCAGTCGTCGAGGTCGGCGGTCGACACCGGGTCGAGTCCCTTGGCGCCACCGGCGTTGTTCACCAGCACGTGCACCGTGTCGAGGCCGTCGACAAAGGCGGCCACGGACTGCTCGTCGGTGACGTCGAGTTGTCTTCCGGTGCCGCCGATCTCGTCGGCCAGCGCGGTCACCCGATCGACCCGGCGCGCCCCCAGCACCACGTGGAAGCCCTGCGAGGCGAGCTGTCGCGCGGTGGCCGCGCCGATCCCCGAACTGGCGCCGGTGACCACGGCGATCGGTCGGTTGTCCGTCGACTGGGAGGCGTTGTCGGTGCTCATGGGCTCAACCTTACGGACCGCGCTGCTACATTCGTCGCATGCGTGGGGGAGTGATCCCGGCGGCGCTGCAACTGACCTCCACTCCGGCGGCGGCGGTACTGCACGCGATCCGGGTCGGCGGACCGGTGACGCGGGATCAGCTCGCCGCGACGACGGGTCTGTCGCCGGCCACCATCAACCGTCAGGTGCACGCGCTGGCCGCTCACGGTCTGGTCGTCGAACGCCCCGATCTCGCCGGGCCGAAAGCGATTGGCCGGCCCAAGAATCCGCTGACCATCGACCGCGACTCGCTGTGCGTCGCGGGTATGCACATCGGTGCCCGTCGGACCGTGCTCGTCATCGCCGACCTCGGCGGCCGCACACTGCACAGTCACGCCGTGCTGACGCCGACCGGCGATCAGGAGGACGCGCTCGCGCACCTCAGCGGACTGCTCGCCGAACTCGCCGCCCGGTTCAGCGGGCGGCGGGTGCTGTGGGGAGGTGTCGCGGTCGGTGGCGCGGTCGATGCCGAGACCGGGGTGGTGAACCACCGGGTCCTGGGCTGGCATCAACTCGCCGTGGGCGCAACACTTGCCGGGAGCCTCGACACGCCGGTGTCGGTCTGTGAGCACGTCGAGGCGATGGCGGCCGCCGAGTTGCTCCTGTCGCATCCGCGCGACGACGGGGGTTCTGGGCTGTTCTTCTACGCCCGCGAAACGGCCGGGATGGCAATGACTCTCGACGGCCGCGTGCACGTACCGGAGCGTGGCGCGGGCACCATCGCGCACTTGCCGGTCACGGCTCCGGTGCTCGCCCCCGGGCTCACCCGGGTCCGGTTGCAGAACGTCATCGGCAACGACGCCGCGGAGGTCGCGGCGCGTCGGCTGGGGATCAGCCCGACCTCGGCCCGGATCGCCGACGAGCGGGCCCGGGTGCTGGGAGAGTCGGTCGCGCTCATCCGGGATGTGATCAACCCCGATGCCATCGTCGTGGCCGGCGACGCGTTCGCCGCACACCCGCACGGGCTCGCGCCGGTGCAGGCGGCCTTCGACGAGGCGACCACGCTGACCTGGCCGCTGGAGATCGCGCCGTCGAGATTCGGTGTGCGCGTGCAGGAGAGCGCGGCGGTCGTGGTGGCGCTCAGCGTCATCTACGCGGATCCGATCGCGGCGATGGCGACGCTGTAGACAGGCCGTCGGCCCGCCTGCCTCTGCCGTCGTCGCACGCATCCCCTACGGTGTGTCCATGACGCTGCCCCGCGATGTATCCGCACGGCTCGAGGTGCGGGTCGACGACCCCACCGAACTGGAGATGCAGATCACCGTCGCCCGATTGCCCGGCCTCCAGTTGGAAGAAGAACTCGAGGTCGAATTCGACGGACAGTCGGTGACGCCCGAGGAGATCATCGGGCCGCACGGTTCCCGGATCCATCGGCTGCAGCTCGAGCGGGGTCTGCTGACCATCGACTACCGGGCGTCGGTCCTCACGCCCGCCGATCCGCTGCCCGTCGACATCACCGACCGCTCGACGTACCTGCGGCCCAGCAGATATGCCGAGTGCGACAAGTTCTTCGGCTTCGCCGCGGGTCAGTTCGACGCATCGTTGCCCGACGGGGAGATCCTGACCCAGGTCGCCGCATACGTCTCGGACCGCCTCAGCTACATCCCCGGGACTTCCGACCCCATCGACGGCGCCGCCGACACCCTGCTCGCCGGTGCCGGGGTCTGCCGCGACTACGCGCATCTCGTCGTCGCGCTGCTGCGGGCCCTGAACATCCCGGCCCGCCTCGTCGCGGTGTACGCCCCAGGGTGTTCGCCGATGGATTTCCACGCCGTCGCCGAGGCGATCGTCGACGGTGAGTGGGTGGTGGTCGACGCGACCGGGCTTGCCCCACGTCAGAGCCTCGTGCGGATCTCGACCGGCCGCGATGCCGCCGACACCGCGTTCCTCGACAACCATCGCGGGTCGATCAACCTCAACTCCTACGAAGTGACGGCGACGGTGCGCGGCGAGCTGCCGATCGACGACGGGAATGGGCGCGTCCGGATAGGGTGAGCGCGTGCATGCGCTCACCTGTCCGGTCTGCAATGCGTTGTCGGGCTTCGATCGTCAGACCTGCCCGAACTGTGCGACGACCATGGGCGTGCACCTGCCGTCGCGGTCGCTGTACGCGGTCGGGCCGGAGGGGGTCGAGATCGACGGTGCCGGCGCCGGGAGCGGAGCGAGCGGGCCGAAGAAGCAATTGTGGGTGTGGTGTGCGAATCGTGATCGGACGCAATGCAACTGGTTGACCCTCGCCGAGGTCACCGAGGACAGCATCGGCCTGCGGGGTCGGTGTTTCCCCGAGTCGCTGATCCGGCGTCAGCCCGACGCCGAGGACACGCTCGCGCTCGAGAAGCTCGCGCCGGCATCGTTCGACCTGCGGCTGCTGGTGTACCAACTCGTCGATCTGGGTCTGCCGGTGGAGCCGTTCTGGCGCACCGAGGGCGGCCTGGCCTTCGACCTGTTGTCGAGTCAGACCCTCGGCCGGCCGGTGATGATCGGGCACGCGGGCGGGGTGGTGACCATCGACCTCGCCGAGACCCAGGACGCCTATCGGGAGCGCCTCCGGGTCGACCTCGGCGAGCAGTACCGCACCATGCTGGGTCATTTCCGCCACGAGACCGGGCACTACTACGAACACGTCCTCGTCGAGACCGGCCCGGGCGCGGAACGCTACCTCGACCGGTGTCGGGACCTGTTCGGCGACGAACGCGCGAGCTACGCCGACGCGATCAACCGCCACTATCGGTTCGGGTCACCGGAGAACTGGCGCGAGTCGTACATCTCCGAGTACGCCACGATGCATCCGTGGGAGGACTTCGCGGAGTGCTTCGCGCACTACCTCCACATCACCGGGACCATCGACACCGCCCGGGAATCCGGGCTGAATCTCGACGCGCAGCAGGTCCGGTTCACCATGGACCGTGACATCGTGCCGCTCCGGTCGTACGCCGACGAGCCGATCGAACGGCTGCTGTACGACTGGAAGTGGTTGTCGCTCATGCTGAACCGGGTGAACGTGGCCATGGGACGCCGCCCGCTCTATCCGTTCACCATCCCCGAACCCGTCGTGCGCAAACTCGGCTTCGTGCACGAGGTGATTCGGGAGAGCGCCCGGCGGGCGGTGACGACGGACCCGCTCGTCGCGGCCCCGGCGCAGCTGGCCTAACCGGCCGAGGCCGTCCGCGCCCGCTGCTCGGCCACGAACGCGAGAACCGTTGCCACATCGTCGGTGTCGGCGATGCGATAGTCGGCGGCGGTGTCACCTTCGCCGACCTTGATGCCGATGTCACCGGTCTGGGGACGCAGGTGCGCGAAGGCCTTCTCGTCGGTCACGTCGTCGCCGAGATAGATGACCGCGTCGGCGCCGACGGCCGCGCGCAGGGTGTCGAGGGCGTGGCCCTTGCTGGTCTCGATCACCGCGAGTTCGAGGACGGCCTTGCCCTCGGTGGTGTGCACCCCCGGCCAGGAGGCCGGACCGGTGCGGGCGCGATCGAGCGCGGCGACGGCGTCGGACGCCGACGCGTTGCGCACGTGCAACACCGTGCTCGCCGGTTTGACCTCGACGGTGCTGCCCGGGAATTCCGCGGCGATGGCGCGCAACTCGTCGATCAGGCGGGTCAACAGCGCGCGCGCTTCGTCGGTGACCTCGACCGCGAACCCGGACTCGAACTCACTGCCGTGACTACCTACCAGCACGACTGGGGCGGTGAGGCCGGACAGTTCCGCGAGCACGGCCCGTTCGCGGCCGGACACCACGGCGACGACGGTGTCGGGAAGTGCCGCGGCGGCGACGAGCGCGTCGATCGACGCGGGTTCGGGGACGGCGTCCTCGGGACGCGCGACGATTGGCGAGACACATCCGTCGTAATCGCTGGCCACGAGCAGCACCCCCACGCCGGCGGCCCGGACCAGCGCGTCGGTGAGTTCGGCGGGAATCCCGGTGTGGTTCACTCGGGCTCGTCCACCAGATGAACACCCCGGTTGGGCGACAGTTCGGTGTCGGAGTCGGCGCCGAGGGTGCCGAGGAAGCTTTCCGCCCACTTCGCGACGTCGTGGGCGAGGACCTGCCTGCGCAGCGCGCGCATGCGCCGCCTGCCCTCGTGTTCGCTCTGTTCGACCGCGGCCTCGATCGCGTCCTTGACGCCGTCGAGGTCGTACGGGTTGGCCTGGTACGCCGAGCGCAGTTCGGCTGCCGCGCCGGTGAACTCGCTGAGGACGAGTGCGCCGCCCAGGTCGCCCCGGCAGGCCACGTACTCCTTGGCGACGAGGTTCATGCCGTCGCGCAGGGGCGTGACCAGCATGACGTCGGCCGCGACGAAGAAGGCGACGAGTTCCTCACGCGGCACCGGTCGGTGCAGGTACTGCACCACCGGCTGGCCCACGGTCGCGTGGGTGCCGTTGATGTTCCCGACGAGTTGCTCGATACCGGCGCGCATCTGCTTGTAGCTCTCGACGCGCTCGCGGCTCGGCGTCGCGAGTTGCAGCATCACCGTGTCGGCGGGATCGAGTCGCTTCTCGGCCAGCAACTCGGAGATGGCCTTGAGCCGGACGTCGATGCCCTTGGTGTAGTCGAGCCGGTCGACGCCGAGCATGATCGTCTTCGGATTGCCCAGCTCGCGGCGGATCTCGGCGGCGCGCTCCCGGATCTTGCGGGTCTTGGACAGTGCGTCGAGCTCCCCGGAGTCGATCGAGATGGGGAACGCGCCGACGCGCACGGTGCGGAATCCGACCTGCACCACGCCGAAGCGCGACCGCACCCCAACGGTGCCCTTGCTGGTGGCCTGCCCGGCTAGGCGTCGGGCGAGGAAGAGGAAGTTCTGTGCCCCACCCGGCAGGTGGAAGCCGATGAGATCGGCGCCGAGCAGGCCTTCGACGATCTCGGTCCGCCACGGCATCTGCATGAACAGCTCGACCGGCGGGAACGGGATGTGCAGGAAGAAGCCGATCTTGACGTCGGGCCGCAGCATGCGCAGCATCTTCGGCACCAGTTGGAGCTGGTAGTCCTGCACCCAGACGACGGCCCCCTCGCCCGCGGCTCGCGAGGCCGCCTCGGCGAAGCGCCGGTTCACCTCGACGTAGGTGTTCCACCATTCGCGGTGGTACTCGGGCTTGACGATGACGTCGTGGTAGAGCGGCCACAGGGTGGCGTTGGAGAAGCCCTCGTAGTATTCGGCGATCTCTTGCGCCGACAGCGGGACCGCGTGGATGTCGATGCCCTCGATGTCGGGGTTGTCATCGGAGTCGGGGATGCCCGACCAGCCGACCCAGGCCCCGGTGTTGGCGCGCAGGATCGGCTCGAGCGCGGTCACGAGTCCGCCGGGGCTCTGCTTCCAGTTGACGGTGCCGTCGGGAAGGACCTCTTTGTCGACGGGCAGGCGGTTCGCGACGACCACGAACTCGGCCCCGTCATGGGTGGACCGGTCGGTGCCGGTCACTCCGCCGGTGTCGGGGTTGGTTTCTCCTGCTCGCGGAGCCACCTGCTCAGGCGTTCTCGCCCGGCGCGATCCCCAGCATGGCGAACAGCATCCGGCACTCGTCGGCGTCGGTGGCGTACGCGGCGACGACTCGGCGCGCCGAGTTGGCGGTCTCGTCGGCCACCGGCTCCAGTTCGTCGTCGGTGATGTCGGTCGCGTCGGTGGTCTTCGCGGGCATGTGAGTCCCCTCGTTGTGCGGCATGGTGTGCGGTTCGGTGCGCGGTGACGAGGCGCAGCCGTGCGGTGTCTCGGTCCGTTGCTGACTGGAGCGGCCGTCCGATGACACGCCCGACTCCGCATTCTACCCGGACATCGGTGGTGCTCACGGCCACCCGTCCGGCGTCAGCATCGTGGCGGTGGCGGCCGCCACCGGTTCGCCCGGACCCGGCGTGCGGCCGCGTCGGCCTGCCGCGCCTCACGGGCTTCGCGCAGGGCGATCCGGCGGCGGAGACGCCAGTCCGGACGGGGTGGCAGCTGAGGGCGACGCAGCGACCGGGCGACGAACTCGCCCAGCGTGACCCCCGCAGCGAGGGCGCAGCCGATGGCCAGCGCGTTCGCGATCCAGGTGAATCCGTCGAGCGTCTGGTCGCCGAGGATGCCGTAGAGGCCGCGATACACCGCGAGACCGGGCAGCAGCGGGGTGATGCCGGCCACCGCGACGACCAGCGGCGGGGTCAACGCGCGGCGTGCCAGCAGGCCGCCGATCAGTCCGACGAACGCCGCCGCGAGACCGTTGGCGATGACGTCGCCGATGTCGGTGAACGTCGAGGCCGCCGCGACCGCGGTGCCGATGAAACCGCCGAGGAACGCCACGCCGAGGGCGCGCGTCTCGGCGTAGCTGGCCAGCGCGTAGGCGCAGGCGGCGACCGCGCCGGCGACCACCCGGATCGGCAGTTCGACGACCTCGAAGCTGGTGGTCGTGGTGATCGTGGGCAGGAAGATGCCGCCCGCCTCCAGGATTCGGATCGCGACGCCGACACCGGCGATGATGCCGCCTGTCATCAGCAGCAACTCGAAGAACCGGGCGACACCGGTGATCGGTGCGCCGGTGATCGCGTCCTGGACCGAGCCGACGAGGGACAACCCCGAGAGCAACACGACGATGCCGGCCGCGATGACCTGCGACGGCGCGATCTGCACACCGAGTCGTTCGGCCGCGGCGAAGACCAGGGCGGCCGGGACCACCGCGATGAAACCGCCGGTCAGCTGCTGGAAGAAGACCGGTGTCCCGATGCGGTTGAGCCAGCGGTTGACGGTGACCGTCACCACGGTCGTCAGGAAGGCGAGCGCGGCGACGAGGTATTCGCCGCCGAGGAGCACCGAGATGCCCGACGCCATGATCCCCCAGGCGGTCGTGGCCAGCCAGTGCGGATAGGGGTGCGGCGCGGTGATGATCTCGTCGACCATCTGGTGCGCGGTGGACGGGCTGATGAACGAATCGCGGATGCGACGGACGAGCCGGTCGACCTGCGCGAGCCGGGTGAAGTCCATCGACCGGTAGTAGACCTGCTCCATGGTCGTGATCGGCGGGAGCGTCGCGCCGCGCCGCGCGCTGACGACGATCGTGTTGTAGGTGACATCCACGTCGACGTCCTCGAGGCCGTACACGCCGGCGACGAACTTGATCTGCGTCTGGGTGTCGATGGCCCCGGTGCCCGAGTCGAGCAGCACCGCCCCGATCTTCGTGGCGAGATCGAGGACCTCGGTGATCGCCGCGACGTCGAACGGTTCGATCGGCCTGCGCGGCGACACCATGATGCTGCCGGGTTCGATCGTGTCGATCGTCGCCTGCCGGCTGCCGCTGAGCCGACGCAGGACACGGCCGATCTGTTCGCGCACGCAGGCCCCCTCGGGTCGATGGTGGAGTGCTCGCGGGGTGACCGACACCCGGCCGGTTCAACCCTGACAGGAGACTGGATACACCTCGTCCGTCCGCACGACTCCGGCAGGGTCGGCGGAGGAGCCGGGAGCGGCGGTGAGCGCCGGTGACCGGGGTGACGACGGCGACCACTCGTCTACGATCGCGGCATGTCCTCGGTGCAGATCAACGGTCCGCGAGACGGCCACACCCGCAGTGCCACGGTGAGTCCCGGGAGTCTCGTCTTCACCGCCGGTGCGGCTCCCATCGACGACGACGGCGCCACCGTCGCACCCGGGAACGTTCGCGAACAGGCCGTGCAGTGCATGAGAAACCTCGAGGCCGCGCTGATCGAGTCCGGCGCGACGCTGCGCGACGTCGCGAAGGTCACCGTCTTCGTCGCCGAACACCTGCAGGCCGATCTGGTGGTCGCGTGGGACGCGGTGACCGAGGCCTTCGGCGACCACAAGCCGGCCGGCAGCCTGCTGGGCGTTTCGGTCCTCGCCTACGACGATCAGCTGGTGGAGATCGAAGCGGTCGCGGCCCTCCGGGGCTGATCGCGGCACGGCCGGTCCGCCGGGTGCGGATGAAGCGGGAGCGGTCCGGCCGATATACTCGCCCCGCGCGCCTCCTTAGCTCAGTGGTAGAGCACTCGCCTTGTAAGCGAGCGGTCGTCGGTTCAATCCCGACAGGGGGCTCCACGCACGAACGCCGCGCACCTGTTCCGGTGCGCGGCGTCTGTCGTCTCGCGGGTTCGTCTCGCGGGCCCGGGCTACCAGATGACGGCGAGGCCCGCGGCCAGCAGGGACAGGGCGCCGACGGACCAGAACAGGGCGCGCGGTACGGGTTCGCCGGTGCGCTTCTGCCGAGCGCTGCCCATGCCGAGGATTCCGCCGAGGACGAGCAGGATCACCAGCTTGATGCCGATCTTCGGGTAGTTCAGCTCGATACCGGCCGGCCACGGCGCCGCGAGCGCGAGCCCGGTCAGCAGGGACAGCAGCAGTCCGTAGTCCATCACGCGGGTGAACCGGAACTCGCGAGCCACGAGTTGGGTGACCCAGCCGCCGAAGGTCACGGCGAAGCCGATGATGTGCAGGAAGATTACGACGTTGCGTAGTAGCTCCATGCGGTCACCATACCCAGCAGACACGGCCGAGTTCTGGATTACGAGAACGGGTTCACGGTGCACGATGGACGGATGAAGCACGACGAACCGGGCACCTCCGCCAACTCGACGTCCCCGACCGACGGCGTGGCTCCGGACGGGACCCGCCCAACGGCCCAGACCCGGGTCGGCACCTTCCGCGGGGTCGCCGGGGAACGGGCCGACGTGTGGCGGGGCATCCGGTACGCCCGCCCGCCCGTGGGGGAGTTGCGCTGGCGCCGTGCGATTCCCCTCGAGGAGGCCGATGCGCCCGAGGACGTGGTGGATGCCTCGACCTTCGGCGCGGTCTGCCCACAACAACTCAACCCCGCCGTACGTCTCGGTCCCGATGTGGTCATGGACGAGGACTGCCTGTTCCTCAACGTCTGGACCCCGCCGGGGGCCGCGGAGCACGCCGACGACGCCGTCGGACTCCCGGTCATGGTGTGGCTGCACGGCGGCGCCTACGTGCTGGGGTCGGGGGCCCAGCCGTTCTACGAGGGCTCGAACCTCGCCGCCACCGGCGACGTGGTCGTCGTGACGCTGAACTATCGGCTCGGTGTGCTCGGGTTCGCCGACCTGTCGTCGATCGACCCGCGGTTCGAGTCGAATGCCGGCCTCAGTGACGTGCTCACCGCGTTGGGCTGGGTCCGCGACCACATCGCCGCCTTCGGCGGTGATCCCGACAAGGTGACGGTGTTCGGCGAGTCGGCGGGCGCGGGACTGGTCACCGCGCTGCTCACCATGCCGGCCGCGGCCGGGCTCTTCGGCCGGGCGATCGCGCAGAGTTCGCCCGTGACGTCGATGTACGGTGCCGACCGGGCCGCGCGGGTCGCCGACCAACTGCTCGAGGCCGCCGGCATCGACGCCGGTGGACTCGACACCGGCGAGATCGTCGGGCGTCTCGAACAACTCGACGGCATGACCTGTTCGGCGATCACCACCACCCTGTTCGAGAAGGTCCCCACCGAGGTGCCGGGGACCATCGCGTTCGCACCGGTCATCGACGGCGATCTGCTGCCCGAACATCCCCTCGACGTCTATCGCGCGGGTCGGGCGCATCCGGTGCCGCTGATCATCGGGACCAACCGCGACGAGGCGAATCTCTTCAAGTACATGAAGTCGCCGCTGATGCCGATCACCACCGCCGACATCGAGCGCATGTTCGCCGGGATGGCGAAGGAGTATCCGGACGTCGTCCTGCCCGAACGTGCGCAGGTGCTCTCCGCGTATTCCGGTCTGCGCCCGAAGGTCACCGGACTCGGCGTGGCCCGTGACGTGGCGTTCCGCATGCCCACGCTGTGGCTCGCGGAGGCGCATGCGCGTTCGGCGCCGGTCTATGTCTACCGCTACGACTGGACGACGCGGATGTTCCGGCTGCTCGGTCTGGGGGCCGCCCATGCGACCGAGGTCCCGTACGTGTGGGGGAATCTGGGCAACGGGCCGAAGGACATCACGTTCCTGCTCGGCGGGCGTAAACAGGGAGAAGCGGTGTCGGAGAGAATGATCCGACGATGGACCGCATTCGCGCACGGTCAGGAGCCGGACGCCGGATCGCTCGGGGATCCCTGGCCGACCTACGACACCGGCCATCGCCCGGTGTTGCGCATCGACGCCGAGGACCGGGTCGTGCAGAACCTCGACGGCGACATCTGGGAGGCGTGGGGCGACGAGGTGCTCGGCTTCCGTTGATGGGCCCCTCCGCTGGCCGAGCAGCGTCGTCGATGTCACCAAGTGGCTTCGACACGGCTCCTCGACCTCGACGCGCTCCTTCGTCGCTTGCTCGGCCCGGCGGCTGCGCTCGGTGCCGGCTCAACCAGCGGGTGGGGGCTTTCGCAGGCGGAGCGGGGTCGGGCCCCTCCGCTGGCCGAGCAGCGTGGACCGAGCGCAGCGAGGACGCCGCGTGTCGAGGTCACCTGTCTCGCAACAAGCCTCAGTCCCGACGGCAATCCGCACGAACGTCGATGTGCGGGAGATAGGCGTCGCGCTGAGCGTCGGTGACGGGTGCGGTGCTGGCGCAGATCCAGTCGCGGGCTTCGTCGAGATCGAGCGTGTGCAGGTAGACGTTCCCGGTGGTGTCACCGCCGGAGATGATGTCCTCGTCGGTGGGGAGTTGGGCGGGTAGTTGCCAGGTGGTGGTCGTGTCCGTGGTCGCGAGCAGCGTCCCGACCGGTTGCGGGTCGGTGAGCCGGCCGTCGTCGTCGAGGGCGAAGCTGATCAGCTCGTGCGTCGCTGTACCCACCGTGAGGCGGTTCGGCGCGACGGACACCGTCGAGGCGAACATGTCCTCCTCCCGGTCGATCAGTTCGGGTTCGGCGTCCGTGCCGGCCGGCGGGAGCCGCCACGTGGAGAGGTCGCGGGAGGCGACCACCAGCACATCGCCGTCGAATACGGCCTGGGCGGCCGGCGCCTCGGCGGTGATGACGTCGACCGGGTCCGCGCCCGGCGACGTCAGGTCGTACAGGTAGACGCGTTTGTCGTCGGAGGTGACCGCGAGCCGCAAGCCGTCGGAGCTGAAGGCGACATTGCGGATGAGGTCGGTGGGTCCGCGCAGCGGTGCGCCCACGCGTCGCGGGGAGCCGGGCACCGAGGTGTCCCACAGGGCCACGGTGGTGTCGGTGTCTCCGGTCGCGAGCAGATGGCCCGACGGCGCGAAGGCGACCGGGAACGAATAGCGGGTGGCGACGTCGAGGGCCGCGGCGCGTCGCGGGGCCGCGGTGTCGGTGATGTCCCACAACTCGACGAGCCCGCCGTTGTTGTTGGCGGTCGCGGCGAGGGTGCCGGGGCCGTTGAGGCTGACCCGCGGATGGTCGTTGACCCGACGCTGGATGGGCGTGCGCGATCGCAGGGTGAGGCCGTCGGACATCGTCCACAGGTTCAGGGTGGTGTCGGCGCCGACCGTCGCCAGGACTCGTTGGGCGTCGTCGGTGTCCACGCCGGTGATGGTCCCGCCGCGGTCGGGTTCGGTTCGGCCGGGCAGGCTCCAGACGTCTATCGTCCCGTCGGAGCGGCCGGAGACGAGTTGGCGGCCGCTGGGGTCGAACCGGGCCGCGAAGGTCCGCACCGAGCCCTGTTCGGAGGTCGTCTGCAGCGCCCACTGCAGGATCGGCGAGGCCGTGTTGGCGGTGTTCCACACCCGGACCAGGCCGTCGGCCCGGGCGGAGGCCAACTGCGCACCCGAACCGTCGAAAGCGATCGACCAGGACCCGGCCGTGCTGTTGGGCAGCGACGTGCTCAGCGGGCGGGGTGCGAGCGGGTCGGCCACGTCCCACAGCTGGGTGTTCGGGCTGTCGCCGGTGACTGCCAGCGAGCGGCTGTCGGGGCTGAACGCGACGGCATGGGTGATGCTGGGGAAGCCGGTCAGCGGCCCACCCAGCGGCTGCGGCGATTCGCCGGTCGTCCACAGCCGGACGGTCCGGTCGTCGCCGCCGCTGGCCAGGACGCGTCCGTCGGGGCTGAAGGAGAGGGTGCGCGCCGCGGCGGTGTGGCCGCGCAGGACGGCCGTCTCCCGGATCGCTCCGGTCGGTGAGACGGCGTACATCGTGATCGTGCCGTCGTCGGACGATGCGGCCAGGGTCCGGCCGTCGGCGGAGAACCGCACCATGTAGACGGTGCCGTGGCCCGGGGACACCGTCGTCGCCAGCCGCGGGTTCGGTGCGTCGCCCAGGTCCCACATCCGGACGGAACCGTCCCCGCTGCTGCTCGCCAGCAGTTGCCGGGTCGGGTGGAAGTCGGTGCTGGTGACGTAGTTGTCGAAGCCGCGCAGGACCGCCACCTCGCGATAGTCCGACGAGCCGGACCGGGCCCAGACGCGCACGGTCCGGTCGCCGCTCGCCGAGGCGAGCTGCGTGCCCGTCCGGTTGAAGGACAGGTCGTAGACCGGGCCGGTGTGGCCGGTCAGCGGGGCCACCAGGGGCGTCGTCGCGGCGCCGCGCAGACGGCTCTGGACGGTTGGGTCGTCGGGATAGACCTCGTGGGCGACGAGCAACAGTCGCGCGGCCAGCGACGGGTTGGAGTACTGCATGCTGTCGATGTGCGACAACAGAGCCGAGCGTTCGGCGGCGTTGCGCTGTTCGCGCAGGTCGTGGGCCTGTCGGAAGCCGATGGCGGCGGTGATGGACGCCGCGATGGCCAGCACGACGATCACCGACACCGCGCCGACGCGCGTGGTGCGGCGCCGCTGCTGCATGGCGACCGCCGCGTCGAGGAAGGCGTCGTTCTCGTTGCTCAGCAGATGCAGGTAGTCGCTGCGCAGGGTTCGTCGCCGGCGCTTGGCGTCCTCGAGGCGCGACCCGGTGTAGAGGAACGACCGGCCGCGCCCGTTGGCCAGCCACGCCGCGGTGTCGGCGTCGACCTGCTGGCGCCAGAGGTGGTTGTCGGTGTCGTCGGCGATCCACTCGGCCAGACGTGGCCAGGCGGTGAGCACCACGTCGTGCACGAGCATCACTGAGTCGGTGGACACGGTGAGCAGCCTGGCCTGGGCGAATTCGTCGATGACGGTCGCGACCTCGGGCGGGAACCGGTTCGCGATGGTCGCCGTGGACAGCGGCACGCGCAGCGCGATGCCGGCCGGGCCGACGTGCACCAGGGCGAGGAGGACCGCGCGTGCGAGATCCCGATGACGCGGATCGATCGCCGCCCAGGCCGTCTCGGCGGTGTCGGCGACCGCGCGGGCGATACCGCCGGTGGCCCGGTACCCGGATAGGGTCATGCGGTTGCCGGTGCGGCGTGCCCAGGTCGCCTGGAGAACGTGCGCCAGCAGCGGCAGGCGGCCGGCGCGGTCACCGCCGGTCGACGCCTCGTACAGCTCGGTGATCATCACGTCGGCGAGTCCGGTCTCGATGCGGCCGCCGGCGAGTCGGACGGGCGCGGTGATCACCTCGCGCAACTGCGTGCGGGTCATCTCCGAGACGATCACGCAGCGGTGCTGCCACGCATCGGCGAGGAACGGATGCTCGACGCACTGACTGAAGAAGTCGGCTCGCACGCCGACCACGACCACGACGTCGGACGCCAGTTCTTCGACCTCGCGCAGCGTCTCGGTCCGAAGCGGGTCCTCGAGCGAGAAGACGTTCTCGAACTGGTCGATGACGATGACCGGGTCCCCGGTCGTCGAGGCCGGCGCATCGGTGGCGCCCGGCTCGTCCGGGTCGGCGATGACGAGCCCGCTCGGGGTGATCTCGCCGAGTCGGGGCGACGACAATCGCGTGTCCCGGGCGAGGCCGGCACGGAGCAGCGACGACTTGCCCGATCCCGAGACCCCGGTGACCACCACCAGTCGCGACGCGGGGGACAGCGGTGGCGGTCCGGAGCGGGCCGACAGGATCGCATCCACAAGGGTGCCGACGACGTCGTCCCGGCCGAAGTACATCTGACTGTCGGCCGCGGTCAGGGTGGCGAGGCCGGGGAACGGCCGGGCATGCTGCGGTGCGGGCGGCTCGGCGGTGGGGGTCTCGTCGGGCGTCCGGCGGTCCCACATCTCCCGCCACTGCGGGATGGTCAGGACGTCGTCGGCCCCGGCGGCGACGGCGCGGGCGGTCAGCCAGACGAGCAGCGGTTCGACCGTCGCGAAGTCGCGGGGGAGATGACGGCCGTTGCGCCAGTCACTGATCCGTTGCGCCGAGACCCGGGCCCGCGTCGCCGCGGCGCGCAGCGTGGGACGTCCCGCTTGCACGAACAGACGCGTGAGTGCCTGACCGAAATCCACTCAGCTGTCCTTGTGCTCGCCCCGACAGATCGACCGCACCATCATGCGATAGCCGATCCCGCCGCGCCACCATCGGCGATCCGATGTGGTGACGGCCACACCGCGGACCGCGGATCACCGGACGTGGCAAGCGGATCCGGAACCGGTTCTGTCCGGTCCGGATAGTCCGTTAGCGGCTTGATCTGCGCTTATGTACCGGTTTCCGGAACGGGGGTGGAGTGGGTCGCGTTCGTGGGGTCTGCTGGTGGGGCGCAACTCGACGGGGGTCGGGAAACGCACAGGTTGCGTCGGTCGAAGGACACACCGAAAGTGTCGCGAAGCACTGCCCGTCGGGGGCTGTGTGTCGTTCGGCCCACACGACCGCGCGGGTGCCGGACACCGGGTCGACGGGGGTCGGCGGTCTCCGGCACCCGCGTCCCCTCCTCGCCTGCCGGGTAACCCGGGCTGTCGGCTTCGATCACTACGATCTGTCCATGCGACGACCCCGGGTGCCCGTGCGATGAGCCGCCTGTTGATCTCCGACTCGCAACGCCGCACTCGCCTCATGCGCCGGCAACACCTCGATGTCTCGTCTCGAGCTGCCGACTCCGTAGAAGCCGCTGCCACGATGGTCGGTCTGCACGCGACCACACCGTCGAGCGTCCACCTCGCCGCATGGGCCCGGGTCGATCCGGAGCTCTCGCGCGAGTCGGTCGACGCCGCCCTCTACGACGACCGGACGCTCGTCAAGCACCTCGCGATGCGTCGCACGTTGTTCGTCTTCCCGCGGGACATCCTGGCCGAGTCCGTCGGAGCCCTCGGGCCGCGGATCTCGGCGTCGGAACGCACCAACATGTTGCGCGACCTCCGGCGCAGTCCCGACTTCGACGACCCGGAGGGCTGGATCGAGACCGCGCGGCAGGCGGTCCTGGCCGAACTCGCCGGTGGCGAGTCGCTGACCTCCACCGAACTCCGCGAGCGTCTGCCCGCGCTCGACGGCTACATCAGTCACGGCGCGGGCACCACGTGGGCGGGCCGCGCCCCGATGGGGCCGCGCGTGCTCAACATGCTCGACGCCGAGGGGGCGATCGTCCGCGGACCCAACCGGCTGCGCTGGCATCTGTCGCGACCGGCGTGGACGTCCATGCCGCTCTGGCTCGGCGAGGATCTGCCGTCGATGAGCGTCCACGACGGGCACCGCGCGCTGATCGGACGCTGGCTGCGGACCTACGGACCAGGCACCGAGACGGACCTGGTGTGGTGGCTGGGGTCGACCAAGACCGCGGTCCGCGCGGCCCTGGCCGAACTCGAGACCGTCCAGGTCGACCTGGAGGGTGGCGGAGTCGGCCACGTCCTGCCCGACGATCTGCCCGACGGCCCCGGGGTCGACGGCATGGGGGACGAGCCGGTCGAACCACAGGCCGCGCTCCTGCCGGAACTCGACCCGACCACCATGGGCTACAAGGAACGTGGCTTCTATCTCGGCGGTCACGCGCCGCAGGTCTTCGACTCCGCGGGCAACGGTGGCCAGACCGCCTGGTGGGATGGTCGCATCGTCGGTGGCTGGTATCGCCGCGCCGACTCGACGATCGACGTCGTTCCGCTCGAACCGTTGTCCTCCGAAGCGCGTCGGGCTCTCGATGCCCGGGCCGAGGAGCTCGCGGCGTGGCTGGGGGACGAGCCGCTGAAGACCGGCTACGCCGCGCCGTATGCGCGAGGGTTGTAGGTCGATGCTTTCGCTTGGTTCGACATCTGTCAATATTGATGAATGTCGAACCAGAACCTGCTGGCGACGGTCTCCCGCGGCATGACGACCGACGAGGCGGAGACCGTCGCTCCGGCGTTGAAGGCACTCGCGGACCCGGTCCGGTTGCGGTTGTTGTCCGAGATCGCCGCGCATCCGGGAGGTGAGGCGTGCGTGTGCGACATCTCCGGACCGTTCGACCTCTCGCAGCCGACGATCTCGCACCATCTGAGAGTGCTGCGCGAAGCCGGTCTGGTGACGAGCGAGCGACGCGCGACCTGGGTGTACTACCGCGTGAACTCTGTTGCACTACAAGAATTGTCGGGGCTGCTCGGCTGTCTCGCCACGGTCCTGGGGGAAGCACGTTCGTGTGAGGCCGGACGATGAACGTCACGGAAGCCGCCGTCGCGGGCAGGCTGTCGATGCTCGACCGGTTCCTGCCGGTGTGGATCGGCGCCGCGATGGTGGTGGGTCTGCTGCTGGGCCGCAGTGTTCCCGGCGTGGGCGACGCGCTGGCGGCCGTCGAGCTCGACGGCATCTCGTTGCCGATCGCACTCGGGTTGCTGATCATGATGTATCCGGTGCTGGCCAAGGTGCGCTACGACCGACTCGACTCGGTCACCGCCGACCGTCGCCTGCTGCTCGGGTCGCTGGTCCTGAACTGGATCATCGGCCCGGCGTTGATGTTCGCGCTGGCCTGGCTCCTGCTCCCGGACCTGCCGGAGTACCGGACCGGACTGATCATCGTCGGGCTGGCCCGCTGCATCGCGATGGTCATCATCTGGAACGACCTGGCATGCGGCGACCGCGAAGCCGCTGCCGTCCTGGTCGCGCTGAACTCGGTATTCCAGGTGATCATGTTCGCCGTGCTGGGCTGGTTCTACCTTTCCGTGTTGCCTGGCTGGCTCGGCCTCGAACAGACGACCATCGACGCCTCGCCGTGGCAGATCGCGAAGTCGGTCCTGATCTTCCTCGGCATCCCGCTGGTCGCCGGGTACCTGACCCGCCGGATCGGTGAACGGACAAGGGGGCGTGAGTGGTACGAGTCCGCGTTCCTGCCGCGCCTCGGGCCGTGGGCCCTCTACGG
Organism: Gordonia sp. NPDC057258; assembly: GCF_042668985.1. Taxonomy (NCBI): domain Bacteria; kingdom Bacillati; phylum Actinomycetota; class Actinomycetes; order Mycobacteriales; family Gordoniaceae; genus Gordonia; species Gordonia sp. NPDC057258. Next base: position 70,499 of record NZ_JBHUXZ010000014.1, read on the forward strand.
TTTGTTGTTCACCATCGTCATCCTGTTCGCATTGCAGGGTGAGCAGATCATGTCGCAGCCCTCGGACGTCGCGCGTATCGCTCTGCCGCTGCTGATCTACTTCGCGGTGATGTGGGGCGGTGGGTTCGTGCTCGGCGCGTTGATGGGACTGGGCTATGAGCGCACCACTACCCTGGCATTCACCGCCGCGGGCAACAACTTCGAGCTCGCCATCGCCGTCGCGATCGCCACCTACGGTGCGACCTCCGGCCAGGCCCTGGCCGGGGTCATCGGACCGCTCATCGAAGTGCCGGTCCTCGTCGCCCTCGTGTACGTGTCCCTCGCGTTGCGGAAACGGTTCTCTACAACACCCGACTCGACCGGGGAGCCCGCGCGCCATGTCTGACCTCATCAATGTGCTGTTCGTGTGCGTGAGCAACCGTGGCAAATCCGTGATGGCCGAACGTCTCTCGGTGACGGTCACCGACCGGATCGCGGCGTCGTCCGCCGGAACCAGTGCGAAGATCGGTGGCGTGGTCAATGAACTGTCCGCGCAGGTGCTCGCCGAGGTCGGAGCCGACGTCGGCGGACACCGGCCACGACAGCTCACGGACGAGATGATGCGAGCCGCGGACCTGGTCGTGGTGGTCGGCACCGCCGAGGTCACCCCGCCCGACGGGGTGAGTGTCGAGGTGTGGAACACCGACGAACCCTCCGATCGAGGCATCGACGGCCTCGAACGGATGCGGTTGATCCGCGACGACATCACCACCCGCATCCGCGCCCTCGCCGACCGCTTGGAGCGGTGAGCGTTCAGAACGGTGGTGGGTTGGCGGCGTTCCACGCACTGACAGGAACGACGACGCTCGGTCAGCAGCAGGCTGTGCGAGCGTCGGCGGGGTCGGTGGCGCTACCGCCGCAGCACACCGACCCCTCGGCGGATTCGTCGACACCGCTCTCGGCCAACAGCTTCGGGCTGGTTCCGAAGGTGTCGGAGTCCGCGAGCACGGTGTAGATCTCCCATTTTTCGTCGCTCGGACCGGTGACCCACACCTTGTCTTGCGTTGCGAAACAACAGGTGGAGTTGATCTCCTCCTGCGTGAACAGGCCCTCGCCGGACAGTCGGGCGATCTCGGCATGCACCGTCTCGCTCGATTCGACCTCCACCCCGAGATGGTTGATCGTGCCGCCCTGACCCGGATTCTCGAGGAGCACCAATTTCAGCGGGGGTTCGACGATCGCGAAGTTCGCGTATCCGGGCTTTCGCTTGGCCGGCGGGGTGTCGAACAGCTTGGAGTAGAACTCGATCGCGGTATCGAGGTCATCGACATTGAGTGCGAGTTGCATGCGGGACATGAGGGGAACCACCTTCACCTGTGAGACATATGTCAAATCCGGACGTTCTTGCAGAATGCCACCTTTTCGACATATGTCAATACAGCCGGTAGGGTCGGACCATGCCCAAGACCCTGCCGATGGTCGACATCAGCGCACCCATCTGCTGTGCGCCCGTGTCGGCAGCGCCACTCGACGACGCCACGGCTCTCGAGATCGCGTTGCGGCTCAAGGCTCTTGCCGATCCGGTGCGGATCAGACTGGTCTCGATCCTTCTCGCCGACGGCGGTGACGGGATCTGCACCTGCGATCTCGCGACCGCGGTCGGGCTCACCGAAGCAACGACGAGCCATCACCTGGGTCAACTACGCAAGGCCGGGATGGTCTCCCCCGAACGTCGCGGGATGAATGTCTATTACCGCCCGAGGCCAGAGTCTCTGGAAGCGCTGCGCCAGGTACTCAATGCGACCACCGGGTGCTGCTGACCACCGGGACCTCCCACGGACGCGACCCCGGCCCGGCTCACTCCCCGACGTGCGGCGGGACAGTGGTCGGGTCGGCCATCACGTCGGTGCCGCCCAGTGCTTTGTTGGCGCGACGTTCCACCAGCAGCGGCACGAAGTCGCGGACTTCGGTCCCGCTGAAGTGCTCGTAGGCCTGCTCGACCGCGGCGGCGACGTCTTCTGGTCGTCGGTGCGAGTAGAGGCCGATCAGCCGGTCCTGCACTTCGCTGATCTGACGCCGCTCGTCATTAGCATCCATGCACACAATTTAGTGCGAATGCGACAACGTCGACTGTCACGACGGATGGATTCACTGACAGTTCATCTCGCCGCCATCGAGACTCAATCTCGACCGGCCCGTACGCACCGCTGATGATCGTGGGCGGTTGACGATCGGAGAACCTACGATGACACCCATGGTTCCGTCACAGCGACCCATCGACCCGGCCGCGCAGGCGCAGGCGCGGGTGCTGGTCGAGGAGCTGGAACGCGTCGCGGACTCGCTCGTGGACCGGCTGCAGGCCGGTGTCGGTGGCGAGAAGGCGCAGCGAGCAGCGCGCCGGGAACTGTACGAGGTCCGCGAACACGTGCGCCGACTCCAGAGCACGTACGCCCTTTCCCCTTCGTAGAGCTGTGCCCCCTTTCCGATGAATTCCGCCACGGGCGCGGGTCAGACCCGGTGGACTGTTCTCACCACCGAGCGAAAGGCTTCGTCATGACCGCGGCACTCCCACCCGTAGCCGACCGCGAGACCTGGGCGGCGGCGCTGGCCGACCTACGCCGCCGCGAGAAGGCGGCCACCCGCGAACTCGACGCGGTGGCGGCACAGCGTCGTCGACTCCCGATGGTCGAGATGGACGATTACGTCCTCACCGGGCCCGACGGGCCGATTCGACTCGTCGACGTCTTCGACGGACGGTCACAGCTGATCGTCTACAACCACATGTGGACCGATGGCGCCCGGTTCCAGTGCCCGGGTTGTACCGGGTTCACCACCCAGTTCTCTCGGCTCGACTACCTCGCCGACTACGACGCGCGGTTCGTCATCATCACGCACGGGCCGATGGACGAGATCCTCGCCTACAAGCGGCGCGTCGGAAACCGCATGGACTGGTACTCGTCGGCGGGTACGACCTTCTCCGCCGACGTCGACGCCGCCCCGGGCGAAGGCTTCGCCCTCAACGTCTTCCTCCGAGACGGTGACACCGTGTATCGCACCTGGCACTCGACCGGTCGTGGTACCGAACAACTCGGATTCACCTTCGGACTACTCGACGTCCTGCCCTACGGACGCCAGGAGGAGTGGCAGGATTCCCCGGACGGCTGGCCGCAGAGCCCGACCTACTCGCGGTGGCGCGGTTCGGAGGAGATGGCCGCCGCGTACGGTGACCCCGACGCGTGACCCCCGGCCGCGCAGAACCCGCTGGTCAGCGTTCACAGGAATCTCCCAGCGTGCCTACAGTGAGGTTCCAGGGCCGGCTGGGACTCTGGTCGTGTGAGTGAAGTGGCGAAACAGAACAGCACGCGCGGCGCGAAGGTCCTCGTGGTCGACGACGAGGAGAACATCCGTCAATTGCTGTCGGTGTCGCTGAAGTTCCAGGGCTACGAGGTCGAGACCGCCGCCGACGGTCCGGCGGCCCTTGACCGATGCCGCATCGCCAAACCCGACGTCCTCGTCCTCGACGTGATGATGCCGGGGATGGACGGGTTCGGACTGCTGCGCCGGCTGCGTGCCGACGGGGTCGAGGCGCCGGCCCTGTTCCTGTCGGCGCGCGACACGGTGGAGGACAAGATCAACGGCCTCACCATCGGCGGGGACGACTACGTCACCAAACCCTTCAGTCTCGAAGAGGTCGTCGCCCGGTTACAGGTGTTGCTGCGCCGCAGCGGTTTCGACGACCAGAAGCGCGCGTCGTCGAAGATCACCTTCGCCGACATCGAACTCGACGACGAGACCCACGAGGTGTTCAAGGCGGGCGAGCTGGTGGCCCTCTCGCCGACGGAGTTCACGCTGTTGCGCTATTTCATGGTGAACGCGGGCACCGTGTTGTCGAAGCCGCGCATCCTCGACCATGTCTGGAACTACGACTTCGGCGGCGAGGTGAACGTCGTCGAATCCTATGTGTCGTACCTTCGGCGCAAGCTCGACACCGGGGACAAGCGACTCATCCACACCCTCCGCGGGGTCGGCTACGTGATGCGTGAGCCCCGTGACTGATGCGACGGTGACGAGTACCGGCCGTCGCACGCCGAAGCGCGGTGTCCCACTGCGGGTCTCGCTGGTGGCGCTGACGGTGTTGCTCGTCGCCATCGGACTCCTCGCCTCCGGTGTCGCGGTGACCTCGTCGATGCGGCAGGACCTGATCTCCCGTGCCGACGAGGGGCTGGAGAACTCGGTGCGCACGTGGGCCGAACCCCGTGGTCTCCTCGGCGACGGCCCCGGCCCGCCCGGGCCGCGTCGGCCGCCGTCGCCCTATTACGTCGAGTCGGTCGTCTACGGGCCCGGCGGGATGTCGGCCGACAACGTCTACAACCAGTTCGACGACGCACCCGACCTGAGGGGACTGACCGGTGACAACGCCGGACCCGTCACCGTCCCGTCGATCGACGGGGACGGGCCGCAGTGGCGGGTCATCAAGCACAGCAACAGCTTCGGCAGATCCATCGTGGCCACCCCGATGTCCGACATCGACGACACGGTCAGCAGGCTGATCTGGCTGCAGCTCGCGATCGGCGCGCTGGTCGTCCTGCTCATCGGGGTGCTGAGCTACGTGCTGGTCCGTACGAGCCTGCGCCCGCTTCGCCGGGTCGAGGAGACCGCGCACGAGATCGCGGAGGGCAATCTGACACGGCGCGTCCCGCCGGCACCGCCGAACACCGAGGTCGGCAGTCTGTCGGACTCGCTGAACCGGATGCTCGGCCAGATCCAGCATGCGTTCGCCTCGACCGCCGCGTCCGAACAGCAGGCCCGCGCCTCCGAGGAGCGGATGCGCCGTTTCGTCGCCGACGCCAGCCACGAACTGCGGACCCCGCTCACGTCCATCAAGGGATTCGCCGAACTCTATTCGCGCAGCGGCGTCTCCGATGTCCCCGATCTGCCCGATGTCACCGACGCGATGCGACGCATCGACGACGAGGCCGGCCGGATGAACCTGCTGGTGGAGGATCTGCTGATGCTCGCGCGACTCGACGCGCAGCGGCCGCTGGATTCGACTCCTGTCGACCTCCTCGGTCTGGCCGCCGATGCCGTGCAGAGCGCCCGTGTCGCCGCCCCCGAGCGCGAGATCCGGCTCGACGTCGTCCCGGGCGATCGGCCGCCGGTCGTCCTCGGCGACGGGCCCCGCCTGGTCCAGGTGCTGCGCAACCTCATCGGCAACGCCGTGAACCACACCCCGGCGGACGCCTCGATCACGGTCGGGGTGAGCGTCGACGACGCCGCGAGCCCCGGGGAGGCGGTGCTGACCGTCGCCGACACCGGGCCCGGGCTCTCGCCCGAGGACGCCGAGCGCGTCTTCGAGCGCTTCTACCGCGGCGACTCGTCCCGACATCGCGGCTCCGGCGGCGGTAGCGGCCTCGGCCTCTCGATCGTCGCGGCACTGGTCGCCGCGCACGGCGGCCGCGTCGGCGTGGACACGAGCCCCGGTGTGGGAGCCACGTTCTGGGTGCGCCTACCGCTCGCGGAGGCCGATTAGATCAACCGGCGCAACGTGGCGAACTCGGTGACGTCGTCGCGGAACCGGTCGAGTCCGACGAGCGTGTACATCCCGTCGATCTGCCGGTTGACCCACAGCTGGTGGATGCGGCGTAGGTCGGATTGCCGTGACTTCCAACCGATCCCGTCGATCACCGCGAGGACGAGCTGGGTCGGCAGCCGCACCTCGGCCATCTCCTCGATCTCACGGACCGCGTCGGTGAGTTTGGAACCCGTCGAGTCGAAACCCTTGGCCGCCACCACGATGTCGGCCGACGACGGGTCGCCGACGATGAGGTCGGCGGGCGCGGTCCGGCCGTTGCGTCCCGCGAACCGCGAGCGGGTGACGTAGTCGAGCCCGATGTCGCGGGCGATGTCCTCGATCTCGTCCTCGATACGCCGGCCTGATGCGCCCGCGCGGGTGGCGGTGGCGCGGGTGCCGGCGCGGGCCACGAGAATGTCGGCGAAGGTGAACGTGCGGGACAGCTGGGTGCGCAGCATGCGGACCAGGTCGAACTCGGTGTCGAGCCAGGTCACCAGCTCGACCGGTTGTGCGCGCGCCAATGCATGCCAGCCGCTGGTGTCGAACCGGTCGCGCAGGGCGTTCTTCAGCTTCTCCTGGGACAGCCCGACGGCGAGCCCCAGTACAGGGACATCGGTGGGGTTGTCGCGCACCCACGCCGCCAGTCCCGCGATGTCGGTGTCGAGCAGTTCACCGAGACGCGCCGTGGCCTGGGTGATCCGCTCGGCCTCCGGCGTCGACGCGGTCGGGTCGACGTGAGAGGTCAACCGTCCCAACGATTGCAGATAGTCGTCGAAGTCGCCCGCGGTGCTCATCGTGGAGAGTCGTCCGCTCAGTCCCGGCCGATGAACAGGTACTCGCTCACGTCGCGGCGGGTCGCGGCCGCGTGGGTGCCGAAGCTGTACTTGTGGTCGATCGCGATGACCTCCACCGACGGCTTGACCTTCCCGAGCAGGTCGACGATGCGATCTTTGCCCGGCAACGCATTCGACGAGTACGACAGCACGATGGCGCCGGCGTCCTCGAAATGCTCGAACGTACGCAGCAGCGCGTCCTCGATCGTCCGCTTGTAGGCGAACGGCGTGAAGCGTTTCGGCAGCTTCTTGGTCTTGGTGTTCTCCATGATGCTCATCCCGCGCCAGTAGGCCGACAGGCCTTCGAGGAAGTGGTAGCGCTTGATGTAGTCGTTGTCGTCGGTCGGCGGGGCATACGGGGGATCGAGGTACACGAGGTCCGGTGCTACCCAGGGTAATTCGAGGTCGAAGATGTCGCCCTGCACGCTCCGGCTGTTGCGTCCGTTGCTGAACACGGTGGCGTTGTAGTCCGCGGCCGCCCGCAGACGGAAGTGGTCGCGCAGCGACATCGTCAGGTCGCGACGACCGTCGGCGTAACGCGTCGAGTCGGTGAAGGTGAACACGCCACGGGGTTGTTTGCGCGCGGCCGAGAGGACGAGGGCGGCGATCGCGAGATCACGTCGGTAACCGCGCAGTGCGTCGATGTGCGACCACGCGGAGTCCAGGAACGCACGGTCCTCGGTGGTGAAGTACAGCCCGTCGAACGTCCGCGAGATGTAATCGCGATCGTCGGCGGGCGGACCGCAGATGGCCTCGATCAGGTCCGGCTCGAGCCGGACACTCGAATTGGCCACCGACGCGCGGGTGATGATGTGCGGGAAGTTGAGGAAGTCGTTGCTGACGACCTCGAAGCCCTGCGCCTTCAGCAGGTAGGACACCACCCCGGAACCGGAGAAGGCGTCGACCGCGGTGGACCCGCCGATGTCGGCGAAGGTGCGTTCGAGGTGGGGCAGCAGCCGGTATTTGGATCCCATGTACCGGAGGCGGGGGAACCGTTGGGCGCGGGCCAGGACGTCGCTGGATCCGACGACGGCTCGGGAGGTGCGTCCCGCCCGGGATGATTCTGGCCCACTCACACCGAAAAGAATGTCATGGACCCCCGACATCCCGGGACAACACTCGCCGTCGTCCGCCGCGTCACCGTGGCGACGCCCGCAACACCTAGACTCGGCCCATGGCATCGGTCTTCAGCATGATCATCAATGGCGATCTCCCCGGTCGATTCGTCTGGAAGGACGGCGAGGCGGTCGCGTTCCTCACGATCGAACCGGTCACGCCCGGTCACGTCCTGGTGGTTCCCCGCGCCGAGGTCGACCACTGGGAGCAGATGGACACCGCCGCGTTCGCGCACCTCAGCGCCGTCGCGCAGAACGTGGGTCGCGCGGTGAAGGACGCCTTCGACGCGCCGCGGATGGGCCTGCTCATCGCCGGCCTCGAAGTCCCGCACGTGCACGTCCACGTGTTCCCGGCGCTCTCGATGCAGACCTTCGACCTCGCGAACGCGAACAAGAACGCCCGTCCCGAGGACCTCGACGCCGCGGCCGAGAAGATCCGCGCGAGCCTTCGCTCGCTCGGGTACGGCGAGTACGTCGCCGACTGACCCCACCGTCCGGCAAACCCACCACTTTTCGGCGAACCCACCCCTCGTCAGGGTGCTGGGTATGCCGAAAAGGGGTGGGTTTGCGGAGGGCTCACACCGTCCGGTGGATCAGCAGCGGTAGCACCGCGGTGGCGCCGGCCTCGCGGAGGGCGGCGGCGGCCAGGGTGATCGGCCAGCCCGAGCCGTTGGCGTCGACCACGAGCAGCACGGCGCGGCCCGCGACGTCGGGCGGGTCGCCGAGGTGGTCGCGCCAGTACGCGGCCTCGACCGCGCCGGTCGCGTCGGTGGGCGGATCGCCCATGCGCACGGAAAAGCTGTCGCCCTCGCGTTTCCCGACCTTCCGCAGGTGGTCGGCCAGGGTCTCGGCCAGGACGGTGCCGGTCAGACGGAGCGACACGATGACGTCGGCCCGGATGCCGGTGTCGCGCACCCACGCGGCCAGGGTCGCAACCGCGGCGTCGCCCAACTCTGCGAGCGCGCGCTCGTCGCCGTTGCGGGCCGCGGCCAGCACCTCGACCCACTCCGGGGCGTCGGCATGGGCCAGGACACGACCCGGCTCGGCCAGGAGATCGGCGGAAATTCTTCCGCGACGCCCGAATTCGCCGCCCGGCCACATCTTGCGGGGGTCCAGGGTCTGGGCCTTGCGACGCAGCGTCGAGGTCACGGTGCGGACGATCTCGGCGTCGACCGAATCGGGGAGTCCTTCGCTGAGGGCGCCCCGGCAGACCGAGCAGCGTCCGCAGTCTGCGGCCTGCGGGTCGTCGAGGGATTCGGTCAGCAACCGCATGAGGCACGTGCGGCCCGCGATGTAGGCGCGCATGATGTCTGCCTCGCGACGCCGCACGGCGAGTATGCCGTCGTAGTGCTCGGCGTCGTAGGTCCAGGGCTTGCCGGTGGCCACCCACCCGTCGGGGGTCCGGTCGGTGACGCCGTCCACCGCGAGTTGCTTGAGCATCAGTTCGATTCGCGTGCGACGGAATCGGGTCGCGGCCTCGAGTTGCACGACCGATTGCGGCTCGTCGGCGGACTCCAGGGCGGCGAGCAGGTCCCGCATCTTGTCCGGGTCGGGGATCGTCGCGGTCGCGAAGTGATCCCAGATCCGGTGGTCGGTCTGCGAGGCCAGGAGCATGACGACGGCGTCGTCGAGGGCACGGCCGGCACGGCCGACCTGCTGATAGTAGGAGACCGGCGACGGCGGTGACCCGACGTGCACCACGAACCCGAGATCGGGCTTGTCGTAACCCATTCCGAGCGCCGACGTCGCGACCAGCGCCTTGACCTCGTTGCGCAGCAACGCGTCTTCGAGTTCGTGGCGGCGGTCGGCGTCGAGCTGACCGGTGTAGGCCGCGACCGCGAGGGCGTCGCCGTGGACCGCCCGGATGGCCTCGACCAGCCGGTCGGCGTCGGCGACGGTCAGCACGTACACGATGCCCGATCCCGGGAGGGCGGGCAGCGACTGTGCCACCCAGCCGTACCGCTGGACCGGGGAGAGTCCGTCGAGAACGTTGAGGTGCAGGGACTTTCGGGCCAGCGGCCCGCGCAGGACGAGAGTGGGCTCGCCGGCGGTGTCGGCGTCGAGCTGAGCGGCGACGTCGGAGGTGACACGCGCGTTGGCGGTCGCGGTGGTGGCCAGGACCGGCGTCGTCGGGTTGACGGTGCGCAGCACGTCGGCGACGCGACGGTAGTCCGGGCGGAAATCGTGACCCCAGTCGGATACCGCGTGCGCCTCGTCGACGACCAGCAGACCCAGGTTGCCGGCAAGGGCGTCGAGGACGCGGCGGCCGAAACCCGGGTTGGCGAGCCGCTCCGGCGACACGAGTAGGACGTCGAGATCACCGGCGCGCAGCTGTGCCTCGATCATCGACCACTCGTCGACGTTGGAGGAGTTGAGGGTGGCCGCCGACAACCCGCCGCGGGCAGCGGCCGAGACCTGGTCACGCATGAGGGACAGCAGCGGCGACACGATGAGGGTCGGCCCACCGCCGCCCGCCCGGATGATCGCGGTCGCCGACCAGTAGACCGCCGACTTGCCCCATCCCGTCGCCTGGACCACGAGGACCCGTGCGCCGCGCTCGGTGGGATCGGCGGGTCGGCCGGCCAGCGCGGTCACGGCCCGGAGCTGGTCGTCGCGCAGGGCGGCGCCCTCACCGGCCAGGCTGGTGATCACGCGATTGGCGGCGGTCAGCTGATCCGGGGTGAGGGTTGCGGCCATGTGCCCAATGTAGATGCGCCCTCGGACACGCCGATGACGCCGTCCACACGCCCCGTTCGCGCGGGGGATCCGTTCACAGGAACCTGACAGCTCGCGCGCAGAGTGACGAGAGGCTGGGAACCGAAGGTTGTACGCATGATCCCAGAAGCACCGCCGGCCCGGACGGCGCAGATGTACACACTCATCGACAGTTCCACGCCGAACCCGATACTCGACATCGTGGTCCCCGTCTACAACGAACCGGCCGACATCGCGTCGTCCGTGCGTCGCCTCGCCGACCACCTGCGTCTCCACGTGCCGTACGCCTCGCGCATCACCGTCGCCGACAACGCCAGCACCGACGACACCCTCGCGATCGCCGCCGCACTCGCGGACGAAATCGACGGCGTGCGCGTCGTCCATCTGGAGCAGAAGGGACGCGGCCGCGCGCTGAGCGCGGTGTGGCAGCACAGTGACGCCGAGATCGTCGCCTACTGCGACGTCGACCTGTCGACCGATCTCAACGCACTCATGCCACTCATCGCACCGCTCGTCTCGCGGCACTCCGACATCGCGATCGGTACTCGTCTCAGCCGGTCCGCACGTGTCGTCCGGGGACCCAAGCGCGAGTTCATCTCCCGCTCGTACAACCTGATGCTGCGCACTGCGATGGGCGCCCGGTTCTCCGATGCGCAGTGCGGATTCAAGGCCATGCGCACCGACATCGCCCGCGAACTGCTGCCGTTCGTCGCCGACACCGGCTGGTTCTTCGACACCGAACTGCTCGTGCTCGCCGAGCAGATCGGTCTGCGCATCGCCGAGGTGCCGGTGGACTGGGTCGACGACCCCGACAGCACCGTCGACATCGTGCCGACCGCGATCGCGGATCTGAAAGGCTGTGCGCGCGTGGGGCTCGCACTCGCCATGGGCCGGTTGCCGATCGCCCAGCTGCGCGCCTCCATCGGCCGCGACCGGGCCGCGGGACCACAGCTCGACGGGGTGCCGACGGGCATGGTCGGGCAGCTCGCCCGCTTCTGCGTGGTGGGCGTGGCCTCGACGCTCGCCTACGCGGTCCTGTTCCTGGCGCTGCACTCGTTCCTGGGCGCCCAGGTCTCCAACGTGGTCGCGCTCGCGATCACCGCGGTCCTCAACACCGCCGCCAACCGGCGCTTCAGCTTCGGCATCCGCGGACGCGACAACGCCCTGCGCCACCAGCTCTTCGGCCTCGGCGTCTTCCTCTTCGGCTGGGTCGTCACCTCGGGCGCGCTGTTCGTTCTCCACACCGTCGCCCCCGACGCGACGAAACACATCGAACTGATGATCCTGGTGATCGCGAACCTGGTGGCGACGCTCACCCGGTTCGTCGGTCTCCGCTGGGTGTTCCGCAAGGCACCCGCTCACCACACGGAGGTTGCCGCATGAGTACCACCCTCGTCTCCCCGGCGGGCTCCGTTGCGCCCGCGGACTCGTCAGGAGTGACGCGATCCCCGGCGAAAAGTGCCATCTGGGAACGTCTCTCGCTGGCGGCGCTACTGGTCGGCACCACGGTGGCCTACCTGTGGAACCTGTCGATCAACGGGTGGGCCAACTCCTTCTACTCGGCTGCCATCCAGGCCGGCTCCCAGTCGTGGGAGGCCTGGTTCTTCGGGTCGTCGGACATGGCGAACTCCATCACGGTCGACAAACCTCCTGCCTCGCTGTGGATTCCGGGGCTCAGCGCCCGGATCTTCGGGGTCAACCCGTGGTCGATCCTGGTGCCCGAGGCGCTGATGGGCGTCGCCTCGGTGGCGCTGCTCTACGTGATCGCCCGGAAGTACTTCGGCCACTGGGCCGGCATCGTCGCGGGGGTGACCCTCGCGGTGACACCGGTCGCGGCGATGATGTTCCGCTTCGACAACCCCGAGGCGCTGCTCATCCTGCTGATGATCGCCGCGGTCTGGTCGATGATGAAGGGACTCGAGGACGGACGGTGGCGATGGCTGGTTCTGACCGGCGTGTTCGTCGGCTTCGGTTTCCTCACCAAGCAACTCCAGGTCATGCTGATCGTGCCGCCGCTGGCGGTCACCTACCTCGCCTTCGGGCCGCGTGGTTGGTTGCGCCGGATCGGACAACTGTTCGCCGCGCTCGGCGCGATGATCGTCAGCGCCGGCTGGTGGATTCTCGCCGTCGAGCTGTGGCCCGCGTCGTCGCGTCCGTACATCGGTGGCTCGCAGAACAACTCGATCCTCGAGTTGACCCTCGGCTACAACGGCCTGGGCCGGCTCAACGGCAACGAGACCGGCGCCGTCGTCCCCGGTGGTGGGGGAAACGCGATGGAGGGCATGGGCGGTGGACCGGGTGGCCCCGGCGGCGGGGGCGGCGCGTGGGGCGAGACCGGCTGGCTGCGGATGTTCGAACCCGCGCAGGGCGGTCAGATCGCCTGGCTCATCCCGACCGGCCTGATCCTCGCTGCCGTGGCACTCGTACTGATCGGCAGGGCCCGACGAACCGACCCGCGCCGTGCGTATCTGGTCGTCTGGGCGCTGTGGCTGCTGGTCACGATGGGTGTCTTCAGCTTCATGGCCGGGATCTTCCATCAGTACTACACGGCGGCACTGGCTCCCGCGGTCGCCGCGGTCGTCGCCGGCGGCGCGGCGGTGTGCTGGTCGCACCGGGACCGCCTGTGGGTGCGGATCGCGCTCGGGATCTCCGTCGCGGCCGCCGCGATCTGGGGCTTCGTCCTGCTCGATCGCACACCCGACTTCGTGCCGTGGCTGCGATACGCGGTCCTCGTCGTGGGACTCCTCGCCGCGGTGGCCATGGTCTTCACCCAGCGTCGGACCGTCGCGGCCGCAGCGCTCATCGGGGCCATCATGGCGGGCCTGGCCGGGCCGGTCGCCTACACCGTCGACACCATCGCGACCGAGAAGAGCGGATCCATCATCACCGCCGGACCGCGCGTCGAGGGCGAATTCGGTCCCGGTGGCGGTGGGCCGGGTGGACGAGGTGGCCCGGGTGGTCCCGGCGGACGGGGCATGCCCGGCATGCCACCGCAGGGATCGGGAGCACCCGGGCAGGGGATGCCCGGTATGGGTCAACAGGATGGGGGCGGTCGCGGTGGCGACGGAGCCGCCGGGGGACTGCTCCGTGGTTCGACGCCGTCGGCGGCGCTCGTGGACAGGCTCACCGCCGACGCCGACGAGTACACGTGGGTCGCAGCTGCCGTGGGCTCGATGTCGGCGTCGGGCTACCAGCTCGAGACCGGACACTCGGTGATGCCGATCGGCGGATTCAACGGCAGCGATCCGTCGCCGACCCTGGCCGAATTCCAGCAGCTCGTGGCCGCGAAGAAGATCCACTACTTCATCGGTGGCGGTTCTGGTCCCGGTATGGGGGGCGGCATGGGCGGCAACTCGTCGCAACCGTCGTCGCAGATCAGCACCTGGGTGCAGGAGAACTTCACCGCCGCAACCGTCGACGGCGTGACCCTGTACGACCTCACCCAGCCCACGAGCTGACCGGCGCCGACACCGTTTGGGCGGTCACGGGTACCGGCGTTTAGAGTCATGGACGTGCGCGTACTCGTGATCGGCTCGGGCGGCCGCGAACATGCCCTCCTCATCGGTCTGGCGAACGATCCGGCGGTCACCGACCTGCACGTCGCCCCGGGCAACGCCGGCACCTCGTCGATCGCCACGAACCATCCCGTCGACGCCGTCTCCGGCGACGCGGTCGTCGCGCTGGCACGCGAGATCGGCGCCGACCTCGTGGTCATCGGTCCCGAGGTGCCCCTGGTCCTCGGGGTCGCCGACGCCCTGCGCGCGGCCGGCATCGCGACCTTCGGTCCGAGTGCCGAGGCCGCGCAGATCGAGGGGTCGAAGGCCTTCGCGAAGGACGTCATGAAGGCCGCGGGGGTCACGACCGCCCACGCCGAGATCGTCGACAATCCCGCCCGGCTCGACGCCGCACTCGACCGGTTCGGCCCGACCTGGGTCGTCAAGGACGACGGTCTGGCCGCGGGCAAGGGCGTCGTCGTCACCGCGGACCGTGACGTCGCCCGCGATCACGCGGCCGAGTGCCTCGAGAGCGGCCACCCCGTCCTGCTGGAGAGCTTCCTCGACGGGCCGGAGGTGTCGCTGTTCTGCCTCGTCGACGGCGAGACCGTGGTGCCCCTGCTGCCCGCCCAGGACCACAAGCGCGTCGGGGACGACGACGCCGGACCGAACACCGGCGGGATGGGTGCCTACACGCCGTTGCCCTGGCTGCCCGCCGAGATGACCACGCGCATCGTCGACGAGGTCGTCAAACCCGTTGCCGCCGAGATGGTTCGACGCGGCATCCCGTTCTCCGGCCTGCTGTACGCCGGCCTGGCGATCGGGTCGGACGGGCCGGCCGTCGTCGAATTCAACTGTCGTTTCGGCGATCCGGAGACCCAGGCGGTGCTGGCCCTGCTCGAATCGCCGCTCGGGCAGGCGCTGCACGCGACCGCCACCGGCACCCTCGCCGACCTCCCGCCGCTGCAGTGGCGCGACGGGGCCGCGGTCACCGTCGTGGTCGCCGCGGAGAACTACCCCGGCAAGCCGCGAACCGGCGACCTCATCACCGGTGCCGACACCGACGGGGTGCTGCACGCCGGCACCGCGCGCAACGCCGACGGCGCCGTCGTCTCCTCGGGTGGGCGGGTGCTCGCGGTGGTGGGCACCGGCGCCGATCTCGCCGAAGCCCGCGAGCAGGCCTACGCGCGGATCGCGAACATCAAGCTCCCCGGTTCGCACTTCCGCCGCGACATCGGCCGCAACGCCCTCGAGGGCCGGATCAGCATCTGAGTCTCGCTCCCTCGTTCCCGTTCACCGAAATCGGTTGAGCGAGAACGAAATAGGGAATGACGGTCGACTCAGACCGCCAGGTTCCGCCCGAGGAACTCGACCTGCTCGGGCAGGACGCTGCGCCAGTAGCGATTGGTGTGACCACCCGCCGCGGTCCCGAACGCCGCCGGTGGCCGGAGTCCGGCGGCCCACTGCCGTGTGTAGGTGTAGAACTGGTCGCTCGAGCCGATGTTGATCAGCAGCGGGATCTTCGCGAACTTCGGCTGGGCCCCGAACAGCGAGTTCGCCTGGTAGTCGGCGAGGCCGTCGAAGGCGCGCGGCGGGAAGTTGCGCGGGTCGGCCCACATCGCGGGGGAGCTGACCGCGACCGCGGCGACACGCGGCGAACCCAGCATGGCCGCCAGGCGCAACGCGCCGTACCCGCCCATCGACCATCCGAACAGGCCGATGCGTTCGGTGGACAGGTCCAGGTCGGGGTTGCTCGCGAGCATCGGCAGGAACTCGTCGAGGATCATCGCGCCCCCGTCGGCGCCGTCGGTGCGTCGGTGGTAGTAGTTGCGCCCGATGTCGGCGGCGGCCAGCGCGAACGGCGCGTTCCCGGCGTCGACGTACTGCTGCATCACCGACTGCATCTCGAGCTTCGGCCCGAAGATCGACTTCTCGTTGGTGTTGAGCGCGTGCAGCACGACGACGACGGGCAGGGTGCCCGTCACCCCGTTGGGCCGGGCGACGGCCCAGCGCGTGTCACGCCCGGCCATGCGCGCCGAGCGGAAGCTGCCGGTGATCAGCGGTGGGCCGCCGGTGACCGGTGGCGGCGACGCCTCGACCGGTAGTTCATCGTCGGCCCGACCCTCGAGCTTGCGGGGCTCCACCGACGTCGGCGGGGTCGACCCCGAGCACGCGGCGACCCCCAGGGCGGCGGCGCCGAGGCCGGCGGCCAGGACAGCACGACGCCCGACGAACGCACGGGCGTGTTCGTCGGGATTGCTGGGGAGGGGTGGCACTCGGGTCATCGAGTCAACAGGGTAATGGCCGACCCCCGTCCCGCCGCAACGGAATGGCTCCCGACGCGCACCGTTGTGAGGAATTCCTCTCAGCTGTGCTGCCAGAAACCGTCGTGGACCTCGTGTGCGGCGTCGATCGCGAACGGACCGCGTACCACGATCGGCCGACTGCCCGCCTCGAAGACCCGTCGGCACGGCATCGCCAGCGTGGGATTGGCGGGATCGTCGCCGGTCATCTCCCGCAGGTCGTCCTCGCCGAGCGCGTAGACGACCGTCCCGACCCCGGCCCAGTAGATCGCGCCGGCGCACATGGCGCACGGCTCGGTGCTGGTGTACAGCGTCAGCTCGGCGCGCGTGTCGAGATCGAGGTGCCCGACCGCGCGGACGACGTTCGTCTCGGCATGCCCGGTCGGGTCACCCGAGGTGTCCACGGAATTCATCGCTTCGGCGACCACGCTGCCGTCCGGCGCCACAAGCAGTGAGCCGAACGGGTGGTCGCCGCGCGTCCGGGCCCGGGCGGCGAGGTCGATCGCCTGCCGGAGATGGGTGATGTCGGGGTCCTCGTGACTGTCGGGGGACATGTCCCGATCGTCGCACGGTTCCGCACGCCGGCGTGGGGCGAACGGCGAGTGTCTCAGGCCTGCCCGACGAGTTCACAGCTGAAGTCGACGGGCCGCGCGCGCCGGTCGAACTCGACGTGCGCCACCGACTCGCCGTCGGTGACGTCGCAGATCGGCGACCGGCCGCCGTCGGAGCCGGTGCGCCAGCTGATGTGCCAGCCGCGTCGCGCGGCCATCCCGTGGATCGCGACCCGATGATCGTTGACCGCAAGTGATCTCATCACCGTCGGCATCGTGGTGGCGAAGTCGGCGAAGGTCGGTTCGGGCAGCGCGACGTCGTCGAGGAGGTACACCGCGAGATCCCCGTCGTCGTGCTGTGCCGTCCAGTACGGACTGATCCCGGTGCTCTCGACCGCGGCCGCGGCCACGATGTCGATCGCCTGCGTCCGGTAGTCGGCGATCTGGTCGCGAGAGAGGCTGGGCGGCAACGACACCCGGGGAACGGCGAAATCATCGACGCCGAATCGGGCGCCGACGTCGCGCAGCGCGGCGGCTGGACCCGCCGGTTCGCCGCGAGGATGGGCCCACCCCCACACGATCGCGTCCGATTCGATGACCGCGATCAGGGTGGCACGTGAACGGACACAGTCGCGGTGCCCGTCCGGGTCGGACGAGGCCGTCGAGGTGAAGACGACGGACCGCTCCGCCGGGTCGCAGCGCGACTCGAAGCTACCGAGCCGTTCGCGCAGGAAGTCGGCGAACGCGACCTGCCGCAGACAGGTGTAGAGCGCCGCGTAATCGGCGACAGCATGGAGGCCGTCGAACTGCATGAGGTCACGGTAACCGCGGGTGTGGTCGTCGTACCCCTCTGTCCGACGTCCGACTGACGGCCGACCGCCGTCGGGCATTCCGCCGAGGTCAGCGGGCTTATACGGGAATCCGCCTGGGCGTGTATCGCTTTGGTGAAAGCGATACGACGGTACCGGCCCTTTGGCAGCATTGACTCCCATGATGACCTCGGCGGCGACACCGAAGGGTGCGCGGCGGCGGTCTCGACTGATCGAGGCTGCCGGCGAGTTGCTGCTCGAAGGAGGCTTCGATGCGGTGCGTCATCGCGCGGTGGCCGAGCGCGCGCAACTACCGCTGGCGTCGACCACCTATTACTTCGGTTCCCTCGACGACCTGATGGCCGAGGCCGCCGCCTATCTGTGCGCGCACGACGAGACCGCAGTCGCCGCCCGCTGCAACGCTCTTCCGCGCCGGCACCGGGGCAGCACGGCGACGGCGGGTGCCCTCGCCGACGTCTTCGTCGGTTCCGACACCACCCTCCAGCAACTGTCCGCGCGGTACGAGATGATCGCGCTCGCGGCCCGGTATCCGCTTCTGCGCGAGGTCGTCGCGAGCCGGGGGCAATCGCTGGCGTTCCACCACTGCGAGGTCTTGGTGAAGTCGCACCGGGTCGCCGATCCGGCGCACATCGCGCAACTGATCGGCATCGAGGACGGAGCGATCGTGGGAGCGTTGTCCCAGACGGCCGTACGACCGGTCGACGCGGTGCGCGACGCCCTGCTCGACGTCGTCGACGTCCTCGCCCCACGGGAGTGACCGGACGGAGTGTCCGGGCCGAACCTCGCGAACTCACCGCGCGGTGGACGCGGCGATGACACGATGGGGCGTCAGGTCACCGACGGGGAAGGGGATCGCGTGTCAGCGAGACGATGGATGGTGGGAGTCGGGGCCGCGCTCGGCGCGGCCGTCATGGCAGCGACGGCGTTCGTCGCCCCGACAGCGCAGGCCGCGCCGGCCGGGCGGGTCGATGCGTCGGTCCCGTTCTCCTCGGCGGTCTACGGCACCGGCTGCACCTATCCGCTGACCGTGGCGGTCAACTCGTCCGGCTGGGTCGAGTTCTTCGAGGTCAAGGCGGGTCTGCCGCCGCGCTTCGTCGGACGCGACCTGCCGCAGGGTGCGCTCGCCTCGACCACCTGGGTGCCGCACCGGACCGGTGACAAGTATCTGTATGCCGTGCAGAACGGGAAGGTGTCGGCGCCGACGTTCGTCCGCGTGCGACAGGGTTACGGGTCCAACGGGGCGTGCATCGCGTTCTGACCGCGTGTGCGCGGCCCTCTCCGGGTTTTGAGGATCGCGACGGCCGCGACCTACACTGACCGGGTGTCGAAGCCCGTCATCGCCAACGTCCTGGCCAGCCGCTATGCCTCCGCCGATCTCGCCGAACTGTGGTCGGCGAGCACCAAGATCGAGCTCGAACGGCGACTGTGGATCGCGGTCCTCAAGGCGCAGCGCGACCTCGGCATCGACGTACCGGCCGACGCCATCGCCGACTACGAGCGCGTCGTCGACCAGGTCGATCTCGCATCCATCGCCGAGCGTGAACGGGTCACCCGCCACGATGTGAAGGCCCGGATCGAGGAGTTCAACGCCCTGGCCGGCCACGAGCAGATCCACAAGGGCATGACCAGCCGCGACCTCACCGAGAACGTCGAGCAGCTGCAGATCCTGCGTTCGCTCGAACACGTCCACGCCCACGGCGTGGCAGTGCTCGCGCGCATCGTCGCACGCGCCGCCGACTACTCGTCGACGGTGATGGCCGGACGCAGTCACAACGTTGCCGCCCAGGCCACCACGCTCGGCAAGCGGTTCGCCTCGGCCGCCGACGAGCTGATGATCGCGCTCACCCGGTTGCGCGAACTCATCGACCGCTACCCGCTGCGCGGGATCAAGGGGCCGATGGGCACCTCGCAGGACATGCTCGACCTGCTCGGCGGCGACGCGGTGAAGCTCGCCGACCTCGAGGGCCGGGTCGCCGATCACCTCGGGTTCGCCCGCTCGTTCACCTCGGTCGGCCAGATCTATCCGCGGTCGCTCGACCACGACGTGGTGTCGGCACTCGTGCAGCTGGCGGCCGCGCCGTCGTCGCTGGCCCACACCATCCGGCTGATGGCGGGCCACGAGCTGGTCACCGAGGGCTTCCAGCCCGGTCAGGTCGGCAGCTCGGCGATGCCGCACAAGATGAACACCCGCAGCTGCGAACGCGTCAACGGGCTCGCGGTCGTACTCCGCGGATACGGCTCGATGGCCGCCGAACTGGCGGGCGCGCAGTGGAACGAGGGCGACGTCTTCTGCTCGGTCGTCCGTCGCGTGGCCCTGCCCGACGCGTTCTTCGCGATCGACGGACTGATGGAGACCTTCCTGACGGTGCTCGACGAGTTCGGCGCCTACCCGGCCGTGATCGCCAACGAACTCGACCGTTATCTGCCGTTCCTCGCGACCACCAAGGTCCTGATGGCCGCGGTGCGCGCCGGCGTCGGGCGGGAGACCGCGCACGAGGCGATCAAGGAGAACGCGGTCGCGGTCGCGCTCGCCATGCGGGAGGAGGGACGCGAACCCGACCTCCTCGACCGGCTCGCCGCCGACGACCGCATCCCGCTCGACCGCGCGCAGCTCGACGCGTTGCTGGCCGACAAGACGGCCTTCGTCGGTGCCGCCGAACAGCAGGTCGCCGACGTCATCGCGGCCGCGGAGAAGATCATCGGGCAGTACCCCGACGCCGCGGGCTACTCGCCGGCGCCGATCCTGTAGCTCTCCGCCATCTCACTTCGGCGCGGTGACGTCGGAGTGCCTGCTACCCCCTGCTCCCTGAGGAGCGCGACCCCGTCTGCTCCCTGAGGTGCGAGGAAAGCGACCCCATCTGCTCCCTGAGGTGCGAGCGAAGCGAGCCACGAAGGGCCTGGTGAGGTGTCTCGCGAGCCCTTCGTGGCTCGTCGCTTTCGCTCCTCACACCTCAGGGAGCAGTGATGTGCGGCTCCTCGGATTAGGGAACGGGGTCACTCCGGCGCGCTGACGTCGGAGTGGCCGAGGTTCCAGTCCGGGAGGGCGGTGTCGCGCACGCGACGCTTGAGTTCGGGAGCACCGGGGAAGCCGCCGTCGCGCTTGCGTTCCCAGATCTGGGTGCCGTCGACGTCGATGGCGAACACCCCGCCCGTGCCGGGGACGAGGGTCACCGAGCCGATCTCGGTGCCGAAGGTGTTCAGCAGTTCCGAGGCCATCCACGACGCTCGCAGCAGCCAGTTGCACTGCGTGCAGTAGGTGATGGTGATGTGCGGCTCGCTCATCGGTCCAGGATCGCAGACCCCGGGGCCCACGGCCGGACGGGTGGTCCCTGCCGCCCCGCGGGGTCACCTCACCCTCTAGGGTCGAGTCCATGCGTCCTGAACTGCAGTCCTACCGTCATCTGGCGTCGGGGAAGGTCCGCGAGATCTACGAGATCGACGCCGACACCCTGTTGCTGGTGGCGTCCGACCGGATCTCGGCCTACGACCACATCCTCAGTCCCGCGATCCCCGACAAAGGGCGCATCCTGACCGCGATGAGCTTCTACTGGTTCGACGAACTCGGCGTGCCCAACCATTTGGCCGGCGGCCCCACCGACGAACGGATCCCGGCGTCGGTCGTTGGCCGGTCGATGGTGGTCCGTCGACTGCCGATGGTGCAGGTCGAATGCGTCGCCCGCGGCTACCTGACCGGCTCGGGCCTGCTCGACTACCAGGCGACCGGGTCGGTGTGCGGCGTCGAACTGCCGGCGGGACTGGCGGAGGCGAGCAAGCTCCCCGAACCGATCTTCACGCCGGCCACCAAGGCCGAGCAGGGTGAGCACGACGAGAACATCAGTTTCGAGCGGGTCGTCGAGCAGGAGGGGGAGGAGTTGGCGCAGGCGCTGCGATCGGCCACCCTCGACATCTACGCCCGCGGCGCCGCCGTCGCCGCCGAGCGCGGAATCATCCTGGCCGACACCAAATTCGAGTTCGGCCGCGGGGCCGACGGCGAACTCGTCCTGGCCGATGAGGTGCTCACCCCCGACTCGTCGCGGTACTGGGAGGCCGCCACCTACGAGGCCGGCAAGGTGCAGCCGAGCTTCGACAAGCAGATCGTGCGGAACTGGCTCACCGGTGCCGAATCCGGGTGGGACCGGACCTCCGATGTCGCGCCGCCGCCGTTGCCCGACGACGTCGTCGACCGCACGAGGCAGCGCTATATCGACGCCTACGAATGGATCTCGCGAAAGTCCTTCGCGGACTGGCCCGATGCAGAGGTGATCTGATGACCGACGAGAAGACCATCATGAACGCAGCGCCGGTCACCGCGCCGGTGGCCAAGAAGGTGCCCACCGAACGCACCCACCACGGCGACACCTTCGTCGACGACTACGAATGGTTGCGCGACAAGGACGATCCGGAGGTCATCGCCTACCTGGAGGCGCAGAACGCCTTCACCGAATCGCACACCGCGCAGCTGGCGGACCTGCGCACGCAGATCTTCGGTGAGATCAAGAGCCGCACCAAGGAAACCGACATGTCGGTGCCCAACCGGCGCGGGCGGTACTGGTATTACGGGCGAACCCATGAGGGCAAGCAGTACTCGACGTCGTGCCGGTGCCCGATCCGGTCCGAGGACGACTGGACCCCGCCGGAGGTGGGCGACGACCCGCTGCCCGGCGAGGAGATCCTGCTCGACGCCAACGTCGAGGCGGAGGGTCATGATTTCTTCAGTCTCGGGGCGCTGACCGTCAGCGACGACGGCAACTGGCTCGCCTACAGCATCGACATCGTCGGGGACGAGCGATACACCCTGCGCGTCAAGGACCTTCGCACCGGGGAACTCCTCCCCGACGAGGTTCGCGACACCTCGGGGGGTGCGGTGTGGTCGGCGGACGCCCGGCACGTGTTCTACTCGACGGTCGACGCCGCCTGGCGCCCGGACACGGTGTGGCGCCACGACATCGGTGCCGGGACGGCCGACGTCAAGGTCTTCCACGAGCCCGACGAACGGTTCTGGGTCGGGATGGGCACCACCCGGAGCGACAAGTACCTCGTCATCGGCGTCGGGTCCAAGATCACCTCGGAGAGCTACCTGCTCGCCGCCGACGATCCGACGGGTGAATTCCGCAGCGTCGCACCGCGGGTCGACGGTGTCGAGTACAGCGTCGAGCACGCCGTCATCGGTGGCGAGGACTATCTGGTCATTGTGCACAACGAAGTCCGCGACGGGCAGAAGGCGGAGAACTTCGCCATCGACCTCGCGCCGGTGGCCGATCCGACGGACCGTCGCCCGCTGATCGCGCACGACCCGCAGCGCCGGATCGAGGACCTGGACGCCTTCGCCGACTATCTGGTCCTGTCCTACCGCCGAGATGCGTTGCCGCGTCTCGCCATCGCCGATCTGCGGCAGATCGACGGCATCCCGGTCGAATCGGATTTCCGCGAGGTGACCTTCGACCAGGAACTCGGCTCCGCGGGCCTCGGCGCCAACCCGGAATGGCGTGCCCCGAGGCTCCGCATCGGATACGGCAGTTTCATCGAACCGGCGGAACTGTTCGAGCTCGACGTCGCCTCCGGCGAGCGGACCCTGCTCAAGCGGCAGCCCGTGCTCGGCGGTTACGACCCGGCCGACTACGTGCAGTCGCGGGAGTGGGCCGTTGCCGAGGACGGCACCCGGATCCCGCTGTCGGTGGTGCGGCGCAAGGAAACCGACGCCGCCAAGCCGGCGCCCCTGCTCCTCTACGGCTACGGCTCCTACGAGGCGAGTATCGACCCGTACTTCTCGGTGGCGCGACTGTCGATGCTCGATCGCGGCATGGTCTTCGTCCTCGCCCACATCCGCGGTGGCGGGGAGATGGGGCGCTACTGGTACGAGAACGGCAAGGAACTCAGCAAGCGGAACACCTTCACCGACTTCGTGGCCGCGGGACGGCATCTCGTCGACACCGGGTGGACGACACCCCAGCAGATGGTCGCCGAGGGCGGGTCCGCCGGCGGATTGCTGATGGGTGCGGTCGCGAACCTCGCGCCCGAGTTGTTCAACGGGATCCTGGCGTCGGTGCCGTTCGTCGACGCGCTGAACTCGATCCTCGATCCGTCGTTGCCCCTCACGGTGATCGAGTGGGACGAGTGGGGTGACCCGCTGCACGACCCGAAGGTCTACGAGTACATGAAGACCTACACGCCGTACGAGAACGTCGACGCGAAGCCGTATCCGCCGATCCTCGCCTTGACCTCGCTCAACGACACCCGGGTGCTGTTCACCGAGGCGGCGAAATGGGTTGCACGACTGCAGGAGAAGACCACCTCGGACAACCCGGTACTGCTCAAGACCGAGATGTCCGCCGGCCACGGCGGCGTCAGCGGACGCTACAAGCAGTGGGAAGAGGTCGCGTTCGAGATCGCGTGGATCCTGCAGCAGTCGGGCGCGCTCGATACTCCCGCTGGTTGAGCTCACCTTCCGCTGGTTGAGCTCACCTTCCGCTGGTTGAGCTCACCTTCCGCTGGTTGAGCTCACCTTCCGCTGGTTGAGCTCACCCTTCCGCTGGTTGAGCTTGTCGAAACCACAAAGCCCCACCGACCCGGAAGTCGGTGGGGCTTTGGTTTGCGATCAGCAGGAGATGATCAGTGCATCATGATCGGACCGCGGTCCATGTCCTCTTCGGTGAGGGGCGACGCGATCTTCTTGCGGGGCAGGAAGAACGCGGGGATCAGGGTGAGGACGATCAGGACCACCGAGATGGTGAACGTGCTCGAGAACACGTCCGCCGCGGTCTCGAAGAACGACTCCGGCAACGGGTTCGGCACGCCCGGCGGCAGCGGATCGTCGGAGGTGTTCGCCATGATCGCCAGTCCCGCCTCGGGTCGGCTAGCCAGGCTGCTGGCCAGGATCACCGAGATGACGGCCGTACCGATCGACGTGGCCGACTGCTGGATGACGTTCAGCAGCGTCGAACCGTCCGGGACCTGCGGGTTGCTGAGTGTCGCGAGAGCCGCGGACATGATCGGCATCATCGTCATGCCCATGCCGAGACCCTGCACGAACAGCGAACCGCAGATCAGCCAGTACGAGGTCTCGGCGCCGAGGAACATGAACGTACTCAGACCCAGCACGATCAGGACGATGCCGGCGAGCACGAACTTGCCCGGACCCATCTTGTCGGTGAGACGGCCGGCGATCGGCATGGTGAGCATGGCGCCGATGCCCTGCGGCGCCAGCAGCAGACCGGCGGTCAACGTGGACTCGCCGCGCACGCCGATGAAGTACTGCGGGAACAGCAGCGCCGCACCGAAGAACGCGACCATGAACAGCACCATCGTGATGACGGAGATGCTCAGTGTGCGGTTCGCGAAGAGCCGCAGGTCGAGCAGCGGGTTCTTCTTGCGCAGGGCGTGCACGATGAAGGCCACGATCAGCAGTGCACCGATGATGGTCGGCACCAGAACCGATGCCGTGACGAACGTGCGGTGCTCGGCGCTCGAGGAGATACCGAACAGGAACAACGCGAGCCCCGGCGACAGGAGCAACAGACCGACGACGTCGATCGAGGGGCGGCTGGTCTCCGCGTCGTCGCGCAGGACGATCCACGAGTAGACCAGCGCGATGATGCCGATCGGGACGTTGATCAGGAAGATCCAGTGCCAGCTCAGCTGCTCGATGAGGACGCCGCCGAGGATCGGGCCCGAGATCGGACCCAGGAGCATCGGGATACCGAGCACGGCCATGACCGAACCGACCCGCTCGGGACCGGCCGCCTTGGTCAGCATCATCATGCCGATCGGCATCAGCATGCCGCCGCCGAGTCCCTGGATCACGCGGAAGGCCACGAGCATGCCGATGTTCGGCGCCAGCGCGCACAACACCGAACCCACCGTGAACCAGCGAGACGAGGTAGACGCGCTTGGTGCCGAAACGCGATGCCGCCCAACTCGACAACGGGATCACCGCCGCCAGTGCCAGGGTGTAACCGGTCGCGGTCCAGGCGGCGCCCGCGGCGTCGGTGCCGAACTCCTGCTGGAAGGTGTTCTGGGCGACCGCCACCACGGTGACGTCGAGGATCGACATGATCGCGCCGAGCACGACCACGCCCGCGACCAGCAGGACGTGACGGTCCAACTTGGTGTCGGGTGGGCCGTCGTGCAGGTGGCCACCTGTGGATGAGGTCATTCGCGTGTTCCTATCGGTCGGGCGAGAAATGGGCGTGCCGCGGCCATCCGCGGCAGAGAAGTCTGTGGGCCCGACCCCGTGAGGGTCGGTGGTCAGAGATCAGGGAGCGACGAGGTAGGAGAGGGAGTCACGAGGCCTGCCGTCCGTCGGTGGGCAGACAGAAATGGTCGACGCCGTCGTCGACGATGGGACGCAGTGCCGCGCAGAGGTTGTCGCGCATGTCTGCGGGCAGGTTGGCGACGAAGTGTCGGATGGTCCCGCGCTTCACGGCCAGATGGGTCTCGAGGTAGCGCCGGCCCGCGTCGGTGAGGGAGATGCGCTTGACCCGACGGTCGGACGGGTCCTCTCGACGGTCGACGAGACCTCCGGTCGCCAGCTTGTCCACCGTCCGGCCGGCGGCCGCGAGGGACAGGTGAACGTGATCGGCGATCGCGTTGACCGGCATCGGCCCGGGTTGGCATGCAAGCGTGGAGAGGATCCGGAGCTGCGAGAACGTGACCTCGCTTGCCGCCAGACTCTCCAGCGCCTCGGGCCGGCTCAGATCGAGGAGCCGCTCGAGGAAGGCGTTGAGCGCCGACGACGCAGCGTTCACCGACTCGTCGGCGCCGCTGTTCGACCTGCATTCTCCGGACACCGAAAGATGCTAACCCGAATGCAACTATTGCCGAAACGCAATTAACGGTGACCTTGCGCATACCATGGCGGCACCTGTGACCCGGGTCTCCCGAAGGCGGCGCGGGCGCCGTCTAATCTGGCAGCCATGGCCAACATCAAGGACATCCCCGTTACCGCTCTGGACGGCTCCGACGTCTCGCTGAAGGACTTCGGCGGACCGCTGCTCGTGGTGAATGTCGCCAGCAAGTGCGGCCTCACGCCGCAGTATGCCGGCCTGGAGGAACTCGCCAAGACGTACGGAGACAAGGGACTCACCGTCGTCGGAGTGCCCTGCAACCAGTTCATGGGGCAGGAGCCGGGTACCGCCGAGGAGATCGCGACCTTCTGCTCGGCGACCTACGGGGTGACCTTCCCGCTGCTGGAGAAGACCGACGTCAACGGCGAGGCGCGTCACCCGCTCTACGCCGAACTCACCCGGCACGCCGACGCCGACGGGGAGGCCGGCGACATCCAGTGGAACTTCGAGAAGTTCCTCGTCAACGCCGACGGTGAGGTGGTCAACCGCTTCCGTCCGCGCACCGAGCCGACCGATCCGACGGTCGTCGCCGCCATCGAATCCGTGCTCTGAGCCGATTTGGTGCACCCGGTAAGCTGACCGGCGTGAACTGATCGGGAGAACACCGGTCAGGCGACAACCGACCAGCAGACATTGAGGAGCGGTCCATGGCGCGAGTGGTGGTCGACGTGATGCCCAAAGCCGAGATTCTCGACCCGCAGGGGCAGGCCATCGTCGGCGCCCTGGGCCGGCTCGGGTTCAGTGGGATCGGCGACGTCCGTCAGGGCAAGCGCTTCGAGCTCGAGGTCGACGACACGGTCGACGACACGACGCTGGAGCGCATCGCCGAGGAGTTGCTGACCAACACCGTCATCGAGAACTTCAACGTCTCGCGCGTCGCGGAGTAGAGAGCAGCACATGACAGCACGAATCGGGGTCATCACCTTCCCCGGCACCCTCGACGACGTCGACGCCGCCCGCGCGGTCCGGCTGGCCGGCGCCGAGCCGGTCGCCCTGTGGCACGGCGACGCCGACCTGAAGGGCGTCGACGCGATCATCGTCCCCGGCGGATTCTCCTACGGCGACTACCTGCGCGCGGGGGCCATCGCCCGCTTTGCCCCGGTGATGGGGTCCGTCGTCGAGGCAGCCGGCAAGGGGATGCCGATCCTGGGTATCTGCAACGGTTTCCAGGTGCTCTGTGAGGCCGGGCTGCTGCCGGGCGCGCTGACCCGCAACGAGGGCCTGCACTTCATCTGCCGCGACGAGTGGCTGCGCGTCGAGTCGAACACCACGGCCTGGACGACCCGCTTCGAGCAGGGTGCGGAGATCCTCATCCCGCTCAAGTCCGGCGAAGGACGTTACGTGGCCTCGCAGCGCAAGCTCGAGGAGCTGGAGGGTGAGGGGCTCGTCGTGTTCCGGTTCCCCGAGCGGAACCCGAACGGCTCGTCCCTCGACATCGCCGGTATCTCGAGTCCGAACGGGCGGATCGTCGGCCTGATGCCGCATCCCGAGCACGCCACGGAGCCGCTCACCGGTCCCAGCGACGACGGCCTCGGACTGTTCTACTCGGCGATCGACTCGGTCCTCGCCTCGGCGTGAATGCGCGTTCGTCGATGAGTGCGTCCGCCAGGATTCCGACCAGCGCGACCGCACGCGGCCTCGGCGAGTTCGTCGACGCCTCGCCGTCGCCGTTCCACGTCTGCGCGACGGTGGCCCGCGAACTCGAAAGTGCCGGGTACACAAGGCTGTTCGAGGATCAGCCGTGGGCGGACGCCGGCCTCGACGCCCCGTCGGCGCGGCACTACGTCATCCGTGGCGGCTCGATCATCGCCTGGGAGACCGGGCAGACCGGCGCCTTCCGCATCGTCGGCGGACACACCGACAGCCCGAACCTGCGGCTCAAGCAGCATCCCGACCGCTCGTCGGCCGGGGTCGCGATGGTCGCGCTCGAACCCTACGGCGGCGCCTGGCTCAATTCCTGGCTCGACCGCGATCTCGGCCTCTCCGGCCGCCTCGCGTACCGATCGGGGAACTCGGTGGCGCACACGCTGGTTCATGTGACCGAACCGGTGGTGCGGGTACCCCAACTCGCCATCCACCTGTCCGAGGACCGGAAGGGCGTGACGCTCGATCCGCAGCGGCATGTCAACGCGGTGTGGGGGATCGGCGACGACGTCCCCGACGTCCTCGGCTGGGTGTCGGAGTACGCGGGCATCGACCCGGACGCGCTCCTCGGCTGGGAACTCATGACCCACGACGTCGCGCCGTCGGCGATCATCGGAGCCGACGGAAACCTGCTCAGCGCACCGCGATTGGACAACCAGGGCACCTGCTACACGGGTCTGCGCGCGCTGCTCGACGCCGGCTCGTCGGCGCACACGAAGATGCTGGTGCTGTTCGATCACGAGGAGGTCGGCAGCGGTTCCGAGCGTGGTGCCGCCTCGGACTTCCTGGGGTCGATCTGCGAACGAATCGTGCTCGCGCGCGGCGGATCACGCGCGGACTTCCTCCAGACGATGGCCGCGAGCGTCTGCCTGTCCGGCGACATGGCCCACGCGACCCACCCGAACTATCCCGAGCGCCACGAACCCGGGCACCGCATCTCGATCGGCGGCGGACCGGTGCTGAAGGTGAACCAGAACCTGCGCTATGCGTCGGATGCGGTGGGAGAGGCCGTCTTCGCGCTCGCGTGCGACGCCGCGGGCGTCCCCATGCAGCGATATGTCCATCGCGCGGATCTACCGTGCGGGTCGACGATCGGGCCCATCACGGCATCACGCACCGGGCTCACGACGATCGACGTCGGTGCGCCGCAGCTCGCGATGCACTCCGCGCGTGAGCTCATGGGCGCCGACGACGTGCCGATGTATTCAGCTGCGCTGCAAGCGTTTCTGACGCAGGACTAGGAACGGCACGCGAGCTTGCGGAGGGCGCGGCCGACCACCGCTTTCTCAGGCCAACGACCACTCCCTGAGGAGCGCCCGGAGCTTGCGGAGGGCGCGTCACGAAGGGTCCTGGTGGGGCAGCGGGATCAGTATTCGCGGGCGAACCCGAGGACCTTGTTCACGTACTCCATCGAGTTGTTGTACCGCAGGACGGCGGTCACCAGCGCGGACGAGTCGCGCAGGTCGAGATCGTCGTCGCACAGGTAGTTCGCGGTGGTCAGCGCGGCGTCGAAGATGTTCTGCGGGTCGGACTTGCCGTCACCGTTGCCGTCGGCGGCGTACATCTTCCACGTCGACGGCAGGAACTGCATCGGGCCGACCGCGCGATCGTAGACCGGGTCGCCGTCGAGTTCGCCGCCGTCGGTGTCACCGATGACCTGGTTGCCGGCGAGGGAGCCGTCGAGGCGCGGACCGAAGATCGCGCTGCGCAGGACGCCGTCGGGGTTCACGTTGCCCTGGTCGGCGTGGTGGGACTCGACCCGGCCGATCCCGGCGATGACCTTCCAGTCGATGCCGCAGCGCGGGTGGGTGCTCGTGACGGACTTCGCGGCCGCCTCATACGCGTCGTAGTTGGTCACCGGGACCGCACCGGTGGTGACGCTGGCCGGGCGGACCGGCGGCGGCGGGGGAGTGGGTGCCAGCGGGTGGGCCTTCACAGCCGGCGTCACGGACGGTGGCGTGGTCGGGGCCTCGGACGCCACCTGCGGCGCGGACACCGGCGTGGGGGCCAGCGTGTTGCCGGAGAGTTCGGCCCCGGCGGTCGCCGCGCCGGCCAGAACGCCCACCGGCAGCAGGGCGGTGGCCCACAACGGTGTGCGTGACTTCTCCCGTGGCTTGGAGTGCTTACCCAAAACTGATCGACCTCGCGTGTACATCTCGTGGTTCGTGCTTGCGGAACCGAGCCGACCGTACACGCGGCCGTGAGCAAAGCGTTACCTTGTCGTGATCAATTCAGGTCTGGACACCGCCACCGATTCGTGTCTCTGCAGGTGAGGCCGGGAGCTCGGCGCGGCATGTGAAACGGCCCACAAGAGGGATTGAGACCCTCGGGTTCAGGGGAACGGCGAGGTCAATTCGGGCGGAGCATCGACAGGGTGCTGCCCTCGCTGACGACGATGTATCCGTCGACGACCCGCACGAGTCCGGGGGAGGACAGGCCGCGCTCCCAGGCCGCGGTGTTCGCCGGGGTGAGCCCGGTCAGCACGCCCTGGTTGACGACGACCATGGTGGTGCCGCTGGACCCGACGCACCGCGGGTTGGCGAGGATCGGCTGCTGCGGTCCCGGCGGCGGTCCGCTGCCGATGTGCGTGCCGTCGGCGAGCGCGTAGGTCGTCCGCGAACCGTCCAGGCGACCGAAGTTCACGAGGGACCCGCACGCGATGGCATTCGCCTTGGACAGTTCACCGTCGCGGATCTGCCACAGCGCCCCCGGACGTGCCGGGTCGCGGACCTCGTACTGCCCCTCGGCGGCGAAGACCAGGTTCGCCGCGTTCAGGACCGGGAGGGTCGACGGCCCGGGCAGCACGCTCAGACCGTCGGCCTCGGCGACCGGATCGGCGTCCACCCGGCCGTTGACGGTGGCGTAGGTGACCACCTTCTCCTCGCCGTGCGTCTGGTGGTCGACGGTCACCCCGGTCGGGTAGAGCTTGATGCTGCACTGATCGCAACCGATGCGGTCCTCACCGGTGGCGGGGTTGACCAGGTGCTCGCTCGCGTCGGCGGTCCTGATGACCACGGTGTCGCCGGTGACCTCGATACCGACGACCGGCGCCGCGAAGGTCCGCGCCCAGATGCCGTTGCCGGCCGGCGTGTTCAGGGTGACCTGGTGCCCGACCCGGTTGACGCGCAGGAAGTTGTTGCCGAGGCCCTCCACCGATTTGGTGTCCAGGTATTCGGCGGTGCGGGTAGGGATGCCGCCGTCGTCGACGAGGTAGAAGCCGTCCTCGAGTGGGGTGCCGAGCTGTACCGCGCAACCGACCTGGCCGGCTTCGTTGACCGCGCAGTCGCCCTGCCCCGCGTTGATGGGGCTGTCCCACAGCAGGTTTCCCGATCGCCGGTCCACCATCATGAACGAGCGCCCCAGCCCGGAGGGGTAGGTGATGAGCCATCCCTCGTCGGAGGTGTCGGCGATCTCGATGGTGACCTCGCCGGAGTAGTCCGGTAGATCCTCCTGCCCGACGATCGTCCAGGCGGTCCCCGGTTCGCGTTCGTAGCCGCGCAGCTCGCCGTAGGCGTAGTCGCCGTCGTCGGTCTGGGCGGTGCCGCTCGCCAGCACCACGCCGCCGGTCACGACCAGTGCGGCGCACAGGGCGAAGACGACGGTCCCGATGCCGAAGGGCAGACGCGCGGACAGGGCCCGGACGCGGGAGCGAGAGGACATGGGTAAGAGTCAACCATGACGGTGGTGGCCGCTCCGGAGCCGGGAGCCGGACGGCGGAGCAGGAAATTCGCCGGTCCGGTCATGGTTTTCGCGCCCGCAGGGCACTGGACTGTTCCCATGGACCTGTTGCGTGATGTGTTGGTGACCCTGACGGTCGTGACCACCGGCCTCAGTGCCGGCGTACTGGCGGGGTTCGGCTATGCCGTGATCCCCGGCCTGACCCGGGCCGGCGCCGACGTCGCGGTCGCGGCGATGCAGCGGATGAACAGCGCCATCCTCAACCCGCTCTTCGCGGTGATCTTCGGCGGCGGCGTGGTGTTCGGCGCGCTGACCGTCTGGGCCTCGTGGGGTTCCGGGCTCCGATGGTGGGTCCTGACCGCGACGGTCCTGACCGCGCTCGGTGTCGTCATCACGATGGTCGTCAACGTCCCGGCCAATGACCGCCTCGACGCCGCGGGTGTTGTCCGCGGCGACGAGGCGGTGCGGGTCTGGACGCGGTTCACCGCCGTCTGGGGGCCGTGGAACATCGTGCGGTCCGTGCTGACCACCGCCGCGGTGGCGGTGCTCGTCGTCGGGTTGGCCGTGGGGTGACTCAGAACAACTGACCGAGGTAGAACTGAGCGCCCTGGTCGTCGGTGCACCGCGCCGAGATGCCGTAGGGCGCGGTGCTCGGTTCCTCGAGCACCGTGCCGCCCGCGGCCCGGACACGTTCGACCGTGGCCACGACGTCGTCGGTCGTCCACATCGGCACCGCCACCGAGCTCTCGGCGCCGCCCGCGAGCCCGACCTGCGGTCGCGAGTCGTCGACCTCCCAGCCGTCGTCGATGCGTCCGCCGTGGAACGTCCAGCCGAGGACCGATCCGTAGAACGCGCGGAAGCGTCCGCTGTCGGGCGTCAACACCGTCAGGTAGGTCATGGCCCCGGGATCGCGCGGGTGTGCCTGCGGCCGTTCGTCGGCGGGGTTCGCGGCGTAGACCGCGAACCGGACGCCCTGATCGTCGACGGCGTCGACCAGGCGATGACCGTCGGGGCTCGAACCGAACTCGCCCCGCCCGCCCGCTGCGACGATGCGCTCATGTGCGGCCTCGAGATCGTCGACGGCGTACGCGCAGAAGATCGTCGGTGCGCCGTCGGTCTCGAAGATGCCGAGGCGATGGCCGACATTGGTGACGCGTCGGCCCTCGGCGTCGAATTCCCAGCCCAGGACGTCGCCGTAGAAGCGCCGGGCGCGGGCCGCGTCGGGCGTGTTCAGGGACATGTAGCCGATGTCGCCCTGATGGACCATCTCGGTGCCCACGGTCTTCGACGGCCCGCTCAGCATCCAGCGGTGGCCGAACGGGTCGACGATGACCGCGGTGCGGGTGCCGTGGGCTTCGTACGGCTCTCGGGTCACCGCGGCTCCCGCGCGGGCGGCCGTCGCGACCGCGTCGTCGGTGTCGTCGACGGCGACCATCAGGCTGACCGAGACCTGTCCGGGTGCGGGCGCCCGGAGTCCGAGGTCCGGGAACTCGGCGGCGAGATAAACGGCGCCGCCGCCCAGTTCGAGTTCGGCGTGACCGATCACGCCGTCGGACATCACGATCGGCTCGCCGCGCAGCCGGGCGCCGAGCGTGTCGACGTACCAGTCGATCGCGGCCTGCGGTTCGGCGACGACGAGATACGGGAGGGCGCCGGGGCGTTCGACCGTCGGTTCCGGTCGGGCGGGCGCCTCGGTCCGGACGGTCTCGGTTGTGTCGAGTTGTGTTGCGGTGGCCATGACGACTCCTTCGGGTAGGGTCGCCCCGCGCTCGAGGCGGTCCCGCAGCGCGGCGGCGAAATCCAGGTCGGGACGGACCGGATCGTCGAAGCCCGGCGTGCGCGCTGCGTTCAGGACGTGCAGCGGATCTCGTGCTGCGTCGAAGCGCGAGCTGTTCCGGGTGCTCATGCGTGACCTCCTCTCCCGCTGGGCTGGGGTTGTGTTTCGGGGTACGCGGCGCGAAACGCCCGCTTGGCCCTGGTGAGTAGCGCCTCGGTCGCGCCGACCGTGCGGCCCAGGATCTCCGCGCACTCGCCGACGGGGAGGTCGTCGACGTAGCGCAGCGTCAGCACCGAACGGTGGATCGGCGACAACTGGCCGAGGGTGTGATGGGCGACCATCCGGTCGAGTTCGGTGTCCCACGGGTCGTCCCCGTGGTCGGGCAGGTCGTCGACCGGTTCCGGCGTGCGCTGTGCACGTCGCCAGTGGTCGGCGAGCTTGTGCCGGGCGATCCCGATGAGCCACGGAGTGGTCGGTTCGGTGTCGCGGCGTCGTCGGACGGAGTCCATGGCGGCCAGGAAGGTCTCCGAGGTGACGTCCTCGGCGGTACGACGATCCGTGCAGCGCCGCACGACGAAGCCGTACACCTCCGGCAGTGCCTGGTCGTAGACCGCCAGCAATCCCTCTGGTCCCCGGGCCGAAGAAACCGGTTGGTCGCTGCTCACATCTCTATCGTCGCGGCCGGACCCGATGATCCGACGCCCGTGGCGAAAAAAACTTGCGCCGTTCTCCGGGCGGTCACGGAGCGGTGCGTTCTCCGACGGTGAGCTCGATGATCTCGTCGGCCAGAATCTGTGGCTGGTCGAGTGAGACGAAGGTCCGGGCGTCGGGAACCTCGACGAACGGCGCCCCGCCCGGGAAGACGGCGGCCAGGCGGCGTCCGTGGGCCGGGGTGAAACACCGGTCGTCGCGACCCCACACCATTCGAACCGGGAGGTCGACGCGCGACATCCGCGGGGTGATCTGCGCCAGTTCGGCGGGGCGGATGCCGCGGAGGAACGCGATGAAGTCGTTGCGGATGCGTACGTCGCGCTGCAGCGGTTCGAAGACCGAGCCGGTGAGGTCGGGATCGGGATCGTTCAACAGCAGACCGACGCCCAGCGCGGAATGGCGCAGTGCACGCAGGCGCATCGCCTCGGCCAGCGGTTTCAGCAGAAGTCGGTGCTTCATCAGCGCGAAGTACAACCGGAACGGCTGCGGCGGAAAGAGATCGAAGGCATCGCAGTTGGTGAACACCAGCCGGCTGACGAACGCAGGATCGTCGTCGAGGGCGAATTGGGTGATGGCGCCACCGGAGTCGTTGGCCACGAGGGTCGCGTCCGACAGGTCGAACCGGTCGACGAACTCACGTAGGAGCGTGCTCATCCCGCGCGGCGAGCGGTCGGCTCCGGGGCCGAGCGGGATGCGGTGCGAGCCCAGCGGCATGAGGGGCACATGGCACCGGAATCCGCGCTCGGCGAGCAACCGTGCCGTCGGTTCCCACAGCCGGTGGTCGACGACGGCGCCGTGGACGAAGACGACCGGCGGATGCGCCGAGTCGTCCGGACCGTAGGTCGCGTACTCGATGACGCCGGACGGAAGTTCGACGGTCGGCAATGCAGTCGTCATGGCGAGACCCGCTTCTCGTAGACTCGGTAACTTACGAACACTCAGTACGAAAGTTACGTGCAACCTGTATGAAAGTCAACCGTCGTACCCAGGCCGAGCGGACCGCGGCGACCCGCGCGTCGTTGATCGGCGCCGGCCGGAAGCTGTTCGGCGAACGCGGCTTCGCCGACGTCGGCACCCAGGAGATCGTCGCCGAGGCCGGCGTGACGCGCGGTGCGCTCTACCACCAGTTCGACGACAAGAAAGGGCTGTTCGTCGCCGTCTACGACGACGTGGAACAGTCGATCGTCGCGCAGATCGCGGCGGCCGTGGGGGAGCGCGCCGGCGAGGACCCGCTCGCCGCGCTGAAGACGGGTATGCGTCTGTTCCTGCGGCTGTGCACCGAGCCGGAGGTGCATCGGATCACGCTCGTCGAGGCGCCGTCGGTGCTCGGATGGAGTGAATGGCGTGCTCGCGGAGAAGAATTCGGGTTCGCACTCGTCGAAGGCCTGATCGCGGCCGCGATCGCCACGGGCCAGGCGGTCGAGCAGCCCACGCGCCCGCTGGCCCACGTCGCGATCGGCGCGCTCGACGAGGCGGCGCTCTACGTCGCCGCCGCCGACGATCGCGAGGCCGCCACCGAACAGGTCGCCGCCGTCCTGGAACGGATCGTCGACTCCTTCGCGACCTAGTCGCTCCTGGCGGTCAGTTGCCGCCGGCGCGCACCAGCTCGGCGCAGCGTTCGCCGACGAGC
The DNA here is from genome assembly GCF_042668985.1 of Gordonia sp. NPDC057258. Taxonomy (NCBI): domain Bacteria; kingdom Bacillati; phylum Actinomycetota; class Actinomycetes; order Mycobacteriales; family Gordoniaceae; genus Gordonia; species Gordonia sp. NPDC057258. Next base: position 106,174 of record NZ_JBHUXZ010000014.1, read on the forward strand.
ATCACGGTGAGGTTGGGGTTCACCGTCGTGTGTTCCGGGAACACCGACGCGTCGGCCACCCGGAGTCCTGCAACACCTTTCACGCGGAGTTCGGGATCGAGCGGCGACAGCTCGTCGTCGGGCGCACCCATCCGCACGGTGCCGACCGGGTGGTAGACGGTGTTGTGGGTGCGGGTGATGTAGTCGGCCAGTTCGGCATCGCTCGTGGCGGCGGGGCCCGGATAGAGTTCGCGCGCAACCCACGTCGCCAGCGGCTCCGCGGCGGCGATCTCCCGCGCCTTGCGCAGGCCCGCGATCATGATCCGCATGTCGTAGCCCTCGAGGTCGGTGAAGTACCGCGGGTCCACGCGGGGCTTGTCGCGGAAGTCACGGGAGCGCAACCGCACCGTGCCCCGTGACCGCGCGTGCGTCACGTTCGGTGTCAGGCAGAAGGTGTTGTCACTGGTCGGATAACCCTGGCGAAGGGTGTGCATGTCGAACGGCACGCTGCCGTAGTGCATCATCAGGTCCGGCCGGGTCAGACCCGCATCGACGGTGGTGAAGATGCCCGCCTCCCACCACTGGGTCGACTCGCGGACCATCGGCTTCGCGGTCTCGAACCCGATCACCCCTTCGGGGTGGTCCTGCAGGTGTTCACCGACCCCCGGCGCGTCGACGAGGGCCTCGATCTCGTGCTCGCGCAGATAGTCGGCCGGCCCGATTCCCGAGAGCATCAGCAACTTCGGGGAGTCGATCGCCCCTGCCGACACGATCACCTCGCCCCGGGCCTCGATCCGTGTCGTGCGACCGAACGCGTTGTCGGTGATGTCGACGCCCACGGCACGCAACTCGCCGTCGACCCGCTCAATGACCACCCGTTTTGCCCACGATCCGGTGCGGATGGTGAGGTTCGGCCGCTCGAGGTGCGGGTGCAGATAACTGACCGACGACGAGGCGCGCACACCGTCGGGTCGTCGGTTGATCTGGAAGAAGTTGGCGCCGTTGACAACCGTGCTGCCGCTGTTGAACTCGACGCGGGGGATGCCGACCGACTCGCAGGCGTCGAGCAGGGCGACCCCGCACGGGTCGTTCGGCGGCACCGTCATGAGGTGGACCGGACCGCTGCGACCGTGGTGCGCGCCCGGCGCGTCGTTGGTCTCGATCTGCGGGTAGAGGCGGTACAACTCCGCCGAACCCCATCCGGCGCATCCGAAGTCGCGCTCCCACGAGTCGAGGTCCTCGCGCGGAGCCCAGAAGGCGATGCAGCTGTTGTGCGAACTGCACCCGCCGAGGACCTTCGCCCGGGCGTGGCGCATGAAATCGTTGCCGTTCTCCTGCGGTTCGATGGGATAGTCCCAGTCGTAACCGGATTCGAGGAGTTCCATCCACCGGTCGAGCCGGAGGATCGCGTCGTCGCCGACATCGGACGGACCCGCCTCCAGCAGGCACACCGTGACCGAGGGGTCCTCGGACAGCCGCGACGCCACCACGGCACCCCCGGAGCCGCCGCCGACGACGACGTAATCGTAGGTCTCGCTCATCGTCGCTCCTCGCCGTCTCCGGACCGGTCCGCGAACCAGCCGGTCACGCCCGGTCGGAGGTTCTCGTAGACATGTTTGGCCTCGCGGTACTCCGCCAGACCGGACGGTCCGAGCTCCCGCCCGAATCCCGACTGGCCGTAACCGCCCCACTCGGCTTCCGGCAGGTACGGCCCGAAGTCGTTGACCCACACCGTTCCGGCCCGGATTCGTCCGGCGATGCGGCGGGCGCGTGCCGCATCGGCCGACCAGACGGCTCCCGCGAGACCGTAGACGGTGTCGTTGGCCAGGGTCACGGCCTCGTCCTCGGTGGCGAAGGTCTCCACGGTGACGGTCGGTCCGAACGCCTCGTCGTGCACGCAGGCCATCGATCGGTCGGCGCGATCGATCACGGTGGGCAGATAGAACCATCCGTCGTCGAGGCGCCCCGAACCCGCATCGCCCGTGGCGAACGCGCCACCGGTACGGATGATCGCGCCATCCGCACGTGCCTGTTCGACGTAGGCGTGCACCTTGTCGCGGTGTGCCGCCGAGATGAGCGGCCCGGTCTCGGTGCCGTCGGAGTAGGGCAGGCCCAGCCGGATCTGCTCCGCGCGGCGGACCAGCTCATCGACGAAGCGATCGTGTGCGGACTCCTCGATGATGAGCCGCGCCCCGGCCGAGCAGACCTGCCCCGAGTGCAGGAACGCGGCGTTGAGCGCGTTGTCGACCGCTGCCGCGAGGAGTTCGTCGGTGGCGCAGCCGTCGGCGAAGACCACGTTCGGGTTCTTGCCCCCGAGTTCGAGCGCGACCTTCTTCACCGTCGCCGCCGCCTCGCGGGCGATGACCCGGCCGGTCACGAGCCCACCGGTGAACGAGACCAGGTCGACGTCAGGATGAGACGACAGCGGAGCGCCGGCCTCGGCGCCCGCGCCCAGGACGAGGTTGCCCACGCCTGCCGGGAGACCGACCTGCTCGAGGACCTGCATGAGCAGGATCGACGTGTGCGGGGTGAGTTCGGCGGGCTTGAGCACGAAGGTGTTGCCTGCCGCCAGTGCCGGCGCGACCTTCCACGCCGCCTGCAGCAGCGGGTAGTTCCACGGTGTGATCAATCCGCAGACGCCGACCGGTTCGTACACGATGCGCGAATCGGCGTCGGGTGACCCGGTGTCGACCACACGCCCGGCGTCGGCCGCCGCGAGCTTGCCGAAGTACCGGAAGCAGTTCGCGATGTCGGTCATGTCGATGTCCGACTCGTAGGGCCGCTTGCCGGTGTCGAGGGTCTCGGCGCGGACGAACTCGTCTCGGCGCTCGTCGATCTGGGCGGCGACGCGGAGAAGGAGGTCCCCACGGTCGGCGGCGGGTGTGGCGCTCCACTCGCCGGCGTCGAACGCCCGGCGGGCCGCCGCGATGGCCTGCTCGGTGTCGGCCGCACCGCCCTCGGCCACCACACCGACGAGCGAGTTGTCTGCGGGACAACGGATCTCACGGGTCTCGCCGGAGGCGGCGGGCCGCCAGCGGCCGCCGATGTAGAGGGTCTCGCTCATCGAGCCGGTGCTCCTTCGGAACTGCTGTCGGGGATGTCCGTGTCGCTGTCGGGCACGGTACCGTCGCCGCCGGCCGGATCGGGTTCGGGGTCGTGGTGATCACCGGCCGCATCCCGCAGATGCAGATAACCGAGATGGCGTTCGTACTGGTCGAGGATGTCACCGATGATCTGGTCGCGGGTGTATCCGGTGAGTGAGTAGCCCTGGGACCCCTCGGTGAGATACACCTCGCACCGGAAGTAGCGATCGTCGGACCGCTGGGTCCGGACCGCGTACGTCGGGGTCGGCGCCGAGACCGGCCACACGCAGTACTCGAACCGGGGGACCTCGGCGAGTTCGACGACCAGGCGCGGCGACGGCAGCCCTTCGTTCTCGGCCGACTCGTCGACCGTCGCGGTGATCCCCTCGCGACAGAACTGTTCGGCGACCTCGGTCATCGCCGGAACGACGCTGGCCCCGATGAATTTTCGGGTGGCGACCGGACCGGGGAAGCGAAGGGTCCCGACGAGTCGCTGCCGCCAACTGCCGTGTTCGGTGGGACCGCGCCCGACGGCGATCACCTTCGGCAGGGTCGTGCGGAAGCTGTCGAGTTTGACCGACTCGTTGCGGACGGCGCGCAGCAGCGAGATGCCGATCAGCCCGAGGACGAAGGAGAACGGCAGCCCCATGATCACCGTCGCGGCCTGCAGGGTCAGGATCGAGCCGTCGCCGCCGCCGGCGAACAGCATGGACAGCGTCAGCAGTCCGATGGCCACCGACCAGAAGATTCGTAGGGAACGGGCGCAGTCGGCCATCGGGTCGCCGAGGCGACTGGTGAAGTTGCCCATCACGAGCGAGCCGGAGTCGGCGCTGGTCACGTAGAACAGCAGGCCGGTGATCGTGGCGATCCCGATGAGCAGCGTCGAACCGGGGTACTGCTCGAGCAGCGAATAGAACCCGGCTTCGGGTGTGGAGGCGGTCGTCTCGGCGAAGTCCGCATCGCCGCGGGCCACCTGCAGGGCGCTGTTCCCGAAGATCGAGATCCACACCAGGATGAAGCTGAACGGGACCACCAGGACACCGAAGATGAACTGTCGCAACGTGCGTCCCCGCGAGATGCGGGCGAGGAAGAGCCCCACGAACGGCGCCCAGGCCACCCACCAGGCCCAGAAGAACAGGGTCCAGCCGTCGACGAAGGCGCGGGCGTCGTTGCCGGGCGGCGGGTTCACCTGGTCCCACGCGAAGGTGTCGAGCGTGCGGTCGGTGAAGGTGGACACGTAGTCGCCCGCGTTCTGGACGAGACCGTTGAGCAAGAAGTCGGCGTCCTTGGCGACCGTGATGTAGACCAGCATGCAGATCGCCAGGATCACGTTGATCTCGGAGAGGCGTCGGATGCCCTTGTCCACCCCCGACGTCGCGGACGCGGTCGCGATCACCACCGCCAGGACGATCAGACCGATCTGGGCCGCCTTGCCCTGCTCGATCCCGAAGATCTCGTTCAGCCCGAAGTTGAGCTGGACGACCCCGATCCCCAGCGACGTGGCGATGCCGAAGATGGTGCCAAGGACGGCCGCGACGTCGATCGCGTCGCCCCACCGGCCTTCGACGCGCTTGCCGAAGATCGGGTACAGCGCCGCCCGGATCGTCAGCGGAAGATTGTGCCGGAAGGCGAAGTACGCAAGCGCGCCACCCATGAGCGCGTACATCGCCCATCCGGTCACGCCGTAGTGGAAGACCGTCCAGGTGACCGCCTCACGTGCCGCTTCGTTGGTCTCCCCGGCCCCGGTCGGCGGGTTGAGGAAGTGGGTTACGGGTTCGGCGACGGAGAAGAACATCAGATCGATGCCGATGCCCGCGGCGAACAGCATCGCCGTCCAGGTGAACAGGCTGTACTCGGGGCGCGATTCCTCCGGTCCGAGCCGGTAGCGCCCGTACTTGCTGAGGCCGAGGAACACCACGAGACCGACGATGGCGGTGGCGAGGATGAAGTACCACCAGCCGAACCAGCGGGTGATGAAGTCGCGTACGTCGTTGATCGTCGACTCGGCCGCTGCCGGTGCCGCCAGCGCCCAGACGGCGAAGGCGACCACGATGACAGCCGAGGCTATGAAGACGGTCAGATTGACCCGGCGCGTGGGCAATCGCCGCTCGCCGGTCTTGGTCTCGGCATGGACCGACGTGGACGGTCGAGCGGCGTCATCACTCATGGACCACGACGCTAGTCCGATCGCCGATGGGGCGGACCGTTTGGACGGATCCGTGTGAGTTGTTCTACCCGGTTCAGTGGGTGGCGAGTAGCTCCATGAGGTGTGCTTCGACGAGGGAGGGGCGGACCTGTCGTCGGCCGGGTCGGGGTGGTCGGACGTCGATGACGTGGCTGACTGTCGCCCATGAGCGGCGTGCGTCGTCGTGGGTGTGGCCGTCTGGGCGTGGTTGATCGCCGGGCCGGGTTGGTGGTCCGTGGATGTCGTTGCGCACGGTGTTGAGGTGGTGTGCGAACCGCCTGGGTATGTCGGGTCGGCGGTTGAGGCGTTCGGGGTTGGGTGGTGCGCCGGGTTCGGCGTTCAACCGCCACGTGCAGCGGCCTTCGTCGGGCCCGGACCGGACGACGCGGGTGGTGTATTGGCCGGGCTGGTTGCCGACCATGCGGTTGTGGCGTGGGCAGGCGGGGGCGAGGTCGTCGATGTCGGTGAGTCCGCCCTTGGCCCAGTCTTTCTGTGCGTGATGCATGTCGACGTGGGTGGCGGGTTGGTCGCATCCTGGTGCCGAGCACACTTCGCCATCGGGGCGGGCGAAGGAGACGAGGCGTTGTTCGCGGGTGGCCAAGCGTTTACCCCGCCCGAAGTGCAGCGGGACGGTGGTGGCGTCTTTGAAGATCGCCAACCACGGCTGGACGTCACCGGCCATCGCGATCAGGTCCCGGACGGGCAGCAGGGTGCCGGTGGCGGTGGTCGCGAGTCCGGCTTCGCGGATGAGGTCGGAGAGGTCGGCCTTGATGATCAGTTGCACGGGTAGCCCGCGGTGCGAGGTGCCGAGTGTGCCGTCGGCGAAACCGGCGGCCAGGGCGGCGTCGAGGGCGTCGTGATTCGTTTGGGCGAGAGTGCGTCCGTCGCGGTCGGCGGCGGCGGTCAGGGCGTCGGGGTCGGCGGTGCCGGCCGGTCCGCTGGGTGAGGCGGGGTCGTCGGGGTTGTTGAGTCCGGGTTTGCCCCAGACCGCGAACATCATCGTCAGCCGGGCGGCGAGTGCGGGGGTCAGGGTGCCCGATACTTTGGCTGTCCCGTCGGCGCGTTGTCGGCCGATCCACAGGCCGCGGCGTCGTTTCTGATCCGAATCGTCGGCGAGGGTGCCGTCGGGGTCGAGATGGGCCAGTAGCCGGGCACCGAGCTGGGTGATCTCGGCGGGGGTGTGGGCTTCGGCGATCTCGGCCATCTGACGTTCGGCGGCGACCTTGATGTCGTGGTCGATGGTGCCGGGGATGCGGTCGAGGACGTCCAAGGCGGCCTGCACGTGCGCGGAGCCGACAGCTCCCACAGCGAACGCCTCGGCCAGCGTGGGGTGTTCGGGCTCCAGAATGTCGCCGCCCAGGCTGGTCCGGTGGGAGGTGGCATCCATCTGCTTGCGGCGCCGCACCGGGTTGGACACCCGCAGCCGGTGGGTCATGAACTGCATGAGTGTCCTGCAGCCTGCCTTGCGGGGGAGGTCGCGGGCCTCGACCTGATCGATCTGCCGGTCACCGGCCACGGTCAGCCGGGCGATCGCTTTCTCGGTGTCGGCCGCCAGATCGGCCAACTCGGTATCGGTGCACGGCGCCAGGTCCACGGTCTGTAGTTCGTCGAGGATGCGGTGGAGGTCGGCCACCAGCTCGACGGCACGTGGTTGCGCCGTGGTGGTTTCGTCAGACATGGTCACCTCCCCCGAGAACCGTTGCTGCGAATGTACGTTCGAGTGTACACGGCCATCGGTCGCCGTCAATACCAAAAATGTTGTCGTGCAACAGAACTGAGCGCCTACATCTTGTCGGTGTCGTGTGATAGGCGTCCGCCGCGTGTCGTGGCCGTGCTCGCCGTGTACCGGGCCGTACCCGGATGCGCCCTGCTGCTCGTTGGTGTGCGACGGTCGCAGTCAAGCGAGGGCCAGATCTACCGAGGCCCGGCAGCGGCCCGGGTGGTCCCCACTCGCCTCCTGTGGTCTCGTCGGCCGGCGGTTTCCGCGATACCCGGCTGCTGTCGGGCACAACGCGGGCGCCGCGTCGCGGGTCCCAGCGCCCGGTGGGGGCGCATCCCGGGCCGTCGGCGGCCCGTTCGCTCTCGGCGTAGACGGCGGGGAACACAGCCCCGGCCTGCGCAGTTGTACTGGGCACATCCCCGCCGCAACGGGGGATCCATGCACTCTGCGCAGGCGTTAACTGCAGGTGCACCCCAGACGACCTCTAGAGTGGAAGCAGGCTGGTCGTCGTCTATCCGCACCGGTTGTCCTCTGGGACCTCCGAGGTGGTCTCCGCGGCGGCCGGGGCGCTAGCAATGTGAGGGAGAACAATGTTCGAACGGTTCACCGACCGCGCGCGTCGGGTTGTGGTTCTGGCCCAAGAAGAAGCGCGCATGCTCAACCACAACTACATCGGTACCGAGCACATCCTCCTCGGCCTCATCCACGAGGGCGAGGGCGTGGCGGCCAAGGCGCTCGAGTCGCTCGGGATCTCGCTCGAAGGGGTTCGCAGCCAGGTCGAGGAGATCATCGGCCAGGGCCAGCAGGCGCCGTCGGGACACATCCCGTTCACCCCGCGTGCCAAGAAGGTGCTGGAGCTCTCGCTGCGCGAGGCCCTGCAACTCGGCCACAACTACATCGGTACCGAGCACATCCTGCTCGGCCTGATCCGCGAGGGCGAGGGCGTCGCTGCCCAGGTGCTGGTGAAGCTCGGCGCCGACCTCAACCGGGTCCGCCAGCAGGTCATCCAGCTCCTCAGCGGATACCAGGGCAAGGAGCCGCAGGAGGCGGGCACCGGCGGTCGCAGCAGCGAGTCCGGCACCCCGTCGACCTCGCTGGTCCTCGACCAGTTCGGTCGTAACCTGACCGCCGCGGCCTCCGAGGGCAAGCTCGACCCGGTCATCGGCCGGGAGAAGGAAATCGAGCGCGTCATGCAGGTGCTCAGCCGCCGCACCAAGAACAACCCGGTGCTGATCGGTGAGCCCGGCGTCGGCAAGACCGCCGTCGTCGAAGGCCTGGCGCAGGCCATCGTGAACGGCAAGGTCCCCGAGACCCTCAAGGACAAGCAGCTCTACACCCTCGACCTCGGTTCGCTGGTTGCGGGCAGCCGCTACCGCGGTGACTTCGAGGAACGCCTCAAGAAGGTGCTCAAGGAGATCAACACCCGCGGCGACATCATCCTGTTCATCGACGAGCTGCACACGCTCGTCGGCGCAGGTGCCGCCGAGGGTGCCATCGACGCCGCCAGCATCCTCAAGCCGAAGCTGGCCCGCGGCGAGCTGCAGACCATCGGCGCGACGACCCTCGACGAATACCGCAAGTACATCGAGAAGGACGCCGCACTCGAGCGCCGCTTCCAGCCCGTGCAGGTGGGCGAGCCGTCTGTCGAGCACACCATCGAGATCCTCAAGGGCCTGCGCGACCGGTACGAGTCGCACCACCGCGTCTCGATCACCGACGGCGCGCTGGTCGCCGCCGCCACGCTGGCCGACCGCTACATCAACGACCGGTTCCTGCCGGACAAGGCGATCGACCTCATCGACGAGGCCGGCGCGCGCATGCGCATCCGCCGGATGACCGCGCCGCCAGACCTGCGTGAGTTCGACGACCGCATCGCCGATGCGCGCAAGGAGAAGGAAAGCGCGATCGACGCGCAGGACTTCGAGAAGGCCGCCAGCCTCCGCGACAAGGAGAAGCAGCTGGTCGCCGAGCGCGCCGAGCGCGAGAAGCAGTGGCGCAGCGGTGACATGGACGTCGTGGCCGAGGTCGACGACGAGCAGATCGCCGAGGTCCTCGGCAACTGGACCGGCATCCCGGTGTTCAAGCTCACCGAGGAGGAGACCACGCGTCTGCTCCGCATGGAGGAGGAGCTGCACAAGCGGATCATCGGGCAGGAGGACGCCGTCAAGGCGGTCTCGAAGGCGATCCGTCGTACCCGTGCCGGCCTGAAGGATCCGAAGCGGCCGTCGGGCTCGTTCATCTTCGCCGGTCCGTCCGGCGTCGGTAAGACCGAGCTCTCCAAGGCGCTGGCGAACTTCCTGTTCGGCGAGGACGACGCCCTCATCCAGATCGACATGGGCGAGTTCCACGACCGCTTCACCGCGTCGCGTCTGTTCGGTGCCCCTCCCGGGTACGTCGGCTACGAAGAGGGCGGGCAGCTCACCGAGAAGGTGCGCCGCAAGCCGTTCTCGGTGGTGCTGTTCGACGAGATCGAGAAGGCCCACTCGGAGATCTACAACACCCTGCTGCAGGTCCTCGAAGATGGTCGTCTGACCGACGGTCAGGGTCGCACGGTCGACTTCAAGAACACCGTGCTGATCTTCACCTCGAACCTCGGTACCTCGGACATCTCCAAGGCCGTGGGCATGGGCTTCTCGTCGAGCGACGGGACCCAGTCGAACTACGAACGGATGAAGCAGAAGGTCAACGACGAGCTCAAGAAGCACTTCCGCCCCGAGTTCCTCAACCGCATCGACGACATTGTCGTGTTCCACCAGCTCACGCGGGAAGAGATCATCCAGATGGTCGATCTCATGCTGACCCGCGTGGAGGGTGCGCTGAAGAACAAGGACATGGCTCTCGAGGTCACCGACCGCGCGAAGGCCCTGCTGGCCAAGCGCGGCTTCGATCCGGTGCTGGGTGCGCGTCCGCTGCGTCGCACCATCCAGCGCGAGATCGAGGACCAGCTCTCGGAGAAGATCCTGTTCGGCGACATCGCTCCCGGACAGATCGTCCTGGTCGACGTCGAGAACTGGGACGGCGAGGGCGACGGCGACGACGCCCGGTTCGTCTTCACCGGCTCGGAGAAGCCGCGCATGGTTCCCGACGCACCGGTCGAGCTCACCAAGGCCGGCGAGGCCGACGCGAGCTGAGCGCAGCCCGTCTGAGCTGATCTGACACCAGCGGCGGCGTCACCCGACAGGGTGGCGCCGCCGTTGTGTTGTGCCCGGCTGGTGCGCGGTTCCGCGGATTGACACAGCCGACGCGGAGTGTCCCAGCGCCCGATAGCATCGATCTGTGACGAGCGATACATCAGAGGTCGGGCGCAAGTCCCGACAGGACCAGCCCACCATCACCGTCGAGCGAGATGGGGAGATCGCGATCTTCCGGCTCAATCGACCCGACCGGCTCAACGCCTTCACCATGCAGATGGGGGAGGAACTGCGGGCCGCGTTCGACGACACCGACGCTGACGACTCCGTTCGTGCCGTCGTGCTGACCGGCAACGGCCGCGCGTTCTGCGCCGGCGCCGATCTCGAGGCGGGCGGGTCCACGTTCGACGCCTCGTCGGTGGTGGACTCAGACGAGGTTCCAGCGGACGAGGGCGGGAAGTTGACGCTGCGGATGTTCGCCTCGCTCAAGCCGATCGTGGTGGCGGTGAACGGTCCGTCGGCCGGCGTCGGCGTCACGATGACGCTGCCCGCCGACGTCCGGATCGCCGCGGAGGACGCGAAGTTCGGGTTCGTCTTCGCCGCCCGCGGCCTGGTGCCCGAAGCCGCGTCGAGCTGGTTCCTGCCGCGGCTCGTCGGGTTGCCGACCGCACTGCAGTGGACGATCGGCGCGAAGATGGTGCCCGTCGCCGAAGCCCATGAACGCGGGCTGATTCAGCAGGTGGTCCCCAAAGACCAGGTGCTCGAGACCGCGATCGCCGTCGCCCGCGAGATGACCGCGAACAGCGCCCCCGTCTCGGCGGCGCTGACCCGACAGCTGTTGTGGCGGATGGCCGGTGCGCCCAGTCCGCTCGATGCCCACCACGCCGACTCGAAGGCGATCTTCTACCGCGGGCAGTCCGGTGACGTGTACGAAGGCGTCATGTCGTTCCTGGAGAAGCGTCCGGCGACCTACCCCAACACCGTGTCGGAAGATCTACCCGAGATCTTCTGATCACTCAGTCGAGGGTCCCGGCCTGGATGCCGATCTCGAGTACCACGAAGATCATCGCCAGCTGGATGGCGCAGCACCACGCAGCGGCCGGCCAGGCCGGGAGTCCTCGGCGCACGCGGCGGACGACGAGGGTCACCGACACCGCCACCAGCACCACGGCCGACCCGATGCCCACCCCGATGGCGACCTCGGTCCAGACCGGACTCCCGCACTCCTCGTAGGCGCACGCGTCGGTGACGAAGACCGTCAGACCCGCGACGGCGATCGTGATCAGCGCCAAGACGGCGTGCACCAACCCCAGCACCACCGACGCGAACGCGTCAAGGGTCGACACGGGTGGCTGCGGAGGTGGATTCTCGGCGGTCTCCTCGGTGGGCATCCGCCGACGATAGCGTCGGACATTGTCCCGCGGGACCGGCGCGCGGTGAAAAACTCCTGCAAACAGCCCGTGTGAACTGGGTGAACATCCGAACACGCCGGACATAAACGGTGGCAGCGTCCATCGACCGCGGTTATCGTGGCGACAGAGCAGGCCCGACCAACGAGAGGAGGTGACGCAGATGTCGATGGGTGACAAGGCTTTCGCCGGCGAGTGGCGGACGGCCCCCTCCGACCGTCCGTGCGGACTGAAGTCCGACGGAAGGCCGGGACCGATCACATCACGCGTCACCAGTTCCTGAGGTCATGAACCTCGGTGGTCGGCGAACTCACTCGCCCACGCATCGAGGAGCTGTCATGACCATCTTCGTCACCAACGCCGGACTGCAGATCCTGGCGCGCGTCACCTGGCGTCGCGCCGCGGTTCTGTTGACCACCGAGGTCGCGCGGAACGTCGAGGGCACGCCGCTGGTCCGCGTCGTCCATTCGCCGACGCTGTCCCTGCCGATCCACAAGGTGGTGGCGATCAAGCGAGATGCCTACCGCCCGTTCGCCGGTAAGACGATGGACTCCTACGCGTCGAACGCGACCATCCTGCGGCGCGATCAATGGATCTGCGCCTACTGCGACGGTCCCGCCGACACCGTCGATCACATCGTCCCGGTCTCGCAGGGTGGGCCGAGCACTTTCGGAAACCAGGTCGCGGCGTGCAAGTCCTGCAACGGTTTCAAGGCCAACCGGACGCCGCGCAAGGCGGGCATGGCGCTACGGCACGCCCCGTTCGTCTACGACCCCTGGGCGGCGGACCAGAAAGAGGTGTGGGAGATGTTCATCCTGCATCCGAAGACGGACTAGACGTTCGATCCGTTGCCGCCTGCGATCAGGTCGGCAACGGATCGGCGCCACGTTCGGCGAGGAGCATGGTCATGAGGCCGATCTCGTCGCCCTGGTCGCCGATCATCATGAGCGCGAGGTCCTTCGTCGCGGAACCGGTCCGCTCGTCGTTGTATGCCGCCTGGGCCATCGACATCCCGCCACGGTGGTGCCGAATCATCAACTGCAGGAACAAGATCTCCGCCTCGCCGAGTGGCAGGGTGGAAAGGCGGCCGATCTCGTCGATACTCGCCATGCCCGGCATCGGCGGAGGGGAGTCGTCGTGATGGGTGCCCTCGTGGTGAGGGTCCCCGCCAGACATCCACGACATCGGTTCGGTTGCCGTCATCGGTTCGTCGAACCACTGCAACCAGCCACGCATCGTGGCGGTTTCGGCGGTCTGCGTGTGGACGATCCGGTCGGCGAGGCCGCGGATCTCCGCGGTGACCCCCGGTACCGCGCCGATCGTCCTCGCCATGAGGATCGCCTGGTCGTGGTGCGCCGACATGTCCTGCGCGAAGCCGATGTCGGACACGCTCATCGCGGATGAGTCGTGATCGCGTCCCTGCCACACCGCCCCGACGACGACACCCATGGTGACGAGCAGGGCCGCGGTCACGCCGAGGACCATCGCGCGCACCAGCGGGACGCCGAGGCGAGAAGCGCTCATCCGATCGAGGAGTTCTGGTCCGGCGGTGGCGTGTACACCGCGGGACTCAACCGCAACACCTGGAAGCCGCCGTCGGAACAGGTGACCCGCAGCTCGTTTCCGCGGAACTCGGGTGGGGACATGCACCAGTCCGTCGACATGTCACCGCCGACGATCATCCCGCTACGTGGACCGACCATCTCGTTCAACCGGACCTTGCCGTTCGCGATCGACATACCGAGGCTGAGGAATTCGACGGCGGGCAAGCCCATCAGCGAGCCGACGACGTGCGGCGAGTTGGGTGACTCCGCGATCGTGGTGCCCTTGCGGGCCGGCGGGTTGTAATAGGCGATCTCACGAATCCGGTCGAAGTCGCGGATGTCGAAGACCCGGATACCCGACGATTCCCAGCCGCACGCGAGCGCGGTGGGATCGGTCGCCCGGTCGACCGTGCAGTAGTGCGGATTGCTGCTGAACAGCGACCCGCCGGCCGACGACCGCAGATTGGTGTCGAGGTGCTCGGGGAGATTGATCTCGAGTTTGATCTGCGCGGTGTATCGGGGCTTGTTCACCCGCGTCACGTCGAAGATCTTGACGCCGCCCGAACCTGCTTCGTCGGCGGTGACGATGTGGGGCCGGCCCCGGTAGGTGATCGGGATCGAGTGCTGGTTCAGCTGGCCGTCCGGCCAGAGATAGGCCGCGGTGTGCGGGACCTGCGGGTGCGGCCGTCGCTCCTGGACGTCGCTGACGTCGAGCACCGTCACACCCGCCATGTTGGACAGGTACATCCGGTTGCCATCTGGCGACATGCCGAAGCCGTGACCGAGGAACGAGTGGAGCCCCTGCCAGATCACGCGGGGCGACCGGGGATCGGCGATGTCGATGGCGCTGAGGTGCCCGGGGAACACCCCGGACGCCCAGTAGGTGCGGCCGTCGGGGGAGAAGCCGCCCTCGTGCGAGGTGAACGGCAACGGCGTCGTCGTGCCCGGGCCCGTGTTGAGGAGTCTGGGGCGGGTGCAGTCGGAGATGTCGTACACGGCGAAGAACCCGCCGCCCCAGAGCAACGGCACCGACGTGGCGGCCAGGAGCTTGCGTTCTTTGTTGACCTTCAGCGTCTCCCACGTGCCGCCGCGCATCGCCGGATCCGTCAGGGACCCGACGACTCGCGGCGCGCTCGGGTCGGATGCGTCGATGACCTGTACGCCCGGCGGGTTCACCCAGTTGTTTCCGGGGAACAGGCTGCCGGTGTAGCTGCAGTGCTCGAAGTTGGCCGAGACGATCCCGCCGCCGGCGCCGCGGACACCGCCGATCCGTGTGATGTTGCATCGGTAGCCGCGCATGCTGCGTCCGGACAGGCGGTCCTCGGCGCTGACGTCCCCCTGCAGGCCCGGTTCGGGGAGCGAGCCCGGTCCGCAGTCCGCCTGGGGAACCGCGACCTCGGAGATGTCGGGGAAATAGTGGTTGGCCGCGCCGGCCGGTGCCGCCACCAGCATTGTCGAGAGAAGCGTCGCGCCGGCCAGGAGGCAGGTGACGGCATGGCGACGACGGCGCCGGCGGGCCCCCGAACGGGCCGTGTGTCGCGCGTCGAACCGAGTAAGCATCATCGCATCCCCCGATCGTGATCTGAGACACGCTAGTGGGCGAGGAGAGACGACATCGGCGAATCGTCGAATTCGAACTGACGAACAGAGCCGGCCCGGGGTCTCCGGGCCGGCTCGTGTTGGGTGCGGGGTGCGTCAGACGTCAGACGGCGTCGCCGCCGTCGATGCTGCCGAAGTCGCCGACCTCGACGTTGCCTTCGTCGTCGACGGCGGTGTCGAAGGTGCCGTCGCCGTCGGTGTCGGCGACGGCGATGTCGGTGAGGCCGTCGGCGTCGGTGTCGGCTTCGATGATGTCGATCTCGCCGTCGGCGTTGGTGTCGTAGGCGATGGAGTCGGCCTGGCCGTCGCCGTCGGTGTCGAGGATGGCGTCGGTGGTGCCGTCACCGTCGACGTCGGTGAGTGCGGCGTCGACGGCTCCGTC
>NZ_JBHUXZ010000015.1:0-115683 GCF_042668985.1 Gordonia sp. NPDC057258
CCCCACCTAGATCGATCACCACGACCACACCCCGGAACCGACACATCCCCGCAGCAGGAACCTCAACCCAGGCTGGACCCTAATTCAGCAGGCTCTTAGGGAGCAGTGGGGCCGCGTCTTGCTCCTCGGAAGCAGTGGGGCCGCGTCTCGCTCCTCGGGGAGCAGTGGGGTCGCGTCTCGCACCTCACGGAGCGAGGGCGGCCATTCACCCCGTTCGACGAGCGGGCACGGGCTAGCGTCGGGACATGCGGCCCTGGATGTGTGTCTTCTGCGCCAACGAGTTCCCGCCGGGCGAGACGCCGCCCGCGATGTGCCCGATCTGCGACGACGACCGGCAGTGGCTTCCGGTCAGCGGTCCCAGCTGGACTCCGCTCGACGAGACCGCCGACAACGCGCTGACCGCCCACGAACTGGAGCCCGGTCTGACCGCGCTGACGGTGCAACCCTCCGTGGGGATCGGGCAGCGTGCCCTGCTCGTCGCGACTCCCGACGGGAACATCCTCTGGGAACCGCCGGGTTTCCTCGGGCCGTCCCTCGTCGACTGGCTGGAGCAGCACGGCGGGGTCGCCGCCATCGCCGCGAGTCACCCCCATCTGGTGGGCGCGAGCGTCTCGCTCAGTCATCGATTCGGTCGAGTTCCGGTGTACTACAACGACTCCGACCGGCGATGGGTCACCCGACCCGACCCCGTCGTGCGCTTCTGGTCGGACACCACCGAAGTCCTCGGCGGGGTGCGACTCGTCCAGTGCGGCGGTCATTTCCCCGGCAGCGCGGTGCTACACCTTCCCGACGCCGCCGACGGCCGGGGTGCGGTGCTGACCGGCGACACCATCAAGGGCGTGATGCAATCCGGCATGGTGACCTTCATGCGCAGCTACCCGAACATGATCCCGCTGTCACCGCGGCTCGTCCGCCACATCGTCGACCGGGTGAACGAACTTCGGTTCGACCGGCTCTACGACGCGTTCGGTGTCGTCGTGGCCGAGAACGCCCGGGACGTGGTGGACAGTTCGGCGCGGCGCTACATCGGCTGGGTCACCGACTCGATCGTCGATCCCGACGATCCGCACGCGCCGGCCCGAGGACCTGCCGGTTCGAGTCAGGCGTCCGGGTAGCCCTTCGGGTTGCCCGACTGCCAGCGCCAGGTGTCGGCGCACATGTCGTCGATTGTCTTGGCGGCGTGCCAGTTCAGGTCGTCGTTCGCCCGGGTCGGATCGGCGTAGGACGCGGCGATGTCGCCGGCCCGCCGCGGGGCGACCTCGTAGGGGATGGGGCGCCCACTGGCCTTCTCGAACGCGTGCACGACCTCCAAGACGGAAACACCTTGCCCCGTACCGAGATTCCAGGTCGACATGCCGGTCTCGCCGGTGCTGATGCGGTCGAGGGCCGCGACGTGGCCGGCGGCCAGGTCGTCGACGTGGATGTAGTCGCGCACGCCGGTGCCGTCGGGGGTGTCGTAGTCGTTGCCGAAGACCGCCAGCTTCTCGCGCCGGCCGACCGCGACCTGCGCGACGAACGGCATCAGGTTGTTCGGAATGCCCGACGGGTCCTCGCCGATCTGCCCGCTCGGATGCGCGCCCACCGGATTGAAGTACCGCAGTGCCGCGATGCGCCACACGTCCGAACTGGCGGCGACATCGCGCAGGATCTGCTCGATCATCACCTTGGTCCAGCCGTACGGGTTGGTCGCCGACGTGGGTAGGTCCTCGGTCATCGGCAACTGTGGCTCGGCGCCGTAGACCGTTGCCGACGACGAGAACACCAGCGTGTGCACGTCGTGGCGCTCCATCGCGCGGAGCAGGGCGAACGTGGTGCCGAGGTTGTTCTGGTAATAGTCGAGCGGCTTGGCCACCGACTCGCCTACCGCCTTGAACCCCGCGAAGTGGATGACCGCGTCGATGTCCTCGTGGGCGAAGAAGTGTTCGGTCTTGTCGACGTCGGCGAGGTCGAAGGCGTGGACGGGGATGGAACGGTCGGTCAGTGCCTCGAGCCGGCCGACGACGGCCGGCTTGGCGTTGCTGAAATCGTCGACGATGACGACGTCGTGTCCGGCCGAGACCAATTGGATGACGGTGTGCGAGCCGATGTAGCCCGCTCCTCCGCTCACGAGTACGCGCATGACGACCACCGTAAGCGGCGACCCTGGGAATGGGCCAAGTGGACTGCATGGAGGTCACCAGGTGGCTTCGACTCGGCGCCTCGCTTCGCTCGGGGCCGGCTCAACCAGCGGGGGGCCGGGTCAACCAGCGGAGGTGTCGGCTTAACCAGCGGAGGGGCCGGCTCGATCAGCGGAGGTGCCGGTCAGCCGGTGACGCGTTCGGTGGTGGCGTACTTCTGTTCGACGGCTTCCTTGGCGGGTTGCCACCAGCCGGGGTGGTCGCGGTACCAGTCGATGGTGGCGGCGAGGCCGGCGCGGAAGTCGAGGTAGTTGGGGGTCCAGCCGAGTTCGGTGCGCAGGCGGGTGGAGTCGATGGCGTAGCGGCGGTCGTGGCCGGGGCGGTCGGTGACGAAGTCGAAGGCGTCGGCGGGCTGGTCGAGGAGTTCGAGGATGGTTTCCACGACGGTGCGGTTGTCGACCTCGCCGTCGGCGCCGATGAGGTAGGTCTCGCCGATCTGGCCGCGGTCGATGATGGTCCACACGGCGTCGTTGTGGTCGTCGACGTGGATCCAGTCGCGGACGTTGCGGCCGTCGCCGTAGAGCTTGGGGCGCACCCCGGAGAGCACGTTGGTGATCTGGCGGGGGATGAACTTCTCGATGTGCTGGTACGGGCCGTAGTTGTTGGAGCAGTTGGAGATGGTCGCGGCCACGCCGAAGGAGCGGACCCAGGCGCGCACGAGCAGGTCGCTGCCGGCTTTGGTCGAGGAGTAGGGGCTCGACGGGTTGTAGGCGGTCTGTTCGGTGAAGCGGGCCGGGTCGTCTAGATCGAGGTCGCCGTAGACCTCGTCGGTGCTGATGTGGTGGTAGCGCACCTGGTGGGCGCGGACGGCTTCGAGCAGGGTGTAGGTGCCCACGAGGTTGGTGGAGACGAACGCCGACGGGTCGGCCAGGGAGTTGTCGTTGTGGGATTCGGCGGCGAAGTGCACGACGAGGTCTGCGTCGGCGACGAGTCGGCCGACCAGGGCGGCGTCGGTGATGTCGCCCTCGATGAGTTCGACGCGGTCGGCGACCGGGGCGAGGGTGTCGGGGTTGGCGGCGTAGGTGAGTTTGTCCAGGACCCGGATCGAGACGTCGGGGCGGGTCGTCAGGGTGCGCAGCACGAAGTTGGCGCCGATGAACCCGGCACCCCCGGTCACGAGAACACGCACGCGCGGCGCCTTTCGTCGAGGTCGATGGTCGCAGTCACTCTACCGAGCAGCTGACCTGCTCGCCTCGGGTGAGCGCAGCGGTGCGACTCGCGTGCCGTCGCGAAAGGCCGCGGGCATTACCCTGATCGCCATGAAAGGGATCATCCTGGCCGGCGGTACGGGCACGCGGCTGCACCCCATCACGCAGGGGGTGAGCAAGCAACTCGTCCCGGTCTACGACAAGCCGATGATCTATTACCCGCTCTCGACGCTCATGCTGGCCGGGATCCGCGACATCCTGATCATCACCACCCCGCACGACGCCCCGGCCTTCGAGAACCTGCTCGGCAACGGCGACCAGTTCGGCATCGACCTCACCTACAAGACCCAGACCTCCCCGGACGGACTCGCGCAGGCCTTTGTCCTCGGCGCCGACCACATCGGTACCGACTCGGTTGCTCTCGTCCTCGGCGACAACATCTTCTACGGCCCCGGACTCGGCAGCCGGTTGCAGGGTTTCGAGAACGTCGACGGCGGCGCGGTGTTCGCCTACTGGGTCGCCAACCCGGAGGCCTACGGGGTGGTCGACTTCGACGCCGACGGCACCGCCATCTCGCTGGAAGAGAAACCGGCACAACCGAAGTCGAACTTCGCGGTGCCCGGTCTGTACTTCTACGACAACGATGTCGTCGACATCGCCCGGAACCTGCGGCCCAGCGCCCGCGGCGAATACGAGATCACCGACGTCAACGCCCACTACCTCGACCGCGGCAAACTGTCGGTCACCGTCCTGCCGCGCGGCACGGCGTGGCTCGACACCGGCACGTTCGACAGCCTCCTCGACGCCGGCAACTTCGTCCGCACCGTCGAACAACGCCAGGGACTCAAAATCGCTGTCCCAGAAGAGATCGCGTGGCGGCAAGGCTATCTCTCCGACGAGGAGTTGCGGGCTCGTGCCGACAAACTCCGCAAGTCGGGTTACGGTGACTACCTGCTCGAACTGTTGCAGCGGGGCAAGGGTTTCTAAGCGCCGCCCCCGAGGCGCATGTCCGACGACCGACTCTGGGAAAGGTGTCCGCATGAAGGTCCGCCCGCTCGCCATCGACGGAGCGTGGGAGTTCACCCCGGTCCAACACGGCGATGCCCGTGGGTTGTTCGCCGAGGCGTTCAAGGCCGACGTGATCGCCGAGACCATCGGCCACCGCTTCGACCTCGCGCAGGTGAATCTCTCGGTGTCCGCGGCCGGGGTGCTGCGCGGCGTGCACTTCGCCGACGTCCCGCCCGGGCAGGCGAAATACGTCACCTGCCCCACCGGGGCGATTCTCGACGTCATCGTCGACATCCGCGTCGGCTCACCCACTTTCGGTACCTACGACACCGTCCTGCTCGATGACGTGGATCGTCGTGCGGTCTACCTGTCCGAGGGTCTCGGCCACGCGTTCTGCGCGCTCGCCGACAATTCGACCGTGACCTACCTCTGTTCCACCGGATACAACCCGACGGGTGAGCACGGCATCAACCCGCTTGATCCGGAATTGGGTATCGAATGGCCGACGCACGCCCGGGACGGTTCGCCGCTGGAGTTCGAACTCTCGCCGAAGGACACCGCGGCACCGGGGCTCACCGAGGCGCGCGAGTCGGGTCTGCTGCCGAACCACGACGAGGTGGCCGACTTCCTGGGTTCGCTGCGGGACTGAGGCGCGAACGCCGAAACGTGCACGGCGCGAGCCGTACACGTCGCAGGGCGGGAAGCGTCAGCCGGTAGTGGATCGCCGAAACGCGGTGACCGCCCAGAAGTAGCCGACCACCAGGAACACCACGCACCATCCCAGCGCCCACGGCCAGCGATCACTGATGTCGAGACCCATGAGGAGTCCGCGCAGCGTGTCGGCGATGGGACTGAACGGCTGGTACTCGGCGAACTGGCGGACACCGTTGGGCATGCTGTCGGTCGGGACCAGCCCACTGCCCAGATAGGGCAGGAACAGCAGCGGCAGCGGCATGTTGCTCGCACTCTCCGGATTCGGCGCGACGACGCCCATGGCAACCGCGATCCACACGAGGCCGGCGGTCAGTAGCAGGAGCAGTCCGCCGGCCGCGAACCAGTCGAGAAGGCTTGCGTCGGCACGGAAGCCCATCGCGAACGCGACTGCGAGCAGGAAGCAGACCGCGACCACACCTTGGATGAGGGCGCCGACGAAGTGTCCGGCCAGGATCGCTGTCGGCGGAGTTGCCAGTGATCGCAACCGATTGATGATGCCCTCGGTGACGTCCTGATTGACCGAGACCGCAACCGCCACCGTCAGGAACGACGGCACGAAGAGCAGTAGGCCGGGGAGAAGATAGTTGATGTACTTGCCGTCCAGCGGTCCGTCCGCGGCGAGGGCGCTCTCGATGGCACCGCCGAAGAAGTAGGTCATCATCAGCAGGATCACGACCGGCATCGCAATCGTGGAGAACATCATCGTGGGGTAGCGCCGTAGCCGGATCAGGTTGCGGCGCACCATCACCGCGGAGTCGGACAGGGTGTGGTCGAGCGTGGTGGTCATGACTTCTCCTAGTTGGCGGTGGTAGCGGCGGTGCGGCCGGTGATGGTGAGGAAGACGTCGTCGAGATCCGGTGTGTGGACCGAGATCCCGGCAGCGTCGATCCGGGCGTCGTCGAGGGTGGCGAGCACGCCGCGGACAGCGCCGACCCCGGCGCCACCGGGGACGGCGAGGGTGTTCTCGCCCGGGGTGTCGACCGCCGAGGGGAACTGCGACCGCGCCCGTTCGAGGTCGTCGGCGTTCGTGAAGTCGATCCGGATGTATCCGCCCGGCACGAGACGCTTCAGTTCGGCCGCCGTCCCCTCGGCCACGATGCGGCCGCGGTCGAGCACAGCGATCCGGTCCGCGAGGTGATCCGCTTCCTCGAGGTACTGCGTGGTGAGGAAGATGGTGGTGCCGCCGGCGACGAGACCGCGGACGGTGTCCCAGACCGCGCGGCGGGACCGTGGATCGAGTCCGGTCGTCGGCTCGTCGAGAAAGATGATCGACGGTTCGCCCACCAAAGTCATGGCCAGGTCGAGGCGCCTGGTCATACCGCCGGAGTATTCGGCGACCCGACGGTCCGCGGCGTCGGTGAGGTCGAAGTCGCGCAGCAACCGGTCGACCCGTTCGCGGGTCGCCGCTTGCGAGAGATGTCGCAGGCGGGCGACCATGGTGAGGTTCTCCCGCCCGGTCAGCAACGTGTCGACGGCGGCGAACTGCCCGGTCAGGCCGATCTGCGCGCAGATCTCGGCGCGGTCGGTCCGCGGATCGAGTCCGGCGACCTCCACCTCACCAGCGTCCTGTTGCGACAACGTGGACAGAATCTTCACGGTGGTCGTCTTCCCGGAGCCGTTGGGTCCGAGCAGGGCGAACACCGTGCCCGCCGGTACGTCGAGATCGATACCGTCGAGGACGGTGTGGTCGCCGAAGGACTTCGTGAGTCCGGAGGCGCGGATGGCGGTTGTTGTCATGATCGTGCTCCCAGTGGTTGATGGATCAATAAATAAACTCATGCGCATATATGCATGTGTGGGTAGACGACCGTCCCTGATGGACGTCGCCGGGAAGTACTCGGTGGTTCTAGCGGTGCGGTCGGGTGGGGTTCACACGTCCAGGTCTTCGACCTCGGGTCGGAGGGCGGCGGCGGTACGTGTGTAGAAGCGTTCGGGGACAAGCGGTTTGAGCTGGTCGGGAGAGTCGACGATGTCGACGCGGTAGTCACCCCAGTCGGGTAGATCGGCGGTGAACAGGCTGCGGACACTGGGAAGGCCGGTCAGGTCTTTCAGCCAGTTACCGGTCTTCTGGCGATGTGTCACCCCGTAGTTCGCCCAGTCGACGTGGTGGACCGCGAGGACGATCTTGCCGGTCCGCCCTTCGTATGCGGTCAATTTGGTTGCATTGCCGGTGGTTTCGTCGTACTCGGTCTCCTCGGCGAGGAGTCTGCCGAAGAACCGTTTACGACGCACTCCGTCGGGACCGTCGCGCAGGACGACCTCGTCGTAGCCGGCGTCGCGGTAGTCGGCCGCCCGCACGTACGCGCGCAATGCCTCCACGACTGCGCCGGAGAGATTGCCTCCCGACACCTGTTGAGCGCGTTCGAGGACTTTGAGGTCCTCGTCGGAGACGTAGATGGTCTTGTTGGGCATGCGGTAATTATATGTAGATGTATACGTAGACGCAAGGGGTTGGCGAAACTGCGTCCGGGGGGCAGTCCGGAAGGGTGACGGCTCCGAATCGTTCAGTAAGCTGAGCGATGGGAGGTGGCAAGCTGATGCTCACTGGACTGATGGGAAATTCGGCGATCATGGCCGCGATAGGGCTGGGGATGATCGCGTTGACCGCGTGTGCGTTCCGCCTGAGGCGGTCGGGTGGGGCCGTGACCTGGTTGGTGGTCTTGCTGGGCGTGGCAGTGACATTCGACAACATGGCGGTTGCGGTGGGACGGTTCGTCGGCTTCGGTGACCTCCTGTACGCGATCAATCTGCCCCGCTTCTGGATTCATGGGCTGATGACTCCGTTGATAGTCGTTGCCGCCGCCGTGCTGGCCTGGCGTCTGGGTGTGCGGTGGAGTCGCCCGGTGGTCGTGGTCGGGGCCGTTCTCGTCGCCGCGTTGGTGGTCGTCGGGATCGTCGAGTGCTTCGTGGCGCTGGAGCTGACGCCGGCGACCGACGGTGATGCGCTGCGGTACGCCAACGCCGCCGCTGCCGGCCCGCCGGTCCCCGCACTGGGCACCGTGCTGATCCTCATCGCGATCGGGATGACCGCGTGGCGTCAGGTGCGGTCGCTCTGGCTGTTGCTCGGCTCGGTGACGATGCTGTTCACCGCGGCCGCGGGCACGTCGATTCTCTGGCTCGGCAATTTCGGCGAGCTGGTGTTGTACGCCTCCATCGTCGCCACCATGTTCCAGGTGGCCGCCGCCGAAAGCCGTTCCGCCGCCGAAGGTGCGAACGATCGGCCGGAGTCGGGGAGGGCTGCGGCGCAGTCGATGACGGTCCGGAGCTAGTCGGCCGTTCCGGAATGGTTCTCGCGCTCCGCGTCCTGCAGCGCGATCGCGCGGGCCAGCCGCGCGTACTTGACCTCCAGGTCGCGGAACCGCAGATACGTCGACACCGTCGTGAAGGCGAATGCGATGACCAGCAGGAACAGGACCAGGTCGAGGCCGCGTTGGATGCCGATCTTGTTGGCCACCCATGTGACGTCGTCCTGCCGCAGCATCGCGTAGAGGCCGAAGCCGATGAACGCGACGAACAGCAGCTTCACGCCTGCCGACGCGCGGGCCGTGCCCCGGTTCACCACGAAGAACCCGACGAGCGCGACCAGACCGAGGATCGCGAGGATCTGGAACCAGATCATCGTGGCATCACTTCCTCATCCGGGTGTGGAACAGGCCGTCGGCGACGATGTTGACCCCGTTGATCAGCGACTGTCCCTTCGCCCGCGAGTAGTCGGTGTAGAGGATCGTCACCGGTTGTTCGGCCACCCGCCACCGGTGGTGATCGATGAGCGCGATGAACTCCGACGCGTGGCTCATCCCGCTCATGAGCAGGTCGAGCTGATCGGCCACGGTCTTGTTGAACGCCCGAAGTCCGTTGTGCGCGTCTGACAATCCGAGGCGACGAGTGCGCGGGCTCAGGAACACGATGGTGCGCAACGCCATCCGGCGCAGGATCGGAACCGATTCGCTGCGACCGTCGGCGAAGCGGGTCCCGACGATGATGTCGACCGGCTCGCGTCGTAAGCGCTCGATCATGGCCGACACGTCGTCGACCCGGTGCTGTCCGTCGGCGTCGAAGGTCACGAAGAACCGTGCCCCCGGCCGGCGACGCGCGTACTCGACGCCGGTCTGGATCGCGGCGCCCTGACCGAGGTTCACCGGGTGCCGAACCAGATGCACCCCGGCGGCCCGGATCTCCTCGGCCGAGTTGTCCGAGCTGCCGTCGTCGACGCAGACGATGTTGGGAAACGTCTCGCGGGCCTTGGCCGCCACCTCGCGGATCACCTGGCCCTCGTTGAAAACGGGTACCACCAGCCACACGTCGGCGTTGGTACTGGGGTCGGCCATGGTCAACAACCCTAACCCGCTTCCGCGCGGGGTCTGCCGCCCGGCACGCCTCGGGGGCCGCGTGGTGATCGGACCTGGTTAGTCTTGTGCGGTGACGATCGACGTGATGATGCCGTTCTACGGCGACGTCGCCCAGTTCCGGCAAGCCGTCACCAGTGTGCTCGACCAAGACGACCCGGACCTTCGGCTCGTCGTCGTCGACGACTGCTACCCGGATCCGACGCCGCGGCAATGGCTGGAGTCGCTCGGCGACGCCCGGGTCCAGTACCTCCGCAACGAGACCAACCTCGGTGTGAACGGGAACTTCCGGCGCTGCGTCGAGCTGGTCACCGCCGACTGGTTCGTGGTCATGGGGTGCGACGACGTGATGCACCGCGCCTACCTCGCCACCGTCCGTACGATGACCCGCCACCATCCCGACGCCGCGGTCATCGCGCCCGGCGTCGACGTCATCGACGAGAACGGGCAACCGGTCACGCCGCTCGGCGACCGGATCAAGTCGGTTCTCGCGCCGCCGCGGGCGACCGTGCTGTCCGGGGAACGGTTGGCCACCTCGCTGTACCACGGAAACTGGACCTATTTCCCGTCCCTGTTGTGGCGGACCGCCGCCGTCCGTGAGGTCGGGTTCCGGCCCGGACTCGAGATCGTCCTCGATCTCGCACTCCTCGTCGACCTCGCGAGTGCCGGCGGATCGCTGGTCTACGACCCCGAGGTGGTCTTCTCCTACCGCAGGCACCGCGCCTCGGTGAGTTCCGTGCAGGCCGTCGACGGTCGGCGGTTCGCCGAGGAGAACCGATTCTTCGCCGACGAAGCGCAGCGTTGCGAGGCGCACGGCTGGCCGAAGGCGGCACGCGCCGCCAGGTGGCACGCGACGTCGAGGCTGAACCACCTCTCGGCTCGCGTCGGGGCGGGGGTCGGCCGGTTGCGGGGTTCGGCCGGGAGCTAGGAGCGCCCCCGCTCCTCGAGGTGCGTGTGAAGCGAGCCCAACCCCTGCTCCCTGAGGTGCGGGCGAAGCGAGCTTAACCCCTGCTCCCTGAGGTGCGAGCGAAGCGAGCCTCGAAGGGCTCGTAGCGCGCCTCACCAGCCCTTCGAGGCTCGTCGCTTGCGCTCCTCGCACCTCAGGGAGCAGGGGGTATGCGGTTCTTTCGGTCAACGACGGCCGCGAGGCCGCAGGTACTGAGGAGCGAGCTTGCGAGCCGACCCCCTGCTCCCTGAGGAGCGAGCTTGCGAGCGTCACGAAGGGTCAGGCCCGCAGCACCCCGACGAGATGCACGCCGAGGCCGACCAGGGGTCCGACGACGAGGGCGACGCAGGTCCGGGTCGCGACGTCGAGCGGCAGCAACAACATCGCGATCGCGACCAGGGTCGACACCCACCATCCGGCCGCGTACCAGCGGTGGGCGCCCGCGGCGATCGCGGCGGCGCCGGTCACCGTCAGCAGCGCCAGGCACGTCGCGCCGAGCGTCAGCATCGCCACGACCACACCGTCGAGATCGAAGTCGGCGCCGAACACCGATCGCAGCAACCACGGGCCCACCAGCCACGCGGCCGTCACCCCGACGCCACCGACCGCGGCGACGATCCCGAGGGGAGCACCCAGCGCGGCGAGGCGGTGGTCCCGGCGGTCGACGAACCTCGAGATCAGCACACCCTGAAAGCTGTTGAGCGGCACCAGTAGTGGTGCGCGGGTCAGGGTGACGGCGAGGATCAGCGCGCCGATCGTCCGGACGTCGTCGGCGTCGGGGCCGCCACGCAGGTCGGTGGTCAGGTTGATGAGCACGGGAAAACCCATGACGAGGACGGCGCTCGCGGCGGCGGCGGCCATCGCGGTCAGGGTGTTGCCCGTCAGACGTCGGGGCGCGACGTCGCCGGCGACGCCGATCGCACGGCGGGCCGAGGCCGACACCACGAGCAGCAGGCACCACGACACCGACCCGACGACGGTGACGACCAGGAACGCGGTGACGCCCCAGCCGGCCGCCACCGCGACACCGGCACCAGCGAGCCGGATCAGCGCGTCGACCGACAGCAGCACCGCGAACGACGACCAGTCCAGCCGCCCCGACAACGCTCCGCACAGGTGCGCGTACACCGCGAAGCTCGCCACGCCGACGGCGAGCAGCAGCACCGACAGGCCGCGATCCGCGGTGAACACCCGTGAGCTCCACAACGGTGACGTCGCGACGACCAGAACGGCCAGGCCGAGCCCGATGCCCGCGTTGACCAGCAACGGGCGCGACCGGGCGAGCCCCTCCGATGCGGCGGTCCGGACCGCCCGCGTCGTCTCCTGCAGTTGCCCGTTCTGCGCCCCGGTCACCAGGCCGTAGGCAGCCCAGAACACGGCGAACACGCCGTAACCGACGGCCCCGAGATGCCTGGCCGCCAAGAGCAGGACGACATACCCCGACGCGGCCGCGACGATCGTCGCCATCGTGACCCGGCCCAGTGAACGTGCGTCGGTGTCGCCTGCCGAACCGGCGTCCGGACCCGGCGTCGTCGGATCGGTCGTCATCGAACGGATCAGGAAGGACCTGGGAACGGCGGCAACTCGGGCGTGAACAGCCAGTCGTCCCAGAGATCCTTGAGCGGCTTCGACGAGTGGGTGGC
Organism: Gordonia sp. NPDC057258; assembly: GCF_042668985.1. Taxonomy (NCBI): domain Bacteria; kingdom Bacillati; phylum Actinomycetota; class Actinomycetes; order Mycobacteriales; family Gordoniaceae; genus Gordonia; species Gordonia sp. NPDC057258. Next base: position 11,983 of record NZ_JBHUXZ010000015.1, read on the forward strand.
GGCGAGTGCCATGAAGTCCTCGGTGGTCACCGAGCCGTACCGATACTTGTCGGTCCACCGCTGCAGCAGCGCGAAGAAGTCGCCGTCACCGATGGTCAGCCGCAGTGCGTGCAGGGTGAGTGCGCCGCGTTTGTAGATCCAGTCGTCGAACATCTTGCGCGGACCGGGATCGGCGAGTGGCACACGCACCGGCGACGATTCGAGTTTCGCGTAGTAGTGACGCGCCCATTCGTCGGCGCTGCGGCCGCCCGAGTGCTGACTCCACAGCCATTCGGCGTAACAGGCGAAACCCTCGTGGAGCCAGATGTCGCGCCAGCGGGCCGCGGTCACCGAATTGCCGAACCACTGATGCGCGAGCTCGTGGGCGATCAACCGCTCCGCGTGCCGGCTGCCGTCGCAGTGATTGGCCCCGAAGGTGGAGAAACTCTGTGCCTCGATGGGGATCTCGAGTTCGTCGTCGGTGACCACGACGGTGTACCGGGGGAACGGATACGGCCCGAACATCTCGACGAACGCCGCCATCATCTCGGTCTGCTGACCGAAATCGACCCCGAAGTTCTCCTCGAGTCGCGAGGGGACGAGGCCCGAGACCGGAATCGGTTTGGACGCCAACGAGATCTGCTTGTACTGACCGATCTGGATCGACGCCAGGTAGGTGGGCATCGGTTCCACCTGCTCGTAGACCCAGGTGGTCTGCGCGGCGCGGACCCGCTTGGACTCCAGGACGCCGTTGGCGAGCGCGTGATACGGGCTGTCGGTGGTGATCGAGATCCGGTACGGCGCCTTGGCGCTCGGGTGGTCGTCGCAGGGGAACCACGACGCCGCCCCGTTGGGCTGGTTCGCACAGAGCGAGCCGTCGGTCAGTTCCTCCCAACCGACCTCACCCCACGGGCCGCGGATCGGATGCGGACTGCCGTGGTACCGGACGGTGACGGTCATCGCCCCGCCCGGGGGGAGTGGAGTGTCGGGGGTGATGGTCAGCTTGTGCCGACGATGCGAGTAGCGGGCGCGCTTGTCGTTGACCGACACCCGTTGCACCGACAGCGAGCTCGCCAGGTCGAGGGTGAAACGCTTGAGCTCGGCGTACGACGTCGCGGTCAGGATCGCGGTGCCCTCGAGTCGATTGCTCGACACCTTGTACTCGAGTTCCAGATCGTATCGAGAGATGCGATAGCCCAGATTGCCGTTGTCGGGCAGATATGTATCGAGGACGTCGGCGGGTGCCCCCAGCACGGGTTGCCCGGAGTTGCCACGTGAACCCAGCCCAGACTTTCCCGGCACTCTCGACTCCTACTCCGTTCTGCCCCGGCGGGCTGACGTGCGGCGGCGCGCCTCGACGAGTCGCGTCGGCGACGCGCTGCGACCGGTCACGAAGCGGTTGCGGTTCGGTGGTGACGTCTCGATTCGGCTGTTCACCCGCGACGGGGCGATGCTGTCCCGGACACTGAGAGAGTACCTGGCGGCGGCACGGCCGGCCCGCCCGATCGATACGAGGAGTGCGGAATGAGCGGATTCGGTAGTGTGGCGCAGTTTCTCGCGCGCCTGATACTCGGCATCATCTTCATCGCCCACGGGTGGCAGAAGCTGGTCACCCAGGGTATGGACGCCACCAAGGCGGCATTCGGCCCGGCCGGCATGGACATCCCCTACCCGGAGCTCGCCGCGTACTACGCGACATGGGTCGAGCTGATCGGCGGCATCCTGCTGATCCTCGGACTGCTGCTGCCGATCGTCGCGACCCTGCTGATCGCCGACATGATCGGCGCGATCGTGTTCGTGCACTGGGACGCCGGGTTCTGGAACATGGACGGCGGTTACGAGTGGCCGCTCGCGCTGATCGCGGGCCTGCTGGCCGTCGGCTACACGTCGGCCGGCCGGATGGGCGCCGACAGCTACATCATGCGACGCCGACGCCGAGACGTCGTCTGACGGCTCACACCAGAGCCAGACCGTCGATGGTGGCCGCGCTCGCCGGAGCGCCGCCACCATCGGCCAACCTCTCGACCAGGCGCGTGAGCAGTTCCCGTTCCTCGTCGGCATGACGGAGTCCGACACCGTCGATGAGCCCCGGCGAGATCAGCGCGAGGGGATCGGTGTCGTGCCGGTGGACCACCGCCGCGCCGAGCAGACGTTGCGCCTGGGCGGGATCGGACTCCCAGAGCGCGTCGGCGGTCAGCAGGTACAACCGGACGGCCGGCGAATAGTCGTGCAGGTGCACGAGCGCCCAGGCCCAGTGCTTCGCGACGTCGACCGTGTCGGCTTCGGCGCGCCCGTGCGTGCGCACGTACTTGCCGTGCAGTTCACGACACAGGTGGCTGGCGTCGGACCACAGCATGAGATGGGACATGCAGCGGACGCAGTCGTGCAGATTGGACAGGTACATCACCGAATACGGTCCCTCGCGGCGCGACCTGATCTCGCGGAGCACGGAGAACTCGGCCAGCGCGTGGTCGTATTCACCGGCCGAGAGCAGCGCCCGGGCCTCGGCCTGCATTTCCTCGATCACCCTCGACATTGTCGCCGATCCGGCACCCCGGCATCGGCGATTCGGCCGAACCGGGTGAGCACGACCGACACCGGCCGGCCAGGTAACACCATCGGGTCGTCCTGGCGGGACTCCCGGCGGGCTGGCATCGTGGCAAGGATGAAGGACGACATCGGTAGCACTCCGGAGGGTTCGGACGGCGAGTACAGCCTGGACGAGGACGACCAACTGCAGCCGGAGGACACTCTGGACGACCGCGGCGTCGACGACGTCCTCGACGAGGGGTACTCACCGCCCGACTATGCGCCCAAGGGTGCCGTCCACGGGCTGACCTCCCGGGAACAGGCCGAGGGCGAGACGCTCGACGAGCGGCTGGCCGAAGAGGAACCCGACGTCGGAGCGGTCGATCCGCTCGACGAGATCACCGCCGAGGAACGTGCGCGGACCGACTGGCGCGCACACGATTCCGATCGTGACGACGAGTTCGAGGAAGACGACGAGGTCGGGGACCGCCGCGCCGGACGTCTCATCGCCCCGGACGCCGGATCAGGTATCGACACCGAGTCGGACGCCGTCGCCGAGGACGCCGGGATCGACGGCGCCGGAGCCTCCGCGGAAGAGGCTGCGGTGCACTACATCTCCGATTCGGACTAGTCGGTCTGGTTCGGCCCGCTCCCTTCGCTCCCGGCGCCGGTTTGATTAGGCCCGCTCGCTTCGCTCCCGGCGCCGGTTTGATTCGGTCCGCTCGCTTCGCTCCCGGCGCCGGTTTGATTCGGCCCGCTCGCTTCGCTCCCGGCGCCGGGCTGCTCCAATACCTGCGCCAGCGTCGCGACGATGGTCGAGCGGACGGCGTCGGCCGTGAGGCCCAGCCCGCTCAACGCCTCGGCAAGCGTGCCATCGGCGAAGAAGCCGAGCAGGAGATGCTCCGTGCCGATGTAGTTGTGCCCGAGATCGAGGGCGGCAGCGACGGTCGACTCCAGGACCGACTTCGACGCGTCGTCGTAGGGCACCACGCTCGTTGCTTCGTCGTCGGCGATGTCCCGCGGTGCCGGGAGCAGTGGCGCGATGGCCGCACGCCAGGCGTCGGCGTCGACACCGGAGTCCCGCAGCACATGGAACACGAGGGACTTCGGTTCGGCCGTGAGGGCCTGCGCGATGTGGGCCGGGGTCACGTGCTCGGCACGGCCCGCGGCCGCTGCCGCGTTCGCGGCCATCAGTACGTTCGCGGCCCGGGGCGTGAAACGCGAGAACGGGTTGTCCGCGCCGGGTGCATCGTTCTCGCCCGCGGACGACACGCGGTCGACGAACCGCTTCTGAGCGGCCTGTTTGCTCACGCCCATGCTGGTGCCGATCGCGGTCCACGATGCTCCCGAGCGGCGGGCCTGGTCGACGAAGTGACCGATCAGGCTGTCGGCGATGTCGCCCAGGTGCTGCGCGGCCACCACCGCGTCGGAGAGTTGGTCCAGCGGGTCGTCGTGGACCTTGCGGATGGCATGGATCAGGTCGTCGAGGCGGATGGAGACTGAACTCTGGGGCATGCGTCAACCGTAGGTTGACGAGTTGATCGCGTCAACCCCGAGTTGACGACGACGCGTCGAGGCCGATCAAGCGCGTGTGCGTTGACAGGAACGGCAAGCGTCATGACGATGGATGCGGAGATCGGCGAAGTCGTCGCCGGCCGCTCCAGGCTTTGCCACGGGAGGTTATCCAGTGAGCATCACCGAACCGTCGGTTCGTCCCCAGTCCACAGACACCCGGTCCGCCGAGAGCCCGCCGGCGAACGGTGTCGTCACCGATGTCGCGCGTCGCTACCTCGACGTCCGCGCCCTGACCGACACGCTGTCCGAACGGCTTTCGCCCGAGGACCAGACACCGCAGTCGATGACCGAGGCGAGCCCGGCGAAATGGCATCGGGCGCACGTCACCTGGTTCTTCGAGGAGTTCATCCTGCGGCGTGACCCCGCGTACAAGGTCTACGACGACACGTTCCGGTACCTGTTCAACAGCTACTACGAGGCTGTGGGAGAACGGCATCCACGACCTGATCGCGGTCTCGTCACGCGGCCGGGTGTCCGCGATGTGACCCGCTACCGCGAGCATGTCGACGCCGCGATGGTGGATCTCCTCGAGCGCGGCGACCTCGACGAGGCCGCACTCGAACTCGTCGAACTCGGCTTCAATCACGAACAGCAGCACCAAGAGCTGCTGCTCATGGACATCAAGCATCTCTTCTCCACCAATACGTTCGGGCCGGTGTACGTCGATCGCGAACCCGACGAACCGGGCATCGCGAAAGCGTTGGGCTGGCGGCAGTTCGAGGGCGGCGTCAACGAGATCGGCGCGTTGGGCAGCGGATTCTCCTACGACAACGAGGGCCCCCGGCACCGGGTGTATCTCGAGGACTTCGAGATAGCCGACCGCGCGGTCACCAACGCCGACTGGCTGGAGTTCATGGCCGACAACGGTTACCGGCGCGCCGAATTCTGGTTGTCCGACGGGTGGGCGACCATCCGCCAGACCGGATGGGACGCACCGGGATACTGGCGCGACGAAACGGGTGCGCGCTCCACCGACCCGTCGGACTGGACGACGTACACCCTGTCCGGTCGGCGGCGGATCGTGCCCGACGAGCCCGTCCTGCACGTCTCGTTCTACGAGGCCGACGCCTACGCCCGCTGGGCGGGGGCCCGGCTGCCCACCGAATTCGAGTGGGAGATCGCTGCCGGCTCACTGGGTACCGAGCGCGGGGCCCTGCTCGACCCGGACCGATGTCATCCCGGCCGCGTCGGTGCGGCGATGATCGGGGATGTGTGGGAGTGGACTGCCAGTGCGTACCTGCCCTATCCCGGCTTCGTGCCCGCCAACGGCGCGGTGGGTGAATACAACGGCAAGTTCATGTCCGACCAGCATGTGCTGCGCGGGGCGAGCGCGGTGACGCCTGTGGGTCACGAACGACTGACGTACCGAAACTTCTTCCCGGCGCCGTCGCGCTGGGTCTTCTCGGGACTCCGGCTGGCCCGATGAGCCTCGACAGCGACACCCCGGTGACGGCGACCACCGGGGACACGGCCATCGGGGGCCTTGCCGCGGACGCACTCTCGGGATTGTGGCAGCAACCGCCGGTCCTCCCCACGAAGTGGTTGTACGACGAGCGCGGCAGCAAGCTCTTCGACGAGATCACCCGTCTGCCCGAGTACTATCCCACCCGCCGCGAGACCGCGATCCTGCGCGCGCGGTCGGCCGAGATCGCCTCGACGACCCGTGCCGACGTCATCGTCGAACTGGGCTCGGGCACATCGACCAAGACGCGTCTGCTGCTCGACGCCTTCGTGGACGCGGCCGCCGACGGTGAGCGTCCGACCTACGTCCCCGTCGACGTCAGCACCGAGATGCTCACGACGACAGCCGAAGTACTCGCCGTCGACTATCCCGGGATCGACGTCGTCCCCGTGGTCGCCGACTTCACCGAGCCCGACCTGGATCTCCCGCCCGCCGACGGCCCGCGCCTCGCGGTGTTCCTCGGTGGCACGATCGGCAACTTCGATCCTGCTGCGCGCGCGGAGTTCTATCGTTCGATGGTCGGCTCGTTGTCCCCGGGTGACTACTTCCTCCTCGGTACCGACCTCGTCAAGGACACCGGGCGGCTCGTCGCCGCCTACGACGACAGTGCCGGTGTGACCGCCGATTTCAACCGGAACATGATCGAGGTGCTCCGTGCCGGCCTCGACGCTCGCGGGCTCTACGCCGACGACTTCGAACACATCGCCCGCTGGAATCCGGGCGAGCACCGCGTCGAGATGTGGCTTCGCGCCCGGCGGGACGTCGACGCGTACTTCGGTGTGCTGGGCCGATCGTGGCGGGTGCCCGCGGGAACCGAGATCCACACCGAGATCAGCACCAAGTTCCAGCCCGGGGCGCTCGCGGAAGAACTCGAGTCGGCCGGACTGTCCGTCGTGTCGGCGTGGACCGATCCCGCAGGCGACTTCCAGCTCACCCTGACCCGACGCTGAGCAGTTCGCGCACCCGCGGGATGACCTGCGTTCCATAGAGTTCGATGCTGCGCATGAGCTCGGGGTGGCCGAGTGTCCCGTGCGAATACTTCAGGTCGAATCGGCTCAGTCCCAGCGCTTGGACGGTCGACGCGATCTTGCGGGCAACGGTGTCGGGCGACCCGACGTAGAGCGAGCCGCCGGGTCCCGTCGACCGCTCGAACTCGATGCGGGTCGGCGGCGGCCAACCGCGTTCGCGACCGATGCGTCCGACGTACTCGCGGTAGTGCGGCCATAGGGCGTCACGTGCCTGCGCGTCGGTGTCGGCGACATGTCCCGGTGAGTGCACGCCGACGGGCAATAGCGGCTTGTCCAACTCGCGCAGGGCGCGGTGATAGAGATCGACGTACGGCTTGAAGCGCAGCGGGTCGCCGCCGATGATCGCGAGCATGAGCGGCAGGCCGTACGACGCGGCACGTACCACCGACTCCGGGCTGCCGCCGACCGCGATCCACGTCGGCAGGGGAGGGTTCTCGAGTTCGGGGTAGACCGTCTGGGACTGCAGCGGACTGCGCGTGGAACCCGACCAGGAGACCGGTCGGCCGGTGCGCAGTTCGGCGAACAGGGCCAGCTTGTCGCTGAACAGTTCCTCGTAATCGGAGAGGTCGAAACCGAACAGCGGAAACGACTCGGTGAACGACCCGCGCCCGAGGATCACCTCGGCACGACCCGACGACAACGCATCGACTGTCGAGAACCGCTGGAACACGCGGATCGGATCATCGGAACTCAGGACGGTGACGGCCGAACCGAGACGCATCCGGGTGGTGCGCGCCGCGATGGCGCCGAGTACGACCTCGGGTGCCGACACCGCGTAGTCGTCCCGGTGATGCTCACCGACACCGAGGAAGTCGACGCCGACCGTGTCGGCGAGGATGGCCTGCTCGAGCAGATCGCGCAGGGTCTGCGACCCCGAGCGCAATGTGCCGTCGGGTTCGGCGGTGATGTCCCCGAACGTGTCGAGACCGAGCTCGACCTTCTCGATACCTACCGGGTGAGATTCCATGTCGCCCTTCGCGAAGTTGTGATCGTGCGGGGCGAAATCGGAGGAATTGCGCCCGCAATGGTCTTTTCACACGATTTCACGAACATCTTTCCAGTTCGTCACGGTGTCGAGGTCGGTGCTGTGTAATGCTTCATAACGGTTCATGTGCTCGGCTCTGAACTCGCCGATTTCTTCTAGACAAGGGAGACACTCCGATGTGGGATTCATTCTGGGACTTCATCTGGTACACGATCGTCATCTTCGCGTTCGTGGCCTACCTGATCGTCCTGTGGCACATCATCAGCGACCTGTTCCGGGACAAGGCCGCGTCGGGCTGGCAGAAGGCGGCCTGGATTGTCTTCTTGATCTTCCTCCCGTACCTCACCGCCATCGTGTACCTGCTCGCCAAGGGCAAGGGGATGGCCGAGCGTCAGCGTGAGGCCTACAGCGAGGCCAAGCAGGCGTCCGACGAGTACATCCGGTCCGTCGCAGGCACCTCGCCGACCCAGCAGATCGCCGACGCGAAGAACCTGCTCGACTCGGGCGCGATCACACCCCAGGAGTTCGAGCACCTGAAGAGCAAGGCCCTCAGCGGAACCGCCTGACGGTCCCTCGACACAGACAACGCTCCCCGATGGCGCCGGTCGCCGTCGGGGAGCGTTGTCTGTTTCTCGGGTTCGGAACCGGCGTCGCGTCAGTCCGCCGACCCGACGCCCACACGCCACAGCGGATTGACCGGACCGTGGCCGGCGCCCAGTGGATACGCAGCGGCCAGACAATGGGTCACCCAGTCCTTGCCGAAGCCGACCGCCTCGGGAACGTCGTACCCGTGTGCCAGCGCGCATGCGATCGCGGCGGCGAGGGTGTCGCCGGCGCCGTGGTCGTGCGGGGTGTCGATGCGTTCGTGGCTGAGCTCGATGAACTGGTGGCCGTCGTAGAGCAGATCGGGGGAGTGGTCCGAGGCTCGCAGGTGCCCGCCTTTGACCAGCGCCCAGCGCGGCCCGAGATCGAGCAATGCCTTGGCCGCGTCGCGTTGCGACGCGGCATCGGTGACCGTGATGCCGGTGATCAGGCGAACCTCGTCCAGGTTCGGGGTCACCACCGTCGCGAGGGGAAACAGGCTGTGCCGCAGGGTGTCGAGTGCCGAGTCGGCGAGCAGCTGGTTGCCGTGCATCGACGCGCACACCGGATCGACCACCAGCGGAAAGGATGTGTCCCGGCCGATACCGCTCGTGCGGCACTGCTCGACGATGGCCTCGATGATGGGCGCCGACGCGAGCATCCCGGTCTTCGCCGCGGCCACACCGATGTCACCGGACACGGAGTCGATCTGCGCCGCCACGGTCTGCGGTGAGATCTCCTCGAACCCACTGACGCCCAGCGAGTTCTGCACCGTCACGGCGGTGACCGCGACACATCCGTGCACCCCGAGCAGGGCGAACGTACGCATGTCCGCCTGAATCCCCGCGCCACCACCGGAATCCGAACCAGCGATGGTCAGGACCCGTACCGGGGCCGTTCCGGGCGGTGACAGCGGGAGTCCCGTGTAGGCCTGTTCGTCGACCGTGCGCTGATTCGCGTCGACTGTGCGTCGTCGTGCGTCGTCTGTGCGCATCAGGCGCCGCCGGTCGTCTGCTTGTCCATGCCCGCGCGGACGTCCTCGGCGATCTGGAGCGGGAGGTACACGCGGTTACCGGCCTCGGCGAACTCGGCCGACTTCGCGGCCATGCCCTCGGCGATAGTCCGGTCGATGTCGTCCGCGGTGACGAGACCGTGCTCCTCGGCGTAGGCGCGGACGTCCGCCGAGATCCGCATCGAGCAGAACTTGGGTCCGCACATCGAGCAGAAGTGGGCGGTCTTCGCGGGCTCGGCGGGCAGCGTCTCGTCGTGGTATGCGCGCGCGGTGTCGGGGTCGAGGGCGAGATTGAACTGGTCGGTCCAGCGGAACTCGAAGCGCGCCTTGCTCAGTGCGTCGTCGCGTTCCTGTGCCCGCGGGTGGCCTTTGGCCAGGTCGGCCGAGTGCGCCGCGATCTTGTACGTGATCACGCCGACCTTGACGTCGTCGCGGTCCGGAAGTCCTAGATGCTCTTTCGGAGTCACGTAGCACAGCATCGCGGTGCCGGCCTGAGCGATCATCGCCGCGCCGATGGCCGAGGTGATGTGGTCGTAGGCCGGCGCGATGTCGGTGGCGAGCGGACCCAGGGTGTAGAAGGGGGCCTCCTCGCACAACTCCTCCTCCAGGCGCACGTTCTCGGCGATCTTGTGCATCGGGACGTGCCCGGGGCCTTCGATCATGACCTGCACACCATGCGATTTGGCGATCGCGGTCAGCTCGCCGAGAGTGCGGAGTTCGGCGAACTGGGCCTCGTCGTTCGCGTCGGCGATCGATCCGGGGCGCAAGCCGTCGCCGAGGGAGAACGTGATGTCGTAGCGGCGGAAGATCTCGCACAACTCGTCGAAGTGCGTGTACAGGAACGACTCCCGGTGGTGCGCGAGACACCAGGCCGCCATGATCGAACCGCCGCGCGAGACGATGCCCGTCACCCGCTTCGCGGTCAGCGGAACGTAGCGCAGCAGGACACCGGCATGGACGGTCATATAATCGACGCCCTGCTCCGCCTGCTCGATGACGGTGTCGCGATACAGTTCCCAGGTCAGCGAGGCGGGATCGCCGTTGACCTTCTCCAGCGCCTGGTAGATCGGAACCGTCCCCACGGGGACCGGCGAGTTACGCATGATCCACTCGCGGGTGGTGTGGATGTCGGCGCCGGTCGAGAGATCCATGATCGTGTCGGCGCCCCAGCGGGTGGCCCACACCATCTTCTCGACCTCGTCGGAGATCGAGCTGCGCACCGCCGAATTACCGATGTTCGCATTGACTTTCACCGCGAAGTTCTTGCCTATGATCATCGGTTCGGACTCGGGGTGGCGGTGGTTGGCCGGGATGACCGCGCGGCCGATGGCGACCTCCGACCGGACCAGTTCGGCGTCGACGCCCTCCCGGGCGGCGATGAACCGCATCTCGTCGGTGATGATGCCGGCACGCGCCCAGGCCAGCTGGGTGCTCGCGCCGTCGATCGGGTCGGGCCGATGCCAGCTGTCGCGGGTGGGGGTGAGGCCCTTCTCGACGTCGATGTGCGCCGCCGTATCGGTGTAGGGGCCGGAGGTGTCGTAGACGTCGAGGTGTTCGCCGTTGGTGAGCTGGATTCGACGCTGCGGCACACGCAGGTCGCCGACCGTGAGGTAGTGCTTGGCGCTGCCCTCGATCGGGCCGAGGGTCAGGAACCCGGAATCGGCGGGTGCGCTGCTGTTGCGGGTGGTGGATACACGTGTGCCCATGGCTGGTCTCCCTACGCCGGCATTACCCGGACAGGTTCGAGCGGTCGGCGACCGCCCGTCGCCATCTCAGCCCTCGGTCATCGTGAGAGCCCCCGCGGTGTGTAGTTGTCGTGCGTCCGCCACCCTACATCGCATCGTCCGGTCGGGTCGTCCGGGTTCGCGAGACCGTATCGATTTGCGACGATCACACGATCGGGGTCGGCAGTTACGGTTCCGTAAGGTACCGTGTGACCCGGATCACAGGGGTGGCGCTGTCGCGTGTGGCAGGTACGCGCCGGTGATCCGATGTCCGCGATCACGAGGTGAGGAGGGTCGGGTGCTACGCAAGCATCGTCAGCGACCACCACAGTCGGCAAAGTCCATCCTGCAACAGATCTCGCAGGTGGTACACAATCCCGACCGCGACCGATTCGAACTCTGGGTCGCCGGCGACCTGGTCGGCGTGCTCGGCTACTCGACCGAGACGGTCGACGGTCAGACGACTATCACCGTGCTGCACACCGTGCTCTACGACGAATACAGCGGACACGGTCTCGCCACGCGACTCACCCGCACCGTCGTGCACTACACCCGCGAGCAGGGCGCCCGCCTGCGGCCCGTGTGCACCTTCACCAAGCACTATCTCGACGGCCATCCCGGGATCGTGACCCTCGCGCCGGTGTGATCCGAAGGTAAGCCTCGGCGGCTCCGGAACATTCCTCGCCGGACCCTTCGAGGCTCGTCGCTATCGCTCCTCGCACCTCAGGGAGCAGGGGTTATGCGCTTCCTTGGGATTATGGTGCGGTGGTCGCGCTCCTCGCGCCGGTGTGAGGAGCGGGCTCCGACTCGGCTCAGCCTGCCGACGGCTCCGACAGCAGTGTCTCGCGGAGCACCTTTTTGTCGATCTTGCCTACTGCGGTGACCGGGAGCGTGCGCACGACGCGGACCACGTCGGGCAGTTTGAAGGAGGCGAGTCCGCGGTCGGCGAGGAAGGTGCGGATCGCGGCCAGCTCGAGTGGTCGGGCCGGGGGGTGTTCGTGCGAGAGCACGACTGCCGCACAGATCTTCTCACCGAGCGCGTCGTCGGGCAGCCCGACCACCGCGACCTGCCGGACCGAATCGTGGGCGAGGAGGTTCTCCTCGACGTCGTCGGCGGCGACGTTCTCCCCGGCGCGCACGATGGTGTCCTTGATGCGGCCGGTCACGGCCAGGTGCCCCGACGGCAGCCGGGTGACCTTGTCCCCGGACCGGTAGAAGCCGTCCGGCGTGAAGGACTTCTCGTTGTGCGCCGTGGCGCGGTAGTAACCGCGGATCGTGTAGGGCCCCCGCACCAGCAGTTCACCTTCTTCCCCGTCGGGGACATCGGCTCCGCCCTCGTCGACGACCCGCACCTCGTCGAGCTCCGACATCGGTGCCCCTTGCACTTGGTGCACCAAGTCACGCGGGTCGTCGGTCCGGGTGTAGCAGATCAGCCCCTCGGCCATGCCGAAGACCTGCTGGACGACGGGGCCGAGGGCCGCGTCGAGGGCGACGGCGTCGGACTGTGCCAGCTTGGCGCCGCCCACCTGCAGCAGGCGCAGGGAGCTGATGTCCGCCGGCTCCCACTCGGTCGCCGCGCACCAGAGTTGCGCGAGCGCGGGGACGAGCGCGGTCACCGTGACGCGGTGCCGCTCGATGAGGTCGAAAGTGTTGTCCGGACTGGGGTTGTCGGCTAAGACGACGTGGCCGCCCGCACCGAAGACGCCCAGGATTCCCGGGCAGCACAGCGGAAAGTTGTGCGCGGCCGGCAGGGCGACGAGGTAGGTGTCGTCGGCGGTGAGGCCGGCGACGTCCGCGGACAGCCGGGCGTTGAGGTCGTAGTCGTCGTGCGTGCGCGCGATGAGTTTCGGCAGTCCGGTGGTGCCCCCCGACACGAGGAACAGGGCGGGTAGCCCGGCGTCGGGGGCAGCCGGGAGCTCGACCGAGGCGGGGTCGGCGTCGGGGAGCGGTGTGAATCGACCAGGTTCGCCGGAGATGAAGACCTGCGCGACGTCGGGCACCCGTGACTGCAGCTCGGTCGCGAGCTCGCGGTAGTCGAACCCCCGGCGGCCGTCCTCACCGATGTAGGCGACCGCGCCGGCACCGGCTGCGAGATGGGCGATCTCGGTGATCCGGTGCGCGGGCAGCGTCATCACCGGAACGACACCCGCGCGTAGGAGGCCGTACAGGGTGACCGCGAAGTCGAGGGAGTTGTTCAGCTGCAACACGACCCGTTGCGTCGGCCGCAGTCCGGCCGCGACGAAACCGGCGGCACGACGGAGGGTGGCGTCGCGGAACTCGGTATAGGTGAGCGTGCGCGGCCCGTCGGTGGAGGCGTCGGTCAGCGCAGGGGAGTCGGGAGTTCGCTCGGCGGCCAGATCGAGGCCGGCGAACAACGGGCGGTCGAGGAAGACGCCGGCGTCGCGGTACTTCTGTGCCTGTGCGTCGGTGTGGGGAGCGAAACCTTCGAGCAGATCGGTCGCGGCGTCGAGATGCGTCGGCATGAGTTCATTGAAACACAGGCAGGATAGGGTAACCTTACCGGTCGATGCAGGGCGGGAGGCCGGTTGTCGACCCGCGGGGGATTGTTTGATTAGGCTGCCCTAAGATTCCCTATGATCATCGGTGCTCGAGTGCATCACGACCGGAGGAACGAAGGACATGTCGCTGACAACCGAATCGCACGCCGCGCAGTTCGTCGACCTGCTCGCGCCGGCCTCGCCGCTGAGCGAGTTCGATGCCGCGCGGATCACGGCGGCCTGGGCCCGCTCCGGCGAATTCGGCGACCATGTCGTCTACGAGCGTGACCGGCGCTGGACCTTCGCAGCCGGTGTCCGCGCCCGCGTGGTGATCACACGCAGCGAGGTCATCGTCGACGATCAGGGCGACCGCACGACGACGCCCTGGCACGGCGACCCCGCCGACGCGCTCGCCGCCGCGACCGCGTCGCTGTCGATTCCCGACTGGCGCGTCTACGGCTGGGTCGGTTTCGACTTCTGCGCGCCCTATCACGGCATCCTCGAGCGCGTTCCCGAGGACACGGTGCTGGCGCACCTCATCGTTCCCGAGTTCGAGGCGACCGTCGATGCTGACGGGGTCGACACCGCGTCGCTCGACGCCGAGCGTGCCGGTCGTCTCCTCGAGATCGCTTCGCGAGCAACCGTTTCCGTCGAGTCGCGGCCGGTGGATGTGCAGTCCGACCCGGACGACTACCGCGGCCGTGTGGCCACGGCTGTCGCCGAGATCGAAGCCGGCCGGTACCAGAAGGTGATCCTCTCGCGTGCCGTCGACATCCCGTTCGAGGTCGACATCCCCGCCACCTACGCCCGCGGCCGCGCCGACAACAACCCCGCCCGGAGCTACCTGCTCTCGCTCGGTGACCTGCAGGCGGCCGGGTTCAGTCCCGAACTCGTGGTCGCGGTGCACGACGACCGGACCGTGGTCACCGAACCACTGGCCGGCACAAGGGCTTTCGGAATCTCGGAAGAGCAGGACGCGGCGGCCCGCGCCGACCTGCTCTCGGATGCCAAGGAGATCGCCGAGCACGCCATGTCGGTACGTGCGTGCTTCGACGAGATCTCCTCGATCGCCACTGCGGACACCACGGCCGTGAGCGAGTTCATGGAGGTTCGTGAGCGCGGGAGCGTCCAGCATCTGGCCTCGACCGTGCGCGGGACCCTCGCCGATCACGAAACGCCGTGGCGTGCACTCGAGGTGGTGTTCCCGTCGATCACCGCGTCGGGCATCCCCAAGACCCCGGCCGTGGAGGCGATCGACCGTCTCGAGCCCCGACGCCGCGGCCTGTACTCCGGCGCGATCCTCACCGCCTCGTCGACGGGCGAGCTCGAGGCGACCCTTGCCCTGCGCACCATCTTCTCGTCCGGGCAAGGCGCATGGCTGCGTGCCGGTGCCGGGATCGTCGCCCAGTCCACGCCGGAGCGCGAATTCACCGAGACCTGCGAGAAGCTGGCCAGCGTCGCCCCGTACGTGGTCCCGCGCTGACCGACCGATACTTTCGACCGAACATCACCACCCCAGGAGCCACCACATGTCCGACCACATCACCGAAGCCCTGCGCGGCATCCTCGAAGAGGACCTCGACCTCGCGCTCGGCGACATCAGCCGCGACTCGAAGCTGATCGACGACCTCGGGCTGGACTCGGTGGCGTTCGCCATCGGCGTGGTGGCGATCGAAGAGCGTCTCGGCGTGAAGCTGTCGGAACGGGAGCTCTTCGAGTCCAAGACCGTCGGCGACCTCGAGGACCTCATCCGGTCGAAGGCCGGCACCCCGGCCTGAGAGGACCCGGACCCGACATGACTGTGGAGACCCCAGTGCAGACGTACGCCGAACTGCTCGACGCCGCGTTCGACGAGCAGGTGACGGCCTGGACGGCGCAGGCCGAGCGGGATCACCGATTCCCGCGGCCCCTGCTCGAACACCTCGGTGCCGAGGGCGTCTTCGTCCGCAAGTGGGAGGACCGCAAGGTCACCGACCTCCACGACCATTTCGCCCTCGGCGCACATCTCGGCGCGCTGGGTTCCGCGGCCATCGGAGTGGGTGTGAGCCTGCACGATTCGGCCATCGCCATCCTCCGCCGCTTCGGCCGCAACGACTACCTCAGAGACCTGGCCCAGCGCGCCCTGACCGCCGAGACCGTGCTTTGCATCGGGGCCTCCGAGGAGCAGGGCGGCTCGGACCTACAGAACTCCGAGACCCGGATCCTGCCGGAGAACGGCGGGTTCCAAGTCGTCGGGCACAAGAAGTTCGTGTCTCTCTCGCCGATCGCGGACCACGTGTTCGTGGTCTGCCGGGGCGTCGACGACGGTCCCGACGTGGGCGGCAACGTGGCGCTGGCCGCCGTCCCGATCGAGTCGGTGACGGTGGGGAAGCCGTATGCGAAACTCGGCGCCGGGCCCCTCGACACCGCGCCGGTGACCATCGACGCCTGGATTCCCGACGAGGCGCTGATCGCCCGGCCGGGGACGGGCCTGGCGATCATCAGCTGGGGACTGGCGCACGAGCGGTACTCGGTGGCCGCCCAGATCGCCGCCGCGTGCGACGTGATGATCGGCGTGACGCTTGCCCGGATGGTGGAGCGCACGCAGTTCGGCAAGAAGCTCTACGACCATCAGGCGCTGCGCCTGCGCGTCGCCGACCTGCAGGCCAGCGTCGACGTCCTGCGCTACTCGCTGGCCGGAGTCGCCGCGGAGGGCAAGATCAACCTGCGCACCGCCGCGGCACTGAAGGCCACCGCCGCCAACCTCGGGGAAGAGGTCGCGTCGGAGTGCCTGCACATCTTCGGCGGGATCGGTTACCTCGAGACCGGATCCCCGATCGGTCGCTGGTGGCGGGACATGAAACTGGCCCGCGTCGGCGGCGGCACCGACGAGGTGCTGTGGGAACTGGTCGCGGCGGCGATGAAACCCGACACCGAGCGGTACCAGGCCATGTTCGTCGACTCCGAACTCCACGGCACCGGCTCGCCGGTGTCCTGAAGCGCTCGAGCCATCGTCCCTCTCACCCAGGCGGTCATCCCATGAACAGCCCAGCCAGCCAGGCACCGGCCGACGCGCGTGTCACCGAACTCGCGCCGCCCGACCACACCTACCTGCACATGGACAAAGACAGTGCGCCCATGCACTGGTCGATGATCCTGCAACTCGAGAGCGACGGCGGGTTGCTCGGCCTCGACGAGGTGCGGACGCGTGTCCGGGAGCGGGCCGGCCTGTTCGAGATCTTCCGGCTGGGCATCCGCAACGGCCGCTGGCGCAAGCCCGAGGTGGTGCTCGCCGACGACAGCTGGGACGCCGGCGAGCACGTGACCGAGTTCGGGTTCACCGACCGCGCCCATCTCCAGCGCCGGGTGACGAAACTGCTCGAGTCGCCGCTGCCGCGCCCGCGCCCGTTCTGGGACATCACCCTGTTCACGCCGTCGGCGGGTGCCGAAGGTGTCGGACAGTGGGTCCTGCTCCGGGTGCACCACAGCATCTCCGACGGCATTGCGGGCGCGGCCTTCGCCGCCCTCCTCGCCGACGGGGAGCCCGACGATCTCGCGGAGTTCGAGCGATTCGCCACCAGTCCGCGCTTCCGGATCAGCGGCATCGATCCCGAGGAACTCAAAGAGGCGAAGGCTGCCTATGGCGACCAGCACGCGGCCGGCGGTGGCAAGAAACGGGCCTGGCCCGCACTGACGAAGTCGGGCGAGCGCGAGTACGCCCTGTTCTCCGCGTCGACCCGGACGCTGCGCAAGGCGGCCAAGGGGAACGGCGCGACCGTCCACGAGTTCCTCCTCGCGGCCATCGGCCGGGCGATCAGCCTCAACCCGCCCGCCTCGCCACAGGCCGACGTCGTCCGCGTGACACTGCCCGTGACCCTCGACGACGAGTTCCGGCACACCGGCAACGCGGTATCCGTCGCGCTCCTCAACCTGCTCGGCAACGAGCCCGATCTGTCGCGTCAGATCGGCCGTGCGCGAAGCGAACTCGAGACCATCGCGACGCGGAAGCCGGAGCTGTACCTGGCCGCCGCCGACGATCTGCCGCGCGCCCCGCTGTGGGGTCTGCAGCGCGCGATCGTGAACGCGTCGATGTCCCACATGCACCCCGACATCCACATCGGCATCAACCCCGGGTTCTCGCGGGTCCGGTCGGTGCTGGGGCGCTCGATCGTCACCCTCACACCCTTGTCGCCGCTCGCGGGCTACTCGCTGTCGGTGACGACCCTGATCCTCGGACACACCACCACGTTCGGCGTCGTCACCGACGCGCAGGCGCTACCCGGATACGCCGAACGATTTGTGTCCGCGCTCGACGAAGTACTTCAGGAGGCCCTCCCGTCGACCTGACGGGGGTGCGAGCTTAGGCTTGCCTTGTAATCCGGGGTCCGAGGGCTGCAATATACAGGTGGCCGTCGGCTCGGCGGGGGCGAAGACATACACGGAGAAAGAACAACATGAGCAACGACGTCAACTACCAGGACCCGGCCGGGGCCGATTACTACTCGGGGGTCGATCACCGCGAGTCGGAGACCGGTTCGTCTCGCCGATCGGGCGGGGTCAGCGTCCCGACCGTCCTGGCGTCGGCAGGCGTCGCTGCCATCATCTCCGCGATCGTCGTGACGATCGGCGTGGTGGGCATCGTGGTGAGCGAGCGCAACGACTCCGCCACCGCCGCACAGCCGACCGTCGTCAACCTCGGTGCCGCGCAGACCGCGCTACCGCAGCAGGGCATTGCCGGCCAGCAGCCCGTCCCGGGTCAGCCCGCACCCGCCGGCGCACCGGCCGGAGCGCCGGCGGCGGCCCCGACGGAGAACGTGCCCGAAGGCGGCGGAGCGATCGGTGGACCGGTCGGTCCTCCCGGTGAAGGAGCCGCGCCGGCTCCGGGTGCGGCCCCCGCACCTGCTCCCGCGCCGGGCACCACGGCCGCCCCGCAGCAGAGCGTTGCCGCCGGCCCGGCCGCGCTGACGCCCGGACAGCTCAACACCAAAGTCCGCATCGTCATGAACTCCAACGGCAGCCGCGCCGCACGCGCCGCCGAACTCGAGGGCGGTGAGCGTGCGCTCCGTCAGATCGACCTCGTCGCCCGCGCGATCACGACCTACGGCAATGTCGGGCTCAGCTACCAGATGGTGGGACCCGTCCAGGTCAGCGGCAACACGCTGACCGCTCCGCTGCAGATCAGCGTGGTCGGCCGCGGTAGCCAGAATCGCTCGATGACGTTCGTGTGGAGCGGCAACAAGTGGAAGCTCTCCAACCGAAGCGTCTGCACCATCGCGGGATTCGTCCTGCTGCCCTGCTCGCTCTGACCGCGCGGGGTGACACGGTCCGGTCCGCCGGACGACACCGACAACCCATTGGGGGATCTTCACGTGATTTCACGACCACGCCTGGGCGCACTCGCCGCGAGTGCACTCCTGTTCGCGGGCCTGCTGGCCGGTTGCTCGAGCTCGGATGACGAATCCGCCGGTGGCACCGTTCAACTCAACTTGCCGGACGGCCGGTCGGTGACGATCCCGGACACCCCGGAGCGGATCGTGACCCTGGGTGATCAATGGACCGACGTCGTGCTGTCGTTCGGTGAGACGCCGGTGGGGTACTACGATTACTCGAAGTCGGCGACCGGCGAGATGCAGCCGTGGTACGGCGAGAAGCTGGCCGACGCGACGTTCGTCGATCCCACCAAGGGCGACGACGCGACGACCATCGCCAAGCTGAACCCGGACCTGATCTTCGCACCCGGCTTCGCCTCGGACAGTCCGGAGTTCCAGCAGATCTCGAAGCTGGCCCCGACGGTCAACGCCATCAGCGACCAGGAGATCGACCCCTGGCAGGACATGGTCACGGTGATGGGCACCGTGCTGCACGACCCGGAGAAGGCGAAGTCGATCATCGACGACACCAACGCGAAGATCGCGGCGGTGGCGCAGGAGTACCCGAACCTGAAGGGTAAGACCTACGCGTTCGCGTTCATGTACGGCAACGACCAGCTGTCGGTGCTCGGTGACGAGAACGACGGCGCCGGAGAGCTGTTCACCTCGCTCGGGATGAAGATGGCTCCCAAGCTGGTCGCCGAGTACCAGCGGACCGGCCAGCCGCGCTTCGGGCTGAGCACCGAGAACATCCCGATGCTCGACGCCGACGTACTCGTCGTGGCCACGGCCACCCCCGAGCAGGCGGAGACCCTGAAGTCGCTGCCCGGGTACAAGAACCTGAAGGCGGTCAAGGACAACGCCGTCACGTTCATGACCCAGTCGCAGATCACCGGTCTCAACGCGCCGACGCCGAACTCGATCCCGTACGTCCTCGACCTGCTGAAGCCGTCGTTCGCCGCGGCGTCCAACTGAGCTCGGTCTGAAACGAACTCGCCCTCCGCGGAATGTGGAGGGCGAGTTGGTTTTCGGGGTCGCCGGACCCTTCGTGGCTCGTCGCTATCGCTCCTCGCACCTCAGGGAGCAGGGGGTTGCTCGTCGCCATGGGCTCCTCAGGGAGCGGGGGCCCACCGCTGGTTGAGCAGGCGACGAGCGCAGTGAGGAGCCGTGTCGAAGCCACTTCGCAACAACGACAACGGCCCGAGCCGCACGTGGCGGATCGGGCCGTGAGCCGGCTAGCGGGTTACGGCGCGACGATGTCGTCGTCGTCCGAGGCGCCGAAACTGGTGAACGCGGTGTGCCTGGGCAGGCGGTAGGCCTCGCGGCCCAGCACGGTGTTCAGGATGCGTGCGTTGCGGACCGCGCCGATGTCGAGGTTCGGGGCCGAGACGCCGTGCGCGTGCTCCTCGGCATTGGCGACGAAGATCCGGTTGGTCAGGGCGTCGTCGGTCTCGATCTCGTGGTTGGCGCCGATGACCAGGCGTCCGCGCGAATCCCGGTGCAGCGCAGACTCGATCGGGGCCAGGAAGTCCGCCCTGCGGGCCTGGTAGCCGGTACTGGCGATGACCATGTCGGTGGTGTGGGCCAGCTCGGAGCCGGTGTCGAGGTGACGGCCGCGGACCCGGAGCTTGCCGTCGGCGAGGGTGTCGATGCCTTCGACCTCGACCGAGATCCGCAGCTGCACCGGGTTGAGCTTGTCCTGCAACTGGCGCCGGTACAGCAGGTCGTGCAGGCGCTCCAGGGTGTCGGTGGAGATGCCCTTGTGGAACTGCCAGTGCTGCGGGCGAACCCGATCCCGTGCGGCCTCGGGAAGGCTGTGGAAGTAGTCCATGTAGGCCGGCGTGGTCATCTCCAGCGAGAGCTTCGTGAAGTCCAGCGGCGCGAACCATGGTGTGCGCGTCCACCATCGGACCGCGGGGCCGCCGCGTAGGTTGGATTCCAGCAGATCGATGACGATCTCGGCACCCGACTGGCCGGAGCCGATGACGGTGACGGTGTCGGCGGCGAGCGCCTTCTCCTGGTTGAACAGGTAGTCGGAGCTGTGGACCACCGCGGGCGAGTCCGACGAGAGTGCCTGCGGGACGAACGGTTCGGTGCCGATGCCGACCACCACGTGTCGTGCGATGACCGTCGAGGAGGTGGTGCCGGTGTGCATGGTCACCCGGAACGCGTCGGCCTCGGCGTCCCAGGCCACCTCGTCGACGGTGGTGCCCCATCGGAGCGAGTCGAGCCGGGACACGCACCAGAGCAGGTAGGCCTCGTACTCGATGCGGGTCGGGAAAAAGTTCTCGCGTACCAGGAACCGGTACATGCGATCGATGTCGGCCATGTAGTTCAGGAACGACAGCGGATGGGTCGGGTCGACGAGCGTCACCAGGTCCGACAGGAAGCTCACCTGGAGGGTGGCGTCGTCGAACATCAGGCCCGGATGCCACCGGAACTCGTCTCGCGAGTCGACGACCAGGAGGTTCACGTCGTCGAGCGTCGAGGCGAGCGCGGCGAGGCCCAGATTGAATGGGCCGCAACCGATCGCGAGTACGTCTACATTCTCGACAGTGGTCTTCTCTTCTGGGGTCATTCGGACACTCTCACCATTTCTTCACTGTGGACTTCCGCGCCGGGTGCGGCGGTGCCTTCCGACTCCACCTCGAGCGCGACGCGCAACAGTTCGTCGAACAGCTCGTCGATGTCGCTCTCCGAGGTTTCCGGGTTGAGGAGGGTCAGCTTCAGGCAGGTCTGGGGCTCTTCCTCACCGGGCACCCGGACCTGGGTACGGCCGATGAGTGCCTTGCCGTCGGCGATCAACCGACGCCGCAGTTCGCCGTTGACCGCGTCGAGATCGGTGCACCGATACCGGAACACGACGGTGGTCAGCGTGACCGGCGCGATGAGCTCGAGCTGCAGTTCGGTGGCGATTCGCTGTTCGGCGTACACCGCGAGGTCGTTGCACTTGTCGAGCATGTCACCCAGAGTGCGGCGTCCGTAGGCGAGCAGGGTCGCCGCGACCTTGAGGACGTCGGGCCGTCGCGTCGTCTGCAGCGTCTGACCCAGGAGGCCGCTGTACCCGGCCTCCACGTCGTCGTCGGGGTTGAGGTAGGCCACCGAACGGTTCAGGGACACGAAGCGATCGGCGTCGGACAGCAGCATGAGGCTCGCGGCCGCCGGCTGCCAACCGACCTTGTGCAGGTCGAGGGTGACCGAGTCGGCGCGTTCGACGCCGGTGAGCAGACCGGCGAGGCGGTCGGAGAACAGCGAGCCGAAACCGTAGGCGGCGTCGACGTGCATCCAGATCTCGTGCCGCTCGGCGATGTCGGCGATCTCCCCGAGCGGGTCGATGGTACCGAAGTCGGTGGTACCCGCGGTGGCGACGATCGCCAGCGGTGTCGCCGCGCCGGCCTCGCGGATGGTCGCTTCCAGCGCCTCCGGGATCATCCGGTGATGCGAGTCGACCTCGACCGGGATGACCGCGGTCTCGCCCAGTCCCAGTGCCGCACAGGCGCGGTGAACCGAGAAGTGCGCCACGCGCGAGCAGAAGACGACCGGGCGGTGCAACGCGCCGACGCCGTCGTGCCGCACGTCGATGCCCCGCCGGGCAGCGGTGTGGTCGCGAGCGATCATGAGCGCCAGCAGATTCGAGATCGATCCACCGGGACTGAAGACACCGCCGGCATGTTCGCCGAACCCGGCCATACGAGCCAGCGACTGTACGGTCCAGGTCTCGAGCGCCAGTGTGGCCGGGCCGGAATCGTAGGTGTCGAGTGAGGCATTGGTGGCCGAGGCCAGGGCGTCGGCGGCGACCGCGACCGACAGCGGCGCGGGTTGCAGATGCGCCGCCGCCATCGGATGGGTGAGGTCCAGTCCGAACTCGGCCACCAGGCGGGCGAGCCGGGTCAGCGCCTGGGACTCCCCGATCCCGTTCTCCGGGACTCCGTGCGGGCCGAGTAGTGCCGTCACCCCGCCGAGCACCGCGACGGGGTCACCGCTCGGCAGCGGGGCGCCGTGGTGGTCGTCGCCGACCGCGGCCGCGACCTCCGCCAAGCCGCGCCCGACGTCGGCCCAGCCATCGCCGGGACGGGCGAATCGCGAGGCACCCCATACGGACTGGCGGTCTTCGGACACTGAGTTCCCCCCTGTTGACTCTGGCGCGCGGTGGCGCGGTGGCAGGCCGGTCATCCGGCGCTGCCCTTCTGTGGTGCGCTCTCGGCGAGGGTTTCGACGAGTGCGGAGACGTTCTGGTGCAACGACGTCGGAATCAGGTCGACGAGTGCGGTGAGTACTGCGGTGGCGCGGTCGGCCACCGCGTCGGGGACGATCCCCGGCTGGTGGTCGACCTCGACGTGGGTGCTCTCGTCGTCGGCCTCGAAGGCGATCGAGAGCGGGTAGTTGGCGATCCCGTTGAACACCGACCGGCAGGTGACCGGGGCGTCGGCGGGTTGTGGGATCCCGCGCAGCGGCGCGGGCCGGACCGACGCCATGATCTCGATGACGGGAAAACGGCCGCCCTGCTGCCGCAACGCGGTCAGGATCGGCCCGAAATCGGTGCCGGAGTGTTCCATCGATCGGTAGATGGCCGCACCCGCATCCCGCAGAGCCTGCTCGACCGTGGCGTCGGGGTCGATGCGGAACCGCATCGGGATGATGTTGCCGCAGTATCCGACGTTCTGGGGTGACTGCGTCCGACGACGGTTGTCGGCCGGCACCACCAGGACGTGGTCGGCGGCGCCGGTCAGGGCATACGCCGCCAGCGAACACACGCCGATCAGCAACGCGTTCGGGGTGGCGCCGACGGTCTGCGCGACCCGGCCGAAAGCGGCCAGCGAGTCGGCCGCAACCGGGGCGGCGACCTTGATGCCGTCCCGGTCGTCCATCGGCGAGAGCCAGCTGTCGGCGGCACTTTCGGTGGGCAACTCGCCGCTGAGCGGATAGCGGACGTCGTCGGCGGCCCAGGTCGTGAGCGCGTGGCGCACCGCGTCCTCGGCGGCTGCCGAGGCGGCCGCGGAATTTGGTGAGACCGGGCGGGAGTCGGCGTTGACGTCGCCGGGCCACGAACCTGACACCAGGGTGCCCAGCAGCAGCGGCCATGAGGTGTCGTCGACGGCGAGATGGTGCACGACGAGGATCATGGTGACGTCGCCGTCCGAGCCCGAGACCCGAAGCCGGAGTGGCACATCCGACGTCAGATCGAATGGCGTGCGGGTCAGCGCGGTCGCGATCGCGTCGGCATCGTCGACGGGTCCGGTTGCCTCCGCGTCCGGCAGGCCCCAGGTCCACACCGTGCCCGATGCGTCCCACGATCCCGCGTGCGAAACGGCGCGGCGACGCGGCGTGCCCGCGTTGTCGACCTCGACCACCGATTTCAGGACCCCGAAGCGCTCGACGAGTAGTTCGGCGGAGTCGACGACCGATCGGAGCGTTCGCGTACCGCCGAACTGCAGGACGAGTCCGATGTTGTGCGACACCGATTCCGGATCCAGTTCGTAGATCCGCCACATCCGCCGTTCGGCGGTGCCGAACTCGCCGAACGGCACGGAGGCCCTTGGTTCGTCAGCTGCGGCCGTGCGGGCGGGTTCGCCGGTCTGCGCGATTCGACGACGCAACAGCGTCAGTCGCGCTTCGGTCAACGCGGGCATGGCTCCCTCTCGGTCGATGTGGCGGTGGACGTCGTCGACGCTGCTGCGGTCTTGCCACGCAACACATCCCAATCGCGGACGACCTCGATCAGCTCGCCCGCCGCCCACCGCGGCGCCTGGTCCTGGAAGTGATCGGAACGGGGATCACCGCTCACGCCCAGCGGGACGATCCAACGGCTCGCCCCGCGGTCGGCGAGGTCCCACACGTAGCGTGCGGCGGCACCCGTGATGCACAGGTGGGTGCCGACCGCCGCGGCGTTGGCGAAGACGCACTCGGCGTCCCCCGCCAGGGGCAGGGGAGTCGGACGAAGGGTGGCGAACAGATCCGGGTGCTGCGGCGACGCGCCGACCAGGTCGAATCCGTGGATCGGTGCCAGGCGATGGACGCTGCCCCACGTGGGCGTCGAACCGAAGGTCCCGATCCGGGCCACCACGGCATCGAGGGCGGCGACCGCCACGGCCTCGATGTCGATGCCGATCCCCGCCGTGTTGGCGACGACGGAGGTCAGCGCGGTCGCGAGACGGGGCTCGGGCACGAACCACGGCTGGAACACCGCCGGGAATCCGTGCGGCCCGCGCAGCGGCGCGAGCACGTCGGTACTCGCGACCCCGAGAACCAACTGGGTACGGAACTCGGCATAGAGATACGCGTCGGTGCTGTCGGCGATCATCGACCGGTCCCACGCCACCAGGCGCTCCCGGATGCCTTCGGCCTCGGCGTCGGCGCCGCGTACACGTGACAGCAACTCCTGGACGACGGTCGCCTGCTCGAGCCGGACATCGGTGTGGATGTCGGCGCAATCCGCCGGACTCACCGAACCGAGATCGTCGAGTCGCGCGGTGATCCGGTCGGCCCGGAACGGTTCGACGCACTCACTCGTGAGCGGCTGCAACGCAGGCACATCGGACATCCGCTGGTTGGCGGTGACGGTGAAGGCGGGACCCTTCGAGACGCCCTCCGCAAGCTCCGGGCTCCTCAGGGAGCGGGGGGTGGCCTCCGCGAGCTCCGGATTCCTCAGGGAGCGGAGGGTCGCGTCGAAGCCGGGGTCACCGAGCGAACCCGCCTCGTATCCGCGCCACTGGTAGCGCTCGTCCCAGCCCGGGACCGGCAACCAGTAGTTCTCGGGCGCGCGGACCGGCACCCGGCCGGCCACGTGGGTGGCGACGGTGCCGTCGGTGTGGGCGATGACCGCGCGGTTGACCGGCTCGACCCACTTCGTCAGGGCTGCTTCGACATCGGCGACGGTGCGCACGAAGAGCAGGTCGATCGGCGCGTCGAAGGTGACCTCTTCGGTGAGCAGCGGGGACCGGATGCTCATCGCGAACGACTCGTCGGGGCCGCCGAAGACGACGGCACCGTTCGGGGTGGTGACGAGCTGCACGGCAACGGGTTCGGCATCCCGGACGAGGATCGTCTCGGTGCTCACCCCGGCCGGCACCCGCCCGCCGCCCGGTACCTCGACCAGGAGCGTGCCGGCCTCGTCGCGCGTCAATCGCTCGAGGTACAGATCCTGATAGTCGCCCATGGCATTCGTGATGCCCCAAGCGATGTCGTCGCCCTGACAGAAGTGCGGGACTCCCGGGACGCCGGCAAAGGCGAACCCGGCCATGTCGAATGCTTCGTGCGGACCTGTCGAGGCGAGGTGGAACTGCTGATAGATGCCCGGCAGTTCGAGGAATCGATGCGGGTCGCCGGCGACGATGGGTGCACCGGTCGAGCTCCGCTCGGCGGACACACCCCAGGCGTTGCTGCCCGACATCGGATCGCCGAGGTCCACCGCCGGGGCGGGTTGCTCGGGCGACGCCGGGCGGGTGATCGCGAGGATCTCCTCCAGGAACGCCTCATCGGGCATCGCGGGCACCGTGGGGTCGGTCTCCCGCGTCTCGAAGTCCCAGAACCGCAGCGCATCCAAACCGAGCGTGCGGCAGGCGTGCAGGCGGAAGAGTTTCGTGGTGAACCGGCCGAAGAGCACGTGGTGCATGATGAACACCGAGATCGGCGTCCACGGCCGCCACGGCAGCGGGCGATGCGCCAACGCCTCGAGTTCCGGTGCGGCAGCCGACGTCTCGAGGTCGCCGAGGGTGCTGTTCACGCCGTCGGCGTAGGCGGTGACCAGTTCCCGGGTGCGGGTGGACGATGCGTCGAAGATGCGTTTCGCCGCCACGTCGAGCTGGGCGCGGCGGGCGAAGGTGTCCCATTCGACGCAGCCGGCCCCGAAGACCTCGGCGGTGCGTCCCTCGGCGCGCAGCCGCATGAACTCGATCTGCCAGCGCCGGTCCTCGCCGCATGCCCGGCCCTGTCCGTACAGAGCTCCGCGCGGCGTCGAGGCGAGGACGTGCGGGATGCCGTGGCCATCACGCAGGATCTCCGCGTCGTCGGGTGCGTGGGTGCGGGTGGTGGTCATCTCCCTCACCGGTCCCTCGGCGGCGCAATCGGATTGACGAGCCGGTGACCCGCGTCGATCAGCGATGCGTAGGAGTCCTCGATGTCGACCATGCGCTTGTTGTTGCGCAGTTGCAGCCCGTTCATGTGCACCGCCCCGAACTCCGGTGCGGACAGATCCCAGCGAGCGAACCTGTCTTCCAGATCGGGGTGGGCCGCGACGAACTCACGCAGGCTCTCGGCCACCAGCGACCAGAACTCGTCGTCGCCGACGATGCCGTGCGTGTGCAGGATCTCGGCGAGTGGACGCAGGAAGTCGTCGAAGACGTCCGACAGCACACCCAGGTTGCGGATCTCGTCCGGTTCGGTGGTCCGGACGCGGGCGCAGCTCTCCGGGAGTCCGTCCGCCTCGCCGAACACCGAGACCTCCTCGCCGATGTCCTTGAGGATCGCTCGCACCGGGATGCCCTCGGCGAGAACGAGGATGAGGTTCTCCCCGTGCGGCGAGAACTTCAGCTCGTATCGGTAGAGCAGGTAGGCGATGGGATGTAGATAGGTGCGCAGGTAGCGACGGATCCACTCGGTCGCGGGGACACCCGAACGGTCGATGAACGCGCCGACCAGTGGCTCCCCCAGGTGGTCGATGTGAAGCAGCGCGGCCATGGTCGACAGTTGCTCGTCTGCGGCTGCCAGCGGCACCGGGCTCTGTCGCCACAGCGCGGACAGGATCTTGCGGTACTCCGACCCCGGCTGCGTGATCGGCGTGAACGTCGGGCTGCGGTAACCGATCGCCGCGACCTCGAAGATCATCTCGAAGCCGATCGCGGCGAGGTACTGGTCGTCGGCGACGAGTCCACGGACCCAGTTGTTGATCAGCGGCGTCGTCCGCATGTAGTC
This sequence comes from Gordonia sp. NPDC057258, assembly GCF_042668985.1. NCBI lineage: Bacteria > Bacillati > Actinomycetota > Actinomycetes > Mycobacteriales > Gordoniaceae > Gordonia > Gordonia sp. NPDC057258. The sequence goes on from NZ_JBHUXZ010000015.1 coordinate 39,615, forward strand.
GGCCGACATCCCGCGTGTGAAACCCATGTTCACGATCGACAGTGCGACCTTGACGTAGTTGCGGGTCGGGGTGGTCGCGTTGAACACCGTGCGGATCGACTGCTGTGCCTGATAGAGGTCGGGGCTCGTGCCGACCTCGACGATGCGCTGGTCGGCGATGTCGGCGGAGTAGAGCTTGCGTACCTTCTCGACCCACTGCCAGGGATGCACCGGGAGGTATCGGTAATCGGCCGGTTCACAACCGACTTCGCGCAGGGCGTCCCCGAAGTCGGACAGCGTCTCGGGTCCGAGCTCGTCGAGGAGCAGCGCGTCGTAGTCGACGTCGCTGACGGTGGCAACGTCACAGTCCTCGCGACGGACGGCGAGCCAGACGAGCCGGAAGTGGTTGCCCACCTCGGGGGCGTAGCGCTCGATGTCGTCCGCGCTGAACCCAAGACGGCCGGCGTTGGCGACGATGCACGGGTGCCCCTCCGTCATCGTCGCCTCGATGGTCTGGAAGTCGGCGTGAGCGAGATCCGTTGCTGGGATGCGTCGTTCGTCCGGACGGTCGGCGCTGATCGCCAGGGTGTTGATGAACTCCTCGAGGTACTCCGGCAGCGCCTGGGGACCGATCCCCAGGAACGGTGCCAGGTCGACGACCATCGCCACCGCGTCGATCGGGAGTTCGGCGCCGTCGCGCACACGACGCAGCGTCGACTCGTCGATCGCCCAGCTGTCCAGGGCGAGCCGGTCGGCGCGGAAGTGGTAGTCGGTGCGGCCGTCGGCGGAGGAGACGACGTACCCGTCGCCGCTCGCCACCGGGTCGAGTGCCCGCTCGTGGGAGAACTCGGCGAGGATCTTCTTCGCGATCCTGGTGTGATACGTCTGGCGATGGCTTCGCGCACCCGACCCCCCGGCCGTGCGCGTCGCGAATCCCGGAATGGTCCCGATGTCCTGGAGAGTCAACGATCTACGCCCCCAGGTCCGTGACCTCGACGGGTCCGACGGACTTGCCGTTGTCGGTCACCTCGAGGAAGTCGGCTCGGGTGCAATAGCTCAGGTGCGCGGTCTTGTTCCCGACGGGGTAGTCGCCGTCGACGCGGAAGCCGACACTCGCGTTGAGGCGGTGCACGGCCTTGTTGCGGACGTCGGGCTCGACGACGACGCGCGCGGCGCCGACCTCCAGGATCGCGGTCCGCATGATGTGCAGCATCACCGCGCCGGTGAAGCCCGGCAGGGACTGTTCGGCGTGGGCGACCAGCAGGTGCATGCCGATGTCGCCGTCGGCGGGTACGTAACCGCTGGCGGGGTCGGCGAGTTCGCTGGTGGCCGGGTCGTAGAGCTCGAACAGGAACTGCGGGCGCCCGTCGTGGTAGCCCAGGCGCATTCCGTGGGGCGTGCCGGCGGTGGCCTCGGCCGACTCGCGAATCATCTTCTCCACGTCGGCAACCGAGCTGTCGAGCATGTCCCAGTACTTGGCCTTGGGATGGGTGAGCCATCCGTGGACCGTCGCGGCGTGCGATACGTCGTCGAGGGCGACCGAGGTCAGGTCGTAGGTCGGGGCGGAGGAAATGGTCATGATGCCTTTGCTCTGGGAGGTGGTCTGTTGGGGTGCCGGAGAAGGTGCCGAATGCGGTCAGCCGCGCGCGATCTCGGCCTCCACCTGTTCGTCGGTGAGTTGCAGGACGTCAAGGAAGGTCTGTGCCACGAACTCAGCGCGTTCCCCGCCGAGTTCGGTGAGTCGTCCGGCGAGCCCCGCGATCGTCCGCCGGGAGAAGATGTCGGCGACCGAGAGGCCGGGTGCGTCGAGCCACTGGCGCGTCAGTGCGACCACGCGGGTGGCCTGGACGGAATCGCCGCCGAGGGAGATGAAGTCCTCAGTGACGCTCGCGGGCGGTGTCGGCAGGACCTCCCCGAAGATCAGGGTGAGGGCCTCTTCGACCGGGCCGCGCGGCGCGACCGACTCGACGGCGTCGTCGTCGGACCGGACGCCGGCGGCGATGGCCTTGCGGTCATGCTTGCCGTTCGGAGTCAGCGGGAACCGGTCCAGGACCGTGATGGACCGCGGGACCATGTGCGGTGGAAGGGCTTCCGACAACCGGGCGCGCAGGTCGGCGTCGTCCTCGGTCGATCCGTCGGTGAGCACCACCGCGGCACGCAGGTCGCGACCGTCGGACCAGGCGACGGCCGAGCCCACCCCGGCCAGACCCAGCAACCCGGCCTCGACCTCACCGAGTTCGACGCGGTAGGCGCGGATCTTCACCATGTGATCGGCGCGGCCCAGGAAGTCGAGGAAGCCACCCGGGAGGTAACGCGCGAGATCGCCGGTGCGGTACCAACGCTGTCCCTCGTGCTCGACGAAACGATCGGCGGTGCGCTCGGGGTCGCCGCGGTAACCGTCGGCCACGCCGGCTCCGCCGATCCACAGTTCACCCGGCACGAGGTCGGGGCGGTCGCGGCCGGCGTCGTCGACGACCCGGCAGCGGACGCCGCGGAGCGGAATCCCGTACGGCACGAACGCCATTCCGGCCGGCACGGCATCCGCTTCGCAGATGGTGGAATGGATTGCCGTCTCGGTGGTCCCGCCGAGGCCGGCCACGCGACAATCGGGCAGCTGTGCGCCGACGCGCTCGAGCAGCGACACGTCGACCTTGTCGCCGCCCATGATGATCATCCGTAGCGACGCGGGCAGGGGGTTGAGATCGAGGAGCATGCCGAGGATCGACGGCACGCAGTTGAGCACGCTCACCGAGTGCTGGGTGAGCAGCCGCGCCCAGTCGTCGACCTTGGTCTGCTCGTCGTCGCCGGGCACGACGACGGCGCCGCCGACGGCGAGGAGGCCGAAGATGTCGAAGACCGAGAGGTCGAACTCCAGCGAGGACACCTGCAGGCTGCGATCGTCGGCTCCGATCGCATACCGGTCGACGAGGTCGGTGATCGTGGCGACCGCGGCCCGGTGCGGAACCTGGACGCCCTTGGGCAATCCGGTGGAGCCCGAGGTGAACAGGACGTAGGCGAGGGCGTCGCCGCTGACGGCGACCGGGTCGACCGGATCGGTGCGTCGGGCGTCGTTCACCTCGAGCACGGTGGCTTCGGCTGAGGTCCAGGCGGCGGGTTCGGAGGTAAGAATTGCGGCCGGGGTGGCGACGTCGACGATGCGCTCGCGGCGCGCCCGGGGCTGGGTGGGGGCGATCGGGACGTAGGCCGCGCCGGCGGCGAGCACTCCGAGCGCGGCGACGACCTGGTCGCCGCCCTTGGGCAGGTGGACGACGACCGTGTCACCCGGTGTGACCCCGGCTGCGACCAGGGCTCCGGCGACTCGGCGGGCCTCGTCGGCCAATTCGGCGTGGGTCCAGATGCGTGCGTCGGATACGACTGCCGGTGTCCCCGCACGCTCGGCGGCGCGGGCGAAGAAGTTTCCGTGCAGGGTGCCGTCGAAGGTGTCGGTGGCCGGTAGTGGACTCTCCACCGAAAGGCGCTGTGCTCGAACCTCGGCCGTGATCGGGTCCGGCGCGGGCGCATCCCACTCACCGTCGACGAGGAGCCCGAGCAGACGGACATAGTGGTCGAACATCGAACGTGCGGTGGTGAGTTCGAGGTCGGAGGCACGGACGTCCCAGTTGAGGAGCAGTCCGCCGGCAACCTCGGTCACCTGTGCGTCGAGCAGCACCTGCGGGCCCTGCGAGACGATCCACGACGGATCACCCAGCACGTCGGTTGCCTGTTGCGAGAAGAGGTCTCCCAGTCCCAGCGCGCTGGTGAACACGATCGGCGAGACCACCGGTTCGCCGCGGTGGCGACTCAGTTCGCGAAGCACGTCCAGTCCGTTCATCGAACCGTGCGCGGCGGCCTCGTGCATCGATGCCCGCATCGATCGCGCACGTTCGGCGAGCGTCGCCGGCTCGCTCAGGTCGACGCCCACGAGGATCGACGACGTGAAGTCGCCCACCACCCGCTCGACGTCAGGATGGACCTGAGGACGATCGAACAACGGCACCGTGAGCAGGAATCGCGAGGTGGCCGAATGCGTTCCGACGGCTTCGGCGAAGACTGCGGCCACCGCGGCCGCGGGGGTGACGCCGCGCCGGTGCGCGTGCTCCTCGAGTCGCTTCCAGTCCGACGCGGACACCGAATGGTGGAGGCGGACGCTGTGCGGTTCGACATCGCCGCGCATCGCACGTTCGTCGAGCGGGAGTTCGGGCGGGCCGGGGAGTGTGGGAATCCTTTCGCGCCACCAGGTCACGTCGTCGTCGCGGATCTCCCGCGACGTGCGATCCGCGGTGATCGTCGCGAAGGTGACGCCGAGTTCCGGCAGGGACTCGCCGCGGTACAGGCGAGCGAAGTCGTCGACGAGGACGCGGTAGCTCATCGCGTCGGCGGCGATCATGTCGACGTCGAGATGGACACGGGCCGAGTTCCCCGGCAGCAGACTCAGTTCGGCCCGGATCACCGCTCCCTCGTCGACCGGCAGTGCGCGGTGGGTGCCGTCCGCGCGACGGGCCGCCAGGACCTGCTCGACCGTCTCCGAGGAATGTTCCCGAAGGTCGTGCACCGCAATGGCTTCGGGGTGTGCCGGGCCGATCTCCTGGGTACCGTCGGGAAGCACTCGGACGCGCAGCATCGGGTGGCGTTCCAGCAGCGCGGCCATCGCCGAGGTGAAGCGGTCGGGATCGACGTCGGAACCGTCGAACTCGATGTAGAGGTGAGCGGCGACATTGCCGAACGCGTGGCTGTCCGACCTACCGATCCAGTAGGCGTGCTGCATCGGAGCGAGGGGGAACGGTCCTTCGGTCGGTTCCGATGACGAAGGTGCGAGGTCGTCGGTGGTCGGCGCGGGCGTGCCGCCCAGCAACGCCGCCCACGCGGTGATGGTCGGTTGCGCGGCGAGGCGGGCGAAGTCGACGTCGAGGCCGCGTTTGCGCCAGGTGCCGGCCAGTCGCATCATCCGCAGCGAGTCGAGTCCCTGTGCGATGAGGTCCTGCTCGGGGTCGATCGACTCGGGGGTCACGCCGAGCGCCGTGGCCACCTGGTCGCGGATGTCCGAAGTCGCGGCGGCGGCCGCGCCGGCACCGGCCGGGTTCGCGTCGCTCGGCCGACCGGCCGAGGAGCGCAGAAGTGCCGCCCAGGCCGTGACCGTGGGTTGTGCGGCGAGGCGGGCGAAGTCGACGTCGAGGCCGCGTTTGCGCCAGGTGCCGGCCAGTCGCATCATCCGCAGCGAGTCGAGTCCCTGGGCGATGAGGTCCTGCTCCGGGTCTATCGACTCGGGCGTCAGGCCGAGGGCCTCGGACACCTCGGCGACGATGTCGGCCGCGGTGACAAGATCCGTGGTCTGGGAATTCGTGGCCATCAGCCGGCGTGCCTCTCGCAGTTCGGTGAGATGTTTACTCAGTCCGGGGAACCCGCATTTAGGGTAGGTTATACTAACTAACCGCTCCGCCCAATCTCTGGGCAATGTCGGCGAGGGCCCCGCGAGCCGACGCGAATTAGGTTAGCCTAAGTTTCACGTATTGGTCTCATCGGATGACGCGGATCACGTAGTCGCGATGATCGACTCGGGGTCTTGTGTCCGAGAAAGATTAGGCTACCCTACCCAAATGGTGCGAGCAGTTGTGTTCGCCGAGACCAGCGGTCGGGGACGACCCGCGGTATGACCACTCGGTCGCTCACACGACCGGAAGACGATCAGACGACCGACGCCAGGTGCTGGCGAGAACGGGAAACGAGAATGTCGCAGAACAGCGTGATCCTGGAGGAAGCGGGCTCGACCAATGCGTTGGCGGCCACCGTTCGTGAGGCGATGCTGGCGGGGGATACGAGTCTGTCCGTCCTGGACTCCGACACCGGCGAGTGGGTGACGGCGCCGTGGCGCGAGGTCCATGCCCGCGCGGAGCAGATCGCGGTCCAGTTGCTGGCTGACAGCGAACTGCACGAGCCGCAGGCGCTCGGCCTCATCGGGGACCCCACGGTGGACCTGATCGCCGCCATCCAGGGCGCGTGGCTCGCCGGTGTTCCGGTCACCATCCTGCCGGGCCCCATCCGGGGGGCCGACGAGGAGCGATGGGCGCAGAACACCTACCACCGGTACGTGTCGATCGGCGTCGGCACCGTCCTCGGCAGCGGAGCCCAGCTCGACCTGCTGTCGAAGGTCGAGGGACGGCTGCACATCGCGCGAGTGGGCGAGTACGGCCTCGGCGCCGACACCACCGACTTCGTCGCCCGTAACGTCAACGGCAACACCATCGCCGTCCTCCAGGGAACCGCCGGATCGACCGGAGACCCCAAGACCGTCGCCCTGACGGCCTCGGCCGTCTACTCGAACGCCATCGAACTGGTCAGCCGGCTCGGCCTCCACCGCACCCGCGACACCGGGTTCAGCTGGCTGCCGCTCTACCACGACATGGGTCTGATGTTCCTGCTCGCCGGGATGACCACCGGCATCCCCGCCTACATCGTGCCGAACACCGCCTTCGCGGCGGCGCCCTTCAAGTGGATGCAGTGGCTCACCGAGACCAAGACGACCGTCACCGCGGCGCCGAACTTCGCCTACGACATCCTCGGCCGCTACGGCAAACTGCTGCGCGACATCGACCTCTCACACCTGCGCGTCGCGATCAGCGGCGGTGAGCCGATCGACGCCGATGCCTTCGACAAGTTCCTCGAGGCGACCGCGCCGTTCGGATTCGATCGTTCCGCCGCGGCACCCGCCTACGGTATGGCCGAATCCGCCTGCGCGGTGACGATGCCCGCGGTCGGCGAGGGGGTGCACTACGACGAGGTCACCGTGACCCCGCCCGGCGGTGGCGAGCCCATTCGCCGCCGGTACGCGATCCTCGGTAAGCCGCTGGGCGGCATGCAGGTTCGCATCGTCGAGCCGAATGTCGACGTCCCGGTCATCGACGGGCGCAACGTCGGACACGTGGAGATCCGCGGCGCGTCGATGATGCGCGGCTACCTGGGCGACGCCGATCTCGGTGCGGGCGAATGGTTCTCGACCGGCGACCTCGGTTACCTGATCGACGATCGGCTGGTGATCTGCGGCCGGGCCAAGGAGGTCATCATCGTCGCGGGCCGCAACCTGTTCCCGATCGAGATCGAGCGCGCGGCCGCCGAAGTCGCCGGTGTGCGTCGCGGCGGCGTCGTCGCCATGGCGCGGGGGGAGGGTTCGGCCCGGCCGGGCCTGGTGATCCTCGCCGAGTACAAGGGGTCCGATCCCGACCAGGCGCGTGCAGAGGTCAACTCCGAGGTCGCGTCGGCGTGCGGGATCATGCCCGCCGAGGTCATCTTCGTCGCGCCGGACTCGGTGCCGCGCACCACATCCGGCAAGATCCGTCGCCTCGAGGCCCGTCAGATGGTCGAGAACGGCACCTTCCAGTAGGTCCGGTTTTCCGTGGTGCGTCGTGTCATGCCGACGGTCACGAGAATGACAGTGTCTCCCCGGCCCGGACCCCGGGCCGGGGAGGCACTGTAGAGAGGTTCAGACATGAGCGAGGTATCCACGAAGGGGCGCGGCTGGCAGGGCGCCGTCATGAAGATCCTGGGCGGTGACGACTTCACCTTCACCCTCACCGGCAAAGAGGCGGTGACGGATCACTATCTGCGACTGCGCTTCCACGGTGGCGGGCTCCTCACCGGTTCCGCGATCCACCCGACCATGTGGGTGCGCCTCCGGTTCGCCGACGGCGGCAAGCTGCATCAGCGCGGGTACACGCTCGTCGATCCCGACCCGGCGACGGACACCTTCGACATCGAGTTCGCGATCCACGACGGCACCGCCGCCCGATGGGCTCAGGACGCACATGTGGGTGACGCCATCGGCGCGACCCTGATGGGCTCGAAGTTCGCGATCCCCGACCCCGCGCCGGCGGGATGGCTCGTCGCCGGCGACACCGCCTCGCTACCGGCGATCAATTCGCTGCTGGACTCGCTCGGCGACTCCGGGGCGGGTGCGACGATCTGGTTCGAGTATCAGCACGAGAGCGACAGGTTGCTGCCGCTGCGCGCCCGCGCGCAGGACACGGTGCACTGGCTTCCGCGTGAGCGCGACGGCGCGGCCCTCGTCGACGCGGTCCGATCCGCCGCCTTCGATGCCGCCGACCACTTCGGTTGGGTCGCACTCGATTCGACGAGCACCCGTGCAGTCGCGGGACTGTTCAAAGGCGAGTACGGGATCCCCAAGAAGTCGGTGAAGTCGCAGGCCTACTGGATCGTCGGGAAGTCGTTCGCCTGACGGCGCCCCTGCTCCCTGAGGTGCGAGCGAAGCGAGCCTCGAAGGGCCTCGCGACGCATCTCGCCGCGCCCTTCGTGGCTCGTCGCTATCGCTCCTCGCACCTCAGGGAGCATGGGGAGGTTCGCACCTGAGGGAGTAGTTGTGTTGCGCAGCCGCGGTCAGTCGGCGATGTCGAAGACCACCGGGGCGTGATCGCTGGCGCCCTTCGCTTTTCGCGCGGCGCGATCGACGACGGCGCCCATGATGCGGGTGTCGAGAGCGGGTGAGCAGAACGCGTAGTCGATGCGCATGCCCTCGTTCCGGGGGAACCGCAGCTGGGTGTAGTCCCAGAAGGTGTACCCCGGGGCGTACGGAAGGGCCGAGTCGACGAGGCCGGCCTCCAGGAACCCCTGCACTGCGGCGCGTTCGGGTGGGGTCACGTGTGTGCGTCCCTCGAAGTACTCGCGATCCCACACGTCGTCGTCGGTCTGGGCGACGTTCCAGTCGCCGGCGAGCATCATGTCCGCGGCGGGGTCGTGGGCCAGCCGCAGGGAGATGTGATTCCGCAGCGCGTCGAGCCAGGCGAGCTTGTAGGTGTAGTGCGGGTCGTCGGGTGTCCTGCCGTTGGGTACGTAGAGACTCCAGACGCGAACGCCGTTGCAGCGCGCGGAGATCGACCGCGCCTCCCGGATCGGCTGGCCGTCGACCGGGTGCGTCGGCACGCCGTCGAAGGAGATCTCGACCTCGTCGAGCCCGACCCGTGAGGCGATCGCGACACCGTTGTAGGCGCCTTGCCCGACGTGCGCGACGTCGTAACCGGCGGCGAGGAAACTCATCAGCGGGAACGCGTCGTCGTGACACTTGGTCTCCTGCATCGCGAGAACGTCGATGCCGGCGGTCTCCGCCCAGGCGACGACGGACTCGGACCGGGCGCGAATCGAGTTGACGTTCCAGGTGGCGATCCTCATCGGATGTCCTCCGACGCGGCCGGCACGTGCGGTGTCACATAGCGATAGGTGTGATGCAGCCAGAAACCCAGGCGGCGATACCACGATCCGGCCAACCGGTTGGTGGACTCGACCTGCAGGTAGACCGAGTCGGCGCCCTGCTCGACCCCCCACGCCGTCAGCGCCGCGACCACCGCGGAGGAGAGCCCGCCCCCGCGCGAGCCCGGGTCGGTCCACAGGGCGGTCAACCCCAGCCACCGGTGTCCGTCCGGCGACTCGGTCACCGAACCCCGCCCGATCGCTGCTGCATCGTCGACGGTCGCGAAGGTCATCGGGCCGTCCCCGGCGGTCACGACGCCGGCCACGGTGTCGAGTCCGCGCGACGCGCGCCCACCGGCGTATGCGCTCAACCAGCGGGTGTCCGGTTGCGGATCGAGTTGTACTGTCCGTCCGTGCATCTCGCCGGTGCGCGCGCGGAGCCCCGGCAGGTCGGCGGTCAGCATCTGTACCTCGACCCCGGGGTCTCCGGGAACGGAGCCCGACGGGATGAGGCGATCCGGGGAGGCGAGGAGCGGAGGGAGGCCGCGGTCGGCGTACCACTCACCGATATGTCGCAGGGTCGCGGCGTCGGGACGTGCGTGGCGTTCAAGGGGCACAGCTGAGTTGGCGCGTCTGCTGAATCCGTGACCGGCCCGCAGGAGCCAGCCGTCGACCCACTCCGTCTCGACACCGGGCCAGGCGACGGCGGCGGCGTGCTCGAGCGCGCGGATCTCGCTGTTGCGCACCGGTTTCGCGGACAACAGACGCACCGAGGTGATCGCCGCGAACGGGATCGACAACTCCTCGTCGTCGCGTCGTATCCGCAGCGGGTCGGAGTCGTCGAGCAGGACGCCCGTCACGTCCGACCGGGCGGCCGCGGGATCTCCCCGCCAATCGGCGGGGGTCGCATCGCCCAGCAGATAGCGAACGACGACGCGGTCGCCAGCGACGGCACCCGACAATGAGACCTCCACGCGGAAGCGAGATCAGTCGTCGTCGTGCCCGAACGGGTCGGCGACCTCGCCGGGCGTCCACGTCAGACCGGGGACCCCCCACTTGTTGCGTTTGATCGCCTTCTTCGCGGCCCGGGCGTTGCGCCCCACGAGCACGTCGACGTAGAGGAAGCCGTCGAGGTGGCCGACCTCGTGCTGGAGCATCCGGGCGAAGAACCCCTCGCCCTCGATGACGACCTCGGCGCCGGTCCGGTCGGTGCCGGTGACGCGGGCCCAGTCGGCACGGCCGGTGGGGAACTGCTCACCCGGCACCGACAGGCATCCCTCGTCGTTGTCGTCGGGATCCGGCATGGTCTCGGGGATCTCGGAGGTCTCGAGGACCGGGTTGATGACCTCGCCGCGGCGGCGGGCCGCCGAGCGGTCGCCGTCGGGGCAGTCGTAGACGAACACCCGGGACCCGACGCCCACCTGATTGGCGGCCAGGCCCACACCGTGGGCGGCGTCCATGGTCTCGTACATGTCGTCGATGAGGCCGACGACCTCATCGGACGGACGGCCGTCCGCGTCGAGGGGGACCGGAGTGGTCGGCTGGTGCAGGACCGGCTCGCCCACGATGCAGATCGGGAGAATCGCCATGGCGATCACCTTAGCGCTGCTCAGGGCGCAGGAACGACGCCGGGTACGGCGTCGCGGATGGCGTCACCGGCAGGGCCGGGAATGCCGGGGAACAGCGTCGACTGCCAGTCGAAGCTGTCGACCGGCTCGGTCACCACCGAGCCCGCGCACGACCCGCGCAGCGACGTCCGCACGTTGGCGATGATCGTCGGGTCGCGCATCTCGATGACGTGGTCGTACCCGGTGTTCGCCAGGGGGACCGGGGAGTATGCGCGGCACTGTGCGGTTCCGTCGAGGCGACCGTCGGTCCATTCGCCGTCGCTCTGCACCACCGAGTACCGGGTGGGGCCGGGGGCGTCGGGACCACGGTTGAGCTCGGTGACCGCGTCGGCGTACATGCAGGTGTCGTAACCGCCGTCGCGCGGCTGCGCGCAACCGCCGGGCGAGCCGTACTGGGCGGTCCCGATCGCGACGTACTCGTCGACGACGTCGGACCCGCCGAGGAACTTCAGGTAGTGCCGGGCGCCGAGCCCGCCCGCACTGTGGGTGACGAGCCCGATCGACTTCGCGGTGCCGACGAAAGGTGCGATCGTCCGCTGGATCAGCCGGGCGTCGGACGCCACGTCGCGTCCCCCGGCGTGCGCGTACACCACGGTGTTCCCGTCGGCGCGGATCGCCTCGGCCAGCGGACGGAACGTCTCCTCGTTCTGTGCGTTGCCGGCGTAGAGCTGCTGGCCGGGCACGATGACCACGACGCGCTCGGCGGGCGCGGCGGCAGCGGGCGCGGCGAGTGCCGCGGTCGCGACGGCGGCCGTGGAGGCCAGCGCCGCGATGGCTCCCATCACTGCTCGCCGGGTCCTCGCCACCCCGGATCCGGTTGTCGTCATCCCGACCGTCGTCATCTCTGTCCCCCGCCTCGACCCATCCCGGACGGGGATGAGTGAGGGCAGCCTAACAGCGGTCGCCGTCCGACGGAATGGTCGTGATGCGCGCCGTGGCGAGTCACACCGCGATCGGACCGGCCCGCCGTGGTTAGATTGGCTGCGAACCACACCGCTGTCATTCGTCTCCGTGAGGAGACGTCCGCGCCCGCGTCGCGTCGCGAATAGGTGCACGTCAGCGGTGGTGTGAGGTCGTCGACTGGTATCTGAGGGAGTGAGATGGACGGCGCAGCTGCGCGTAGCCAGAAACAGGGCGATCAAACCACCCCCGGCCAGGACGCAGAGGCCGGGGCGGCCGGCCGGCCGGTCGATCCGCACGAGGTCGGTGCGGACGGTCTGACCCGCCGCGAACACGACATCCTCGCGTTCGAGCGCCAGTGGTGGAAGTACGCCGGCGCCAAGGAAGAAGCGATCAAAGAGCTGTTCGGTTTGTCGGCGACCCGGTACTACCAGGTGCTCAACGCGCTGGTCGACCGGCCGGAGGCGCTCGCGGCCGATCCGATGCTCGTCAAGCGGCTCCGGCGCCTGCGCGCGACCCGTCAGAAGGCCCGTGCGGCGCGCCGTCTGGGCTTCGAGATCACCTGAGACGCTGAACCCGGACGCCCTCGCGCGGTGCGTTAAGGTCGTCGGTGATGAATGCAGATCGTGAGCCCAATCGCCTCCCGCTTCGTGCGGGGGCGATGATGCTCTTCGCAGTCGCCGTGGTCTTCATCGGCCTCGGCTGGCATTCCGCGGCGACCGCCGGGAACGACGCCCCGACGACCGAGGCCGCGACGACCGTGAGTTCGTCGCCCACGTCGAAGCCGGCGTCCACGAGTGCGGCGTCGACCGACAAGCGGCTCTGCGTGATCAACGCCGGCCAGGTCGCGGGCCTCGCCTCGGACGTGACCGATCTGCTGGAGGCCAGGGGTTACCAGATGGCGGAGCCCGGCAACTACACCGCGGGCGGGTTCAGCGAGAACACGGTCTTCCACGAGGACGACACGGACAAGGCCCAGGCCGACGAGGTCGCCGAGGCACTCGGCGGCCAGGTCGCGGTCGAGGAGCGGCCGGCCTCGTTCACCCGGTGCCGCGGCGGCATCCCGGTGGTCGTGGTGACCGCGGTCAGCGGCGCATGACCCGGGCCGAGCCGCGAACCTCTGAATCACGAAGCAGCTGAACCGAGAATTACCGAAAACCACTGTCCGCCAACCAAGGAGTGACATGTCCGGACGTTCCACACTCGCCGCGCCCCGCGCTCTCGCCGCGTTGTTCTCCGCAGGACTGATCGGCGTGACACTGGCCGGGTGCAGCCCCGACCAGGAACCCACGGACGTCCCGGGCACGACGCCGCCCGTCGTCAGCGATGCGCCGCTCCCGCCGGGCGCCGAGGACGACGTCGACGGCGAGCCCAGCGGCCAGATCGCCGTCGCCGAGATCAAGGACACCTCCGGCGAGGTCGTGGGCCAAGCAACCTTCACCGCGGCCACCGAAACCGCCGAGCCGGTCACCATCAACGTGCGCGTCACCGCCGGTGAGCTGCCGGCCGGGTTCCACGGCATGCACATCCACGAGACCGGCACCTGTGACGCGGGCGCCGGCGGCTCGCAGGCGTTCACCTCGGCGGGCGGACATCTGCAGGTGGACGGCAACACCGATCATCCCTCGAGCGGAGATCTGATCTCGATCAACATCCTCGAGGACCACACCGGCCGGACGGTCACCACGACCGACGCGGTGACCATCCAGCAGCTGATCGGCAAGTCGATCATGATCCACGAGAAGCCCGACAACTTCGGGAACATCCCGGCTGACAAGTACCCGGGCGGCCCGAACCCCGACACCCTGCGGACCGGCGACGCCGGCGCACGCATCGCGTGCGGTGTCATCGAAGAGGAGAGCTAGGGGTTCTGGCGCCGTCCGACGCCACCTGAGCACATGACACCGATCGAGTTCGACGGGTCACCGACCCCCACCCTCGGGGTCGAATGGGAGTTCGCCCTGACCGACAAGGGAACCGGCGATCTGTCGAACTCGGCGGCGGCGCTCTTCGCCGCCGTCGGCGAACACCATCCCGACTTCGCGGGCAGAATCCACAAGGAGCTGCTGCGCAACACCGTCGAGTTGGTGACCGGCATCTGCCGGACCGCGGGCGAGGCGATCGCCGACCTCACGGGCACGCTCGGCGTGGTGCGGGGGCTGACCGAGGACCTCGGCGTCGATCTGTACGGCGCCGGTACGCATCCGTTCGCGGAGTACTCGACCCAACTGCTCACCGAGGGTCACCGATACGCGGAGCTGATCGAGCGCACCCAGTGGTGGGGGCGGCAGATGCTGATCTGGGGCGTGCACGTCCACGTCGGGATCAGCCACCGCGACAAGGTGTTACCCGTTCTCGACGCGCTCCTGAACTACTATCCGCACCTGCTCGCACTGTCCTCGTCGTCGCCGATGTGGGCCGGTCAGGACACCGGATACGCGAGCAATCGCGCCATGATGTTCCAGCAACTCCCGACCGCCGGGCTGCCGTTCCAGTTCGAGACCTGGGAGCAGTTCGAGGCTTTCGTCGCAGACCAGAAGACGACCGGGATCATCGACCATCTCAACGAGATCCGCTGGGACATCCGGCCTTCCCCGCATCTGGGGACCATCGAGGTCCGCGTGTGCGACGGCATGACCAACCTCGGCGAGCTGTCGGCGATCGTGGCACTCATCCACTGCCTGGTCGTCGACCTGGACCGGCGGTTCTCGGCGGGCGAGAAGCTGCCGACGATGGCGCCCTGGCTCGTCCAGGAGAACAAATGGCGGGCAGCCCGCTACGGACTCGACGCCATCGTCATCCTCGACTCCGACTGCACCGAGAAACTCGTGACCGAGGACCTCACCGCTCTGCTCGAACGTCTCGAACCGATTGCGCGCGAACTCGATTGCGTCGACGAGCTGGCCGGCGTCGAGCGCATCATCGCCCAGGGCGCGAGCTATCAGCGGCAGCGTGACGTGCATCGTCGCACCGGTTCGCTACGCGAGGTGGTCGCGTCGGTGGTCGCCGAGCTGGACGCTCCCTGATCTCGGTCGGCGCGAGATCCGGGAGGCAGGGCCCGGGCTCAGCGGGCCAGACCAATGGCGAGCACGACGATTCCGAGAGCGGGAACCACACCCTGCTTCAGTGCGGCCGCGATCTTGTCGGGGCTCGACAGCGCCAGCACAAGTGCCGCGGCCGCCATCGAGGCCGTGCCGGTGATGACGAGTGTTGCGCCGATCGCGATGGATCCGCCGATGACAAAGGCGATCCCGACGAACACGGCGATCGCGAGGAACAGGTTGTAGAACCCCTGGTTGAACGCCAGTTCCTTTTGTGCGCTCGCCTGTTCCACCGTTCCGGTGCCGAACGTCGCGCGTGCGCGCGCGCTCGTCCATGCGATGGACTCCAGATAGAAGATGAAGACGTGGACGAGCGCAGCGATCGCGGCGAGCACCAGACCTGCGATGACCATTTCGTACTCCTCGTTGTCGACGGGCCCGTCGGAGAATAGCGTTCCGACCTTCGGATCGAAGCGAGGTCTCTTCGACGCGGCCGTACACAGTTATCTCGACGAGGTAGTCCGCCCGCGGCTGCGTCCACTGACCGCCGGCATCGTCGCGGCCGATGCCGCCGAGAACTACCTGAACGGGCTGCGATCGGCGCCGACCGATGACACGTCTCCGGCTCGCGAGGGCTGCCTGCTCATCAACACCGCCGGTGCCCCCATCGGGCGCGACGCTGCTGTCGCTCGGCGAGGGGCGTCGGACGATCGGTCCGCAGTCAGTCCCGGTCCGGTGACTCCATGTCCCGCTGATCCATGAGCCCGTCGCGGGCCCGTTGCTCCTGGTATGCGAGCCGGCCGATCCGATGCGCCACGACGGGCGCGGTGATCAGGGCGAAGAGCCCGGCGAGAATCAGCATCCCGCTGTCGACGTTGTCGCCGAGCCGGAGCACGGCGCCGAGCAGGATGAGGAGCAGGCCGAAGGTCTGCGGTTTGGTGGCCGCGTGCATCCGGCTCAGGGTGTCCGGGAACCGGACGAGTCCGATGGCGGCGGTGACCGCCATCAGGCATCCGAGGAGCAGCAGCGTCGCGCTGATGATGTCGATGATCATGTCTGGTCGTCCCGGACTCGGAACCGCGCGATCGACACCGACCCGACGAAGCTGAGGAGGGCCAGGGCCACGATCGCCGGGACCACCGTCGAATCACGGCTGAACGCCGCCCAGGTCCCCAGGCCGCACATGCACAGCGCGATGAGCACGTCGAGTGCGACGAGTCGGTCGAGCGTGGTCGGGCCGCGCAGGATGCGGATCATCGTCAGCACCGCGGCGACGAGCAGCATGGCGGCGGCGATCGTCCAGACGTAGCTCATAAGTCACCTCGTTCCCGCTCGGGCTCGCCCTGTCGACGTTCCGGTTCGGTGTCGTCGATCGACCGGGCGTTGTCCACCGACCGGTCCACCGTGCGGACGTGGTGGAAGTCCTCGTCGATGCCGTGGAACGGACTCGGATGCCATTCGCTGTCCCGCTCGAACGCCTTGATGAACATCCGCTCGACATAGGCGACCTGATCGTAGAAGGCCCGCACCTTCTTCTCCGAACGGACGTCGAAGACGTGCACGTAGAGCATCCGGCGTCGATGGTCGATCTCCAGGACCATGGTGCCCGGCACCAGGTTGAGGTAGTCGACGGCCAGGGTCAGCACCATGTCGGACTTGATCGCGACGCGCACCCGTACCACGGCGCCCAGCGGTGGCCGGCCGGGACGGATGGCCATCCAGCCGATCTGCACACTCGACACGAAGAAGTCGACGATCAGACGGCCGACGAGCTGCAGAACCGACAGGGGATGGATACGGCCCTCGACCGGGACCCGCGGCAACGGCAGCACCGTCAGCACCAGGATCGCCAGCACGATCCCTGCGATCACATTGGCCCAGGACAGCGTGCCCCACAGCAGGACCCAGACGAACGTCAGCCACGCGATGGTCCACAACCGGACCGCGACCTCGCGGCCGTCGCTGCCCAGCCACCTGGGCACACGGGTGTGCGTGCGCAACCACACCAGCGCGGCGACGAAGTGCCAGAAGACGAACAGCAGCGACACGCGCCAGACGTTGATGACCAGGGACAGGACCGGTCCCTTGGTCGAGACGACCGGCGGCCGCCGTTTGGGCGTCGCGGATGCTCCGCGGGCGCGGCCGTCGGCTCGATCCTGCGCGCTCATCGGGTACCACCCACTCCCAGCACGGCGTCGACGTAGACGGCGCGGTCGACGACGTCGGTCGCCGCATGGTCGGTGAAGTCGAAGATCGGCCCGGCCCAGAGGGTGAGCACGAGTCCCGCGGCCACCATCGCCATCGTCGGCAGCACCATCATCACGGGCATCCGACCGACGTCCTCACGGTCGGAGAACGCGGCGTCGTCGGCGCTCTCGTCGATCAGTGCGGACGGGCCCTTGTCGGCGAGATCGCCTTCGGGGGCGTCGGCGCGCGGTCGCCAGAATCCCTTGGTCCAGATGCGGGCCATGACGTAGAGGGTGAGCAGGCTGGTGACCACCGACCCGGCGACGAGGATCCAGGCCAGCACGGACCCGTCCTGGGTGCCCGCCTCGAGGAGGGCGACCTTGCCGATGAAACCGGAGAACGGTGGGATGCCGCCGAGATTCAGCGCGGGTACCAGGAACAGGACGGCCAGCAGGGGGCTGGCGATGAGCCCGCCCAGGCGGCGGAGCGAGGCCGAACCGGCTTGACGTTCGATCAGGCCGACGACCAGGAACAGCGTCGTCTGCACGAGGATGTGGTGGGCGACGTAGTAGATCGCCGCCGACATCCCGAGGTCCGACGACAGCGCGATGCCGAAGATCATGTAGCCGATGTGGCTGACGAGGGTGAACGACAGCAGTCGCTTGATGTCGGCCTGGGCGATCGCGCCGAAGATGCCCACGAGCATCGTCAACAGGCCGGCGACCAGCAGCACCGCGTCCATCGTGCCGCCGGGGAACAGCAGCGAGTGGGCGCGCACGATCGCGTACACACCGACCTTGGTGAGCAGGCCGGCGAACACCGCCGTGACGGGTGCCGGCGCGGTGGGGTAGGAGTCGGGTAGCCACGTCGACAGCGGGAACACCGCGGCCTTGATGCCGAACGCCACGAGTAGCACCGCGAACAGCGCGTTGCGGGTCCCGTCGGGGACGTCGTCGAGGCGCACGGCCATCTCGGCGAGGTTGAGGGTGCCGGTCGTCGCGTACGCGAACGCGATGCCCGCGAGGAAGATCAGCGACGACACCATCGACACCATCACGTACGACGCGCCCGCTCGGACACGTTCGGCGCTCGCCCCGAGGGTCAGCAGCACGTAACTCGCGGTCAGCAGGATCTCGAACGAGACGTACAGGTTGAACAGGTCGCCGGCGAGGAACGCGTTGCAGACACCCGCGGTCAGGATGAGGTAGGTCGGCAGGAAGATCGACGTCGGCTGCTGGGCCGTGCCGTCACGGATACCCTGCCCGATCGCGTACACGACGACGCACAGCAGCACGATCGTCGAGACGACGAGCATCAGGGCCGCGAGCTGGTCGACGACCAGCGTGATCCCGAGCGGTCCGTTCGGGTAGCCCTTGTCTCCCCAGCCGCCGATCGCGACCGCGAAGGTCCCGTGGCGGTCGGTCAGGTACAGCATCAGGCACGACGCGACGAACGCGACGGTGATGGCGACGATCGACACCGCCCGCTGGATCTTGGGGCTGCGGCCGAGCAGCAGCGAGACGGCGGCAGCGCCCAGCGGCACCAGCGTCGGCAGCGTGATCAGGACGGGGATCCACGACTCCTGCGGGGTCATCGGTCACCCCCGTTCTCGTCGCCGTGCTTCTTCTTGTCCGGCCCGACCACGTCGCGGTCCGGCATCTCGCGCTGGTCGATGACGTCGGGGTCGGCGTCGTCCTCGCCGGACCCGTCGGGAGGTGCGACGGCCGACTTGGGACCTACCTCGTCGGGACCGAGTTCGCCCGGCCCGTACACGTCCGGCCCGTCCTCGCGGGCGGCGGTCTGCGCCGAGGTCTCGGGGTCGGGCTCCTCCTCCGCGCCGCCGATCTCGTCGACGACGTCGGAGTCCGTCGGCATGATGTCGGTCTCGTAGAGCGCGGCGTGCCGGGCGGCGGCCTCCTCCGCGGTGAGCGGATTGCCCTTGTCGTCGAAGTGATCGCCGGTCGGGGTGTCGGAGAGGGTCAGTGGATCGTCGCTGCGATCGCGGTCGGGTGCCGTCCCCAGCGATCCGCTCAAGATCTTGACGTCCTCCTCGTCGTCCTCGACGTCGTCGTCGTCCCGATTGATCACGAACAGCCGGTAGACCAGCGCCAGGACGAACGCGGCGACGCCCATCATGATCACGATCGCGGTCAGGACCATGCCCTGCGCGAGGGGATCGGCGTCGGACGCCCGGTTCTCCGACGACCGGCCCATGATCGGCGGGTTCCCCATGCCGCCCGACACGACGATGATCATCAGGTTGAGCGCATTGCCGACGAGCAGGAGCCCGAACAGCATCCGGACCAGACTGCGTTCCATCAGCAGGTACACGCCGCACGCCGCCATCGCGCCGATGACCAGCATCAGCGAGAGATTGGTGGTCATCGGCTCACCTGCTCGCCGGTGGTGCTCGCGGCGTCGTCCGCCGCGGTGTCGCCACGCGAGTTCTCGATGCGCGCCGCGGTGCGGGCGATCGTGGTCTCCACATCGAGACGCGCGCCGAGACTTCGCAGCACGTCCAGGACGAGCCCGACAACGATCAGGTAGATGCCGAGGTCGAAGAACAGGGCGGTCACGAACTTGATGTCGCCGAGGACCGGGACGGTGACCTCGAAGACCGCCGACGAGAGTGCGGGGGCGCCGAGGAACATCGAGACGATCGCCGTGGTCGCCGAGACGGCCAGGCCGGCGCCCAGGATGCGGCCGGGCTCGATCGGCAGCGCCTCACCGAGTTCGTAGCGTCCGCCCGCCAGGTAGCGGAGGACGAGCGCGAGACCCATCGTCAGGCCGCCGGCGAAGCCACCGCCCGGCGCATTGTGGCCGGCGTAGAAGAAGTAGATCGACAGCACGACCATCGTCGGGAACAGCAATCGCGTCGTGGCCTCGAGAACCATCGACCGGTGGCGTGGATCGCGCAGCCCGGAACCGAGCAGCCAGGTGGTGCGGTCCGGTGGGACGTGATCGTCGTCGTCGCTGTCGTCCCCGTTGTCGCCGGCCTGCAGCCGGGCGGCGTCGGCCACGCGTGGTGCCGCCCCGAAGCGGCGGTTGCGGAAGACCATCGACGCGACGCCGGTGGCGGCCGCGATGAGCACCGACACCTCGCCGAGGGTGTCCCAGGCGCGGATGTCGACGAGCAGGACGTTGACGGCGTTGGCGCCGTGACCGTAGTCGTAGGCGGCCTCGGGCAGGTCGACGTGGAGCGGTTCGGTCGAGCGGGCGGACGCCGCGAACAACCCGATCAGGACCAGCATCGCGCCGAAGGCGAGTCCGATGAGGGCGCGCAGCGGCTTGAACCCGGTGGCGTGCCGCTTCTCCGGTTCGGCGGGCAGCTTGCGCAGTACCAGCACGAAGATGACCAGGGTGAGCGTCTCGACGAGGAACTGGGTGAGCGCGAGGTCGGGGGCGCCGTACAGCGCGAACAGCATCGCGCAGCCGTAGCCGGTGATCCCGACGACGAGCGTCGCGGCGAGGCGGTTGCGCAGCAGCACGGCGGCCAACGACGCGGCGACGATGCACCCGCCGATCACCAGCTGGACCGGCTTGGCGTCGTAGTCGATCTCCAGTCGGTCGCGAGCGCCGGCGAACAGCACGATGGTCGGCAGCAGGATCGCGGTGCACAGGATGACGCCCTGCGTCACCGGCAGTGACCCGCGCTGGGTGTTGCGCGTCAGCAGCAGCGACAGGGTGTCCGCACCGCGCAGCGTCGCGTCGTAGATGCGGTCGGCGTTCACCAGCGGGCGGAAGCCGAAGACGCGGTCGCGGACCCGGCGGATACCGAGGAACAGCAGGGCGCCGCCGACGATGACGATGATCGAGAACACGACGGGAAGGCCGAACCCGTGCCACAGCGCGAGATGCTCGAGTTCGTGCCCGTACCCGTCGAGGGTCTCGGCGTACGGCTCGAAGAGAGCGCCTAGCTGCGGGCTGAACACGCCGGCCGCCACACCGGCCGCGGCGAGCGCCACGGGCGAGAAGTAGAAGGGCCACTTCGGCGGGTGCATCTTGGCGACCGCCGGACTCGGGGTGCTGCGCACCTTGCGGCCGAACGCGCCCCACAAGAAGCGGAGCGTGTAGGCACAGGTGATGATCGAGCCGACCAGCAGGATGATGTCGACGGCGTGGGCCTGCCACGAGACGAACGCCCCGGTCTCCCACACCGAGGCGAAAGCTGTTTCCTTGCCGACGAATCCGAGGGTGACGGGGATGCCGGCCATGCTCGCCCCGGCGACCGCGGCGGTGATCGCCAGCCCCGGGAGACGATGGCCGAGCCGGGCGAGTTTGCGGACATCGCGGGTACCGGTGGAGTGGTCGATGATGCCGACGACCATGAACAGCGACGCTTTGAACAACGCGTGCGCGACGAGCATCGCGATGCCCGCCATGGCGACGTTCGCGTCACCGATGCCGACCAGCACGGCCATGAAGCCGAGCTGGGACACCGTGCCGAACGCGAGGATGAGTTTGAGGTCGAGCTCGCGCAGCGAGCGCCATCCGCCGAGCACCATCGTCACCAGGCCGAGCCCCACCACGGCGATCTGCCAACTGATCGTCACCGAGAAAGCAGGGGCCAGACGGGCGATGAGGTAGATGCCGGCCTTGACCATCGCGGCCGCGTGCAGGTACGCGCTGACCGGGGTCGGTGCGGCCATGGCGCCGGGCAGCCAGAAGTGGAACGGGACGATGGCCGATTTGGTGAGCGCGCCGATCAGCAGCAGGACCACCGCGATGTCGACGTACACACCGGTCGGCGGTGCCGAGACGATCTCCGACAGCAGGTAGGTGCCCGACCGCTCGCCCAGCATGATGATGCCGACGAGCATGGCCAGACCGCCGAACGTGGTGACCAGCAGCGCCTGGGTGGCGGACCGCCGAGCCGTCGCGCGCACCCCGTAGAAGCCGACCAGCATGAACGAGAGCACGGTCGTGAGCTCCCAGAACACGTACAGCACCAGCATGTTGTCGGAGATGACGAGGCCGAACATGGCCGCGGCGAACGCGACCATCTCCCCGCCGAACACGGCGACGCGGGGACGGGCGTCGTCGAAGTAGTGGGCGCAGTAGCAGAGGACGAGCGCACCGACCCCGAGGATCAGCACCGACAGGATCGCGGTCAGGGTGTCGAAGCGGGTGGCGATGTCCATCTGGAGTGATGGGACCCAGCTGACCGTCTCGACCCGGGCGGCAGCCGCATCGGCCGGCGGCCAGTTGAGCACGACCCAGATCAGCGCGCCGAGGGGCGCCAGTGCGAGAACGTAGAAACCGCGGGTACCCATCCAATGGATGACTGCGGGCGCGACGAGTGCGCACACTGCCAACGCAGCCAACACAGAGATCAAAAGGGCACTCCGTCTTTCTCCCGGCGGGGTGTCACGGGCGAGCACCCGCGGTGGCTACTTTACCGTTGCCCGTATGTTCCGGTTCGACTGGCTCCGGCGTACCGCCGTCAGCATCGCCGCTGTCCTGCTGGTGTTCGGCCTCGTCGTGGGTTGTGCGGACGAGGAGCAGGCCGGCCCCGACGGCGTCCCGTTGCCGTCGGATTTCCCGGCCGCGCAGGTCCCGCTCATCGACGGTCACGTGCTCTCGGCGAGCGGCAGTCGCTCCGACGGTTGGGAGGTCGCGGTGCAGGGCCCGGCCAACGCGGGCAATCAGCTCGAGGCCGCGACCGAGACGCTCACCGAGGCCGGTTACGTCGAATCGCACCGGTCGACCGAGGGCGGACAATCGGTCGTCGTGCTGTCGGCGACCAAGGAGGGTTCGACCTACTGGGTCCAGATCGGCGCGTCCCCGCAGGCCGCGGGCGGTGGGTCGTCGGTCTTCTATCTGGTCAACGTGGAGTAGTCGCACCCCTAGCCTGTCGATCGACGGTCGTACCGATCGGGGCGGCCGTGGTCCACGATCGCTATCGGGCACCGCGTGTGATGCTGCGCTGCGCGTGCCACCGAGCCCGCCCAGGCGGTGAAGGTGCTCCCGGCCCGGGGGCGGGTCACGACCAGAAGCGAGGCCTGCGGAACCGCCTCGCCGACGGCCCTCGACGGGTTGCCGTTCACCAACTGCAGCGTCGTGTCGCGGTCGGGGAAGCGTCGGCGCCAGGGGTCGAGCAGCGCGTCGGCTCGCGCGTACACCGCTTCGATCCGAGCGGGCGGGGCGTCGTCGGGGATCGCGCACACGATCGCCACGGGGCTGCTGGTGGCATCGGCGTACTCGAATGCGGTTGACAGCGCGAGATCGGACGGGGCGTCGGCATCGATGGCCGCGACGACCGGACCGCCCGTCGCGAGGTTGCCGTACGGGACTGTCACGACCGGGCATCGCGACCGGGCCGAGAGCGCGGAGCTGATGCTCCCGGTGGTGAGGCGTTCGATGAGGCCGGGTCGATGATGGCCGAGGACCATCAGATCGACCTGACCCGACAGCCTGGTGAGCAGGGGTATCGCGAAGTCGTGTTCGACGACGGTCTCGATGCGCAGGCCCGGATGTCGGGTGCCGAGACGGCCGGCCACCGCGGTCAGGTGGGCGGCAGCTGCTTGCCGCGTGGCGGTGACGTCGAAGTCGAGTTCGAACTCGCTGAGTGGTTGCAGCGCAACGGCTGCCGCGAATCCGTGGATCAGTAGCAGGCGGTCCCCGTCGCGGGCCGAGGCGGCCGCCCAGTGAGCGGCCGCCTCGGATTCGGGACTCAGATCGACCCCGACGGCGATGGTGTTCATCGGGCGCGGGTGGCGTCGCCCGTCCGCGTCTCGCCGGCGATGGCGTCGTCCGCGACGGGACCGACCGTCGACGGTGCCACAGCTGCGGGCACGGCGACGTCGGCGACCGCCGCCTCCTGCGCGCGGCGCTCCTCGTCGCTGCTCATCGTCTTCAGCGCAACCTCCTTGATGAACGCGATGGCGATGAAGCTCAGCGCCGCCATGACGGCCGCGACGAGGAAGACCCGGGCGGTCCCGTCGCCGTAGGCGCCGCGGACGATGGCCGCGATCGGAGCCGGCAGCTCGTTCAGATTGGCCAGGCCGGCACTGCCGCCACCGGATGCGCCGGCGCCGATGCCGAGTGCGCCGAGCCCCTTCGCGATGAGGTCGGTGACGTGGTTGGACAGAACCGCGCCGAGCACCGAGACACCCGCCGCGCCACCGAGGGAACGGAAGAAGGTGACCGTCGAGGTCGCCGCGCCGAGGTTGTCGGGGCTGACGTTGTTCTGCACCGCGAGGACCAGGTTCTGCATCGTCATACCCATGCCGCAGCCCAGGACGAAGAGGAATACACCGACCACGACCATGTCGGTGTGGGCGTCGATCGTCGCGAGCAGGCCGAAGCCGATCGTCATCATCGCGGCACCGGCCACGAGGAATCGCTTCCACCGCCCGTACCTGGTGATCAGGTTGCCCGACACGGTCGCCGAGAGCATCGAGCCGATGACCATCGGCAGCGTCAGCAGGCCCGCCGCGGTCGGCGAGTAGCCGCGCGCGATCTGGAAGTACTGCCCGAGGAACACAGCGCCGCCGAACAGGGCGACACCGACGCCGACGCTGGCGACAGTCGCCAGGGCCGTGGTGCGGTCGCGGAAGATGTGCAGCGGGATGATCGGGCTGGACACCCTGGACTCGACGAAGACGGCTGCGGCGAGCAGCGCGACTCCGAGTGCCACCAGTCCGTACGAGGTCATCGACGCCCAGTCGAAGTTCTTGCCCGCCAAGGTGACCCAGATGAGCAGGGTGCTGACGCCCGAGGCGATGAGGGCGGCGCCGAGGTAGTCGATGCTGACCTTCTTGCGGACCACCGGGACGTTCAGCGTGCGCTGGATGACGAGTAGGGCGATGACGGCGAGCGGGACGCAGACGTAGAACGTCCAGCGCCAGCCGAGCCAGCTGGTGTCGACGATGACGCCGCCGATGAGCGGACCGGCGACGGTCGCGACGGACATCACCGCGGCCATCGGGCCCTGGTAGCGGCCGCGTTCGCGCGGGCTGAACATCGTCGCGACGACGATCACGACCAGCGCCTGCAGGCCGCCGAGGCCCAGGCCCTGGATGACGCGGAAGCCGATCAGCATGTCGACCGAGGTGGAGAGCCCGGCGAGGACCGAACCCAGGGTGAACAGGAACAGCGCGCCCTGGACCAGCAGCTTCTTGCTGACCAGGTCGGCGAACTTGCCCCAGATGGGCGTGGTCGCGGTGGACGCGAGCAGGGTCGCGGTGATGACCCAGGTGTACTGGTCCTGGGTGCCGTGCAGGTCGGTGATGATCGTCGGCAGGGCGTTGGACACCACGGTCGACGACAGGAACG
This sequence comes from Gordonia sp. NPDC057258, assembly GCF_042668985.1. Lineage (NCBI taxonomy): Bacteria > Bacillati > Actinomycetota > Actinomycetes > Mycobacteriales > Gordoniaceae > Gordonia > Gordonia sp. NPDC057258. The sequence continues at coordinate 64,819 of NZ_JBHUXZ010000015.1, forward strand.
CGACGAACATGCCGAGCAGGAGGCCGATGAGGGCCTCGATTTTCTGACGATGCGTCATCGGCACGTCTTCGGCCGGCGCCATCGCGGACGCGGGTGCACTCATATGGCAAACCTCCGAGAAAGAGAGCTGCCCGCGACGAGGAGACGGGCGGGCGGCGAATCGGCGCGCGCGGTGGCGCACCCGATTGGTTGATTGATGCAACCATAAGTCGTGATGGTTGCAACCAACAACTATCGGAGGTTATTCCGGGTGTGTTCCGGGACTCACCCGGTGGCCGAGGGAGGCTCGGCGGTGCTCAGTCGAGCCGACGCTCGGCGTAGGCCTTGAGGTCGGCGACCTGCGCGGGATCGAGCGACGGCCGAACCCGCTTGCGGGCCTCCTCGACGTCGGCCACGGTGACCGCGGCGGCGTCGATGTCCCGGCGCATCGCCGACAGGGCGGCCTCGCGCAGCAGGGCCGAACAGTCGGCCGCCGAGTAGCCCTCGAGGTCGCCGGCCAGCTCGTCGAGGTCGACTCCGTCGAGCGGGACGTCGCGCCCGGTGGCGCGCAGGATGTCGCCGCGGGCGTCGGCGTCCGGCGGCGGCACGAAGACGAGCCGTTCCAGTCGCCCGGGCCGCAGAAGCGCCGGGTCGATGAGGTCGGGTCGGTTCGTCGCACCGAGCACCACGACGTCCTGGAGTGGTTCGACGCCGTCGAGTTCGGTGAGCAGCGCGGCGACCACCCGGTCGCCGACACCGGAGTCGGTGGACTGACCGCGGCGCGGGGCCAGCGCGTCGACCTCGTCCAGGAAGATCAGCGAGGGCGCCGACTCGCGGGCACGGGCGAACAGATCCCGCACCGCCTTCTCCGACGACCCGACCCACTTGTCCATCAGCTCGGCGCCCTTGACCGTGTGCACCGACAGCTGACCCGACGCCGCGAGCGCGCGGACGACGAAGGTCTTGCCGCAGCCCGGCGGGCCGAACAGCAGCACCCCACGCGGCGGGTCGACGCCGAGCCGGGCGAAGGTGTCGGGGTGTTGCAGCGGCCACAGGACCGCTTCGGTCAGAGCCTGTTTCGTCTCGACCATGTCGCCGACGTCGGCGAGGGTGATCGAGCCAAGCGCGACTTCGGGGGAATCCGAGCGGGACACCGGCCGGATGACGTCGAGGGCGCCGACGAGATCCTCGGTGCGCAGCGACGGCGCGGACTTCTCGGCACTCGCACGCGTCGCGGCGCGCAGCGCGGCCTCGCGGGCCAGCGCGGCGAGATCCCCGGCGACGAAACCGGGGGTGCGCGAGGCGACCGACGTGAGGTCGAGGTCGCCGTCGGTCGGGACGTTCGACAGGATCGCCGAGAGCAACCGCGCCCGGGTCGCGGCGTCGGGGAGGCCGATGACCAGTTCCCGGTCGCAGAGCGACGGGTCGCGCAACCGGGCGTCGAGGCGTACCGGTTCGGCGGTGGTCGCGATGAGTGCGATGCGGCCGTCGGCGATGCCGGAACGCAGTTCGTCGAGGATCAGTGCGGCGACGGGCTCGGGTTCGGCGGGTAACAGCGCGTCGACGTCGGTGATCAGCAGGACCCCGGCGGCCGCCCGGGTGCGGGCCACCGCGTCGGCGACCGTCCGCAGGCGGGTGTTGGCCTCCGTCGCGCCGACCGTCGGGCCGTCGATGGTCACCAGCGTGCGCGACGCGCACACCGAACGGACGAAGGTCGCCTTGCCGCCGCCGGCCGGGCCGGTGACCAGGACGCCGAGACGCGGTGTCGCACCGAGGGTGCGCAGCACCTCCGGCTCGTCGAGGGTGATGGTGAGCCACTCGGTGAGCTTGGTGATCTGGGAGTCGACGCCGACCAGCTCCGACACCGGCCGGACCGGGATCTCGGGCTCCCGGGCGGGCTCGCGGACCGGGCTGGGCGCGGCGGCCGGCCGCGGGCGGGAGTCGGACTCCGACACCATGCCGAGGGCGCCGGGGATCCGGGGTGAACCGGGACCGGTCCGATCGCCCAGCGGTGCCACCTCGCCCGCGGTGGTCGACCACAGCACGGCGGTGTTGGTCTGCACGCTGACCGGCGCCGACACCCGGCCACCCGCCGGCGGGCCGGGCTCGGTTGCCGTGACGGTGAGCAATTCGGTGGTCCAGGTGATCCCGACCGACCTGGCCAGCGCACGCGTGGCCTCGGTGGCGGCGAGCTCGGGACCGAGGTCGCGGGGGAGGAGCGAGACGGCGTCACCGACGGACAAGACCTTCCCCAGCAGCGCGCGGCGCAGCGTCGACTCGGTGATCGACTGGGTGGCCAGCGCCGAACCGCTCACCACCACCCGGCTTGCGCCCTGCACCTCAACGGGCGCCAGCACGACCGTCGAGTTCTCGCGGACACCGGCGTTGGAGAAGGCGATCTCGTCGAGGAGGGCGACGCCGGTCGGCGCGGAGGCCTCGGTCGCGGCCACCACGGCGGCGGTGACCCGTGCGCCGGTGATCGACACCGCGTCCCATTCCCGCAGCGAGAGGGCCGTCAACACCTCGGGATGCACGCGGATGATGCCGCGCCGCGCCTCGGCCGCCGAGGGATTGTGCCGCGCGGTCAGCGTGAGGGAGGCCGGTGTGCTCATTCGGACTCGCTTTCGGTCGTCTCGCCGGGCGCGCCGACCACGGACCGGCCGGGGCCGGTGGGACGGTTCAGGCCCATGCGGCCGAGGGAGTTGATGACCGGCCGACGGCGTCGACCTCCGGGCGACGTGGCCCGCAGCGCCCGGCGCTGTGCACGACGCTCGGCCGGTTTGTCGTCCCAGTGCTCGGGCCGGGAGGCGACCCAGCGGCGCGCGCGCCACGCGTACGGGATGTGCAGGACGTATCCGGCGATGGCGATCATCATCAGCACGTACGGGAAGGTCACCAACAGTGCCGCGGCCGCGGCGACCAGCACCAGCAGGCCGGTCACCGCGCGAGCCGGGATCGATGCGGTCTTCAGCGAGGACGTCGGGACGCGACTTACGGCCAGGAAGGCGACGAAGATCAGCCACCCGCCGACGGCCGGCAGCGACGTCCACCACCCGTCGCCGAACTGTTGTTCCAGCCCGATGGGCAGGAGCGCGCAGATCGCCGCGGCGGGCGCGGGGACACCGACGAAGAAATCCTTGGTGTACGCGGGTGCCTCGTCGTCGTCGAGCAGGGTGTTGAACCTCGCGAGGCGCAGGACGATGGCGCAGCAGTAGATCAGCGCGAGCACCCAGCCGAGGTCATGCCCGTCGATGAAATAGAAGTAGATGATCATCGCCGGGACCACACCGAAGTTGATCGCGTCGGCCAGCGAGTCGATCTCGGCGCCGATCCGGCTCGTGGCTCCCATCAGGCGTGCGACCCGACCGTCGATGCCGTCGAGGAACGCGGCCGCGACCAGGAGAGCCATCGCGGTGTCGACGTCGCCGTTGATCGCTGACCGCATGGCCGTCAGGCCCGCGCAGATCGCGAGGATCGTCAGCGACGACGGGATGACGATGCGGCTGGCCTGTGCCTGGCGCCGCAGACGCCGGCGCTCCGGCTCCCGCGGAACCGGATGTGTCTGTGCGTGCCGGCTGGCCGAGCGCGCGGTCGGGTTGCGCGCGGTGCGCGAGCCGGGGCGTCGCCGGCCGGGGTTCGTGCCGGGTGAGGTCATGTCGGTCGGGTTCACCGGGCCGGAGTTCACTGATCCAGGTACGCGAACGGGGTCTCGCCGCCGACCGCGCGCTGGCCGACCGAGACGCGGGGCCGGGTGCCGGCCGGGAAGTAGACGTCGACGCGCGATCCGAATCGGATGAGCCCGTAGGTCTCGCCGATCGTCAGCGAGTCCCCGACCGACGGCTCGCACACGATCCGACGGGCGACGAGACCGGCGATCTGCACGACCGCCAGCTCAGGGCCGGGCGTGCCGCCTGCGGCGGTGGTGCGGATGGTCATCGTGGTGCGCTCGTTGTCGCGGCTGGCCTCGGGGAGGTCGGCGGAGACGAACGCGCCGGGCGTGTGGGTCACAGTGGTCACCGTGCCCGCGATCGGCACGCGCTGCACGTGGACGTCGAAGATCGACAGGAAGGTCGAGACCCGGGGCAGCGGCTGTGTGCCCAGGCCGGACTCGGCGGGCGGGACAGCCTCGTCGACCAGGGCGATGGTCCCGTCCGCGGGGGCGACCACCACGCCGGGTTCGGTCGGGGTGACCCGCTTCGGATGCCGGAAGAAGGCTGCGCACGCGGCGGCGGTCAGCGTGGCCGGTCGGGCGATCCAGCGGTGTCGACGCCCGAGGAGCGCGACGGCTGCAGGCGCGGCGACGAACGGCACACCCGCCGGATGGATCGGAGGGATGGTCTCTCGGGCCAGATCGAGAAAATGGGCGACACGGCCGGTGTCACCGGAGCCGTCCGGACGCGGACGTCGGGCCACGATCAACCTCCTCTGGCCTGTGTCCAGGCCGGATAAATGGTGCGCACCGCATCGCCGGGTGCATCGGCGTCCACTCTAGAGCGCCGCGCCCGGAGACCTCGTCGTCAGCGCAGGACCAGCACGTCCACCAGGGTGCCCGCCTCGACCGCCTCGACGTCGGCGGGGACGTCGATGAGCGCGTCGGCCTCGGCGAGGTAGCGCAGGTGATGGGACGCCGGCGGGCCGATCGGGTCCACCCCGACCACCCCGTCGCGAGGCCCGGCGTCGAGCACGCCCCGCAGGAACTGTCGTTTGCCGCGGGGTGAGCGGATGTCGGCACCGAGACGAGCTCGGATTCGTTCCCGGTCGGCGGGCAGTGCCATCGCGGCCCGCAGCGCGGGCCGGATGAAGACCTCGAAGGACACGAGTGCACTGACGGGATTTCCCGGCAGCGTGATGATCGGCACGCGCCGGCCGCGGGAGGAGGGGAAGTGGCCGCACCCCTGGGGCATGCCCGGCTGCATCGCAACCTTCACGAACTCGACGGTCCCGGTCGCCGACAGTGCGTCCTTGACCACCTCGAAGGCGCCGGCGCTGACACCGCCCGAGGTGATGATCAGATCGGCGTCGTCGGCGACCTCGTCGAGCCGCGCGGCGAAGTCCGCGGTGTTGTCGGGCACGAAGTGCAGGTGACGGCCGGCCGCGCCGGCCTCGATGACCGCGGCGGTCAGCATCGCGCCGTTCGACTCGTAGATCTGCCCGTGGCGCAACGGTTTTCCGGGTTCGACGAGTTCAGAACCGGTGGACAGCACGACGACCCGCAGCCGCCGGGCGACGGTGATCTCGGCGAGGCCCAGTGCGGCGAGCAGGCCGATCTGCGGTGCGCCGATCACCGTGCCGGCCGGCAGCGCCCGGGTGCCGGCCTCGATGTCGGAGCCGCCGCGCCGGATGTGCCTGCCGCGCTCGGGTGCTGCGGTGAACGTGACGGTCGGCGCCGCGGCCACCGGGCCCACCACGGCGTCGGTCAGTTCGACCGGGACGACCGCGTCGGCGCCCGCGGGCATCGGGGCGCCGGTCATGATGCGGTGCGCGGTGCCCGGCTCGAGAGTGAGGTCGTCGGTACGGCCGGCGGGGATGTCCGCGGCGACCGGCAGGGTGACCGGCTCGTCGGCGCTCGCGTCCGCGAGATCGTCTGCGCGGACCGCGAATCCGTCCATCGCGGAGTTGTCGAAGCCGGGCAGCGACAGCGGGGCGTCCACGTCGGTGAACGTGGCGAAGCCGAGCGATTCCGGCACGGCGACCTCCGACGGTTCGGCGGGGCCGAACAACGCCGCGACGATGCGCTGATGCTCTACGACGGTACGCATCCGCTCAGCATGCCAGGTGTCGACGGAGACCATGGCGTCGTCCCGGCAGGTGACCGGGCCGTCCTGCGACGCCGCTGGGCGAGGACTACATTCGTGCGCATGGCGCTGGGTCTGCTGTTCGACATCGACGGGGTGATGGTCACCTCGTGGCAGGCGCTGCCCGGCGCGGTCGAGGCGATCGCCGATCTCGCCGACCAGGGCATCCCGCGGATGTTCTTGACCAACACGACGTCCCGCTCGCGTGGCGAGATCGCCGAGGCGCTCAACGAATGCGGTTTCGAGGTGAAGCCGGACGAGATCCTGTCGGCCGCCAAGCTGACCGCCGAACACGTCGCCGCCACCTATCCGGGCAAGCGCGTGTGGGTGCTCAACCAGGGCCCGATCGCCGAGGACATGACCGGCGTGGAGTTGACCGACGACCCGGCGTCGGCCGAGGTGGTGGTACTCGGCGGTGCCGGTTCGGTCTTCACGCACGCCACGCTGTCCAAGGTCCTGGAGATGATGCTCGACGGGATTCCGGTGATCGCGATGCACCGGTCCATGACCTGGTCGACGGCGGACGGCTTGAGCATCGACACCGGGGTGTACCTCGAGGGTCTCGAAAAGGCTTCGGGCGCAAAGATCAAGGCGATCGGCAAGCCCTCGCCGGTCGGTTTCCGGGCGGCCACCGAGGTCCTCGGTCTGGAGCCGACCCAGGTGGTGATGGTCGGCGACGACATGCACAATGACGTTCTCGGTGCCCAGGCGGCGGCGCTGATCGGCGTGCTGGTCCGCACCGGCAAGTTCCGCGAGGAGGCGCTGCATGCGCTGCAGCGTGACGAGTTCGGGCCCTACCCCGACCACATCATCGACTCGGTCGCCGATCTCCCCGAGCTCATCGGCAAGCTCGGCGGAACCTGATCGCCGAGCTCATCGGCAAGCTCAGCGGGACCTGATCGCCGAGCTCATCGGCAAGCTCAGCGGGACCTGAGCGTCCACAACTCTGCTCCCTGAGGTGCGAGCGAAGCGAGCCACGAACGGGCTCGCAAGCTGCCTCACCAGGCCCTTCGTGGCTCGTCGCTTGCGCTCCTCGCACCTCAGGGAGCAGAGGGGCGAGCGTCTCTCCGCTCCCTGAGGAGCGAGCTTGCGAGCGTCTCCCCGCTCCCTGAGGAGCGAGCTTGCGAGCGTCTCCCCGCTCCCTGAGGAGCGAGCTTGCGAGCGTCTCGAAGGGTCAGTTGGACTCGGCGGCGCGCTTGATCTTGCCCAGCGTCTCGGCCATCCCGAGTTTGAGCTCCTCTTCGAACGAGTCGGCTCCGCCGAAGAGCTTGTCGACGAGTACCGACGACACCTTGGTGGTCGACCCGTTGACCTCGCGCCGCTCGGTGACCGTGACCCCGGCGTCCTTCGGGGTGATGGTGTAGCTCCAGATGGTGTGGTTCTCCGCGACCCGGAAGCCGAGTTCCTGGTTCGGGGTGAACCGGACGACCTTGGAGGTGGTCGGCCACACCAGCGGGCCCCGGCGGTTGATGTTGATGGTCTTGGTCCCCAACCCGACGGTGCCGCCGCGGATGATCATCTTCTTGCACTGGGGGCTCCACTCGCCCATGCGCTTCAGATCGGAGATCACCGACCACACCTGTTCGGGCGTGGCGTCGATGTCGATGGATTCCTCGATGAGTGCTGCGGTCATGGTCGCTCACCCTATGTGCTTGTTGGCCGAGGGTCAATAAGCATGTTCGGGTGCCCGAGTCAACCCCGGAAAACGCGTGGACCAGCGATGTCGCGCCGAACTCAGACCAGCAGGGTGATCCCGATGACGGCACCGATGGCCAGGAAGACGGCGGCGGTGATCCACCCGGCGGGGTGTTCGTCGGCGGCCCGGCGGCCGGTGGTCACGGCGTCGTCGGGGGTCTCGTCACTGCGCGGCGCGCCGTCGAAGAGCAGCGTGCCGAGCTTCCCGGGTGTGAGCCAGTCGATCAGCACGAACGACCACATCATCACCGCGATCGCCAAGACCGTGTACGCGACGGTGTAGAGCAGCGCGCGCCACAGTTCCAGGAGTTCGGTGTCGATGACCGAACAGACCAGCACGATCGCGAGGCCGATGACCATCGATGTGGTCAGCAGCACCGCGTTGCGGTTGTGCTCGATCCACACCAGCTGCCGCAGCCGGCCCGGTGTCACCAGGTCGAGGGCGGCGAAGCCGAGGACGAGCACGGCGATCCCCACCAGGCTGAACGATGCCCCCGCGGCCAGGTTGTCCCGCAGCAGTTCCATCCGGCTCCCTCTCGCCTCGCATCGACATCAGCGGGCTGCCGCCCGACTGCAACACCTCGAGCGGGCTGCCGCCCGAAAGGACTTCAGCGAAGGCCTGCGCGCGAGAACGCGCAGGGCCTTCGCTGAAGGACAGTAGCCGGTATCAGCCGACGCTGAGCATGTCGTAGGTGTCGATGTTCTCCGCCAGGCGGGTCACATGGTCCGACGCGTCGCCCAGGGTGTGGCTGATCGCCGTCAGACGGCTCACGTAATGGGCGATCGGGTACTCGGCGGTCATACCGATACCGCCGTGCATCTGGATCGCTTCCTGACCGATCAGGCGCGCCGAGCGGCAGATCTGCAGCTTGGCCCGCGACGCGATGATGGGATCGGCGATCCCATCCGCCAGCGCCGACGTCGCGTAGAGGCTCAGGCTGCGAGCGAGTTCGAGCTGGACGTACATGTCGGCGGCACGGTGGGTCAGTGCCTGGAAGGCCGACAGCGTGACGCCGAACTGCTTGCGCGACTTGAGGTATTCGACGGTCAGGTCCAGGCTCCGCTCCATCGCGCCGACGGCCTCGGCGCACAGTGCGGTCTGGATGCCGACCTCGGCGTCGGCGATGGTCTGCGACGCGTCGCCGGTGCCCAGTCGCGTCGCCTTGACGTCGCTGAACTCGATCTGCGCGCCGCGACGGCGGTCGTGCGTCCGGTACGGCGTCCGGGTGATGCCCTGGGCATCGGCGTCGACGAGGTAGAGGCCGACGCCGTTGTCGTCGCGCGCCGACACGATCAGCTTCGCAGCGCAATCGCCATGTCCGACAAGGCTCTTGGTGCCTTTGAGGACGCCGTCGGCCGACGCGGTGGTCTCCACCCGCGCCTCCGGCCAGCGGTCGCCCGGCTCGGTGTGGGCGAAGGCCATCAGCAGTTCGCCCGACGCCAGCGCGGTCCGCAGCTCGGCGCGGGTCGCGTCGTCGGCGAGGCCGAGGAGCGAGCCGGGGACGAGGACCGAGTCGAGGTAGGGCTCAGGTGCCAGTGCGCGGCCGAGTTCGGTCATGACACTGGTGAATTCGACGGGGCCGGCGTCCATGCCGCCCTCGTCCTCCGGGAAGGTGAGGCCGAGGATGCCGATCTCGGCCAGCGACTTCCACACCTTCTCGCTCCAGCCGAGATCGGTGTCGGTGACCTTGCGCAGCGTCTCGACGTCGTAGGTCTTGGTGAGGACCTCGCGAACGGTGTCGCGCAGCATCCCCTGCTCTTCGGAAAGCTCGAAATCCATGGTGTTCCTTAGTGAAAGGTCGAAAGGTGCGGGGTCGGCGCTCAGAGGCCGAGGACAGCCTTGTCGATGATCTGGCGCTGGACCTCCGACGACCCGCCGTAGATCGTGACCTTGCGGTAGTTGAGGTAGGTCGGGGCGGCGAGCTGGGCCCATTCGGGGGCGCTCACCTCGGCGCTGCCATTCGGAGCCGAGGCGTCGAGCTGGGCGACCGGGAGCGAGTCGGGGCCCGCGATGTCGGCGAGGAGTTCCATGGCGGCCTGCTGCAACTGGCTGCCGGTCAGCTTGAGCAGCGACGATGCCGGGTTCGGCTTGCCGTCGGCCGACGAGGCGGCGACGCGCAGCTGGGTGAGCTCGAGGGCGAGCAGTTCGTTCTCGACCTCGGCCAGGCGGGCGGCGAACAGCGGATCGTCGAGGAGGGTGCCCTTGGCGGTCCGGGTCTGCTTGGCGAGTTCCTTGGCGCGGGCGAGCTTGGCCTTGGTGTAACCGACGCGGGCGATGCCGTTGCGCTCGTTGCCGAGCAGGAACTTCGCCTGGGTCCAGCCGCTGTTCTCCTCGCCGACCATGTTCTCGGCGGGCACGCGGACGTCGTTGAAGAAGACCTCGTTGACCTCGTAGCTGCCGTCGATGAGCTGGATCGGGCGGATCTCGACGCCCGGCGTGTCCATCGGGAACAGGAACATGCTGATGCCGGCCTGCTTCTTGACATCGGGGTTGGTACGCGCGAGGCAGAAGATCCAGTCGGCGAACTGTCCGAGTGTGGTCCAGGTCTTCTGTCCGTTGATCACGTAGTCGTCGCCGTCGCGGACCGCGCGGGTCTTCAGCGAGGCGAGGTCGGAGCCGGCCTCTGGCTCGGAGAAGCCCTGGCACCACCAGATGTCGAGGTTGGCGGTCTTGGCCAGGAAGCGTTCCTTCATCTCGTCGGAACCGAACTGGGCGATGACCGGGCCGATCATGCCGACGTTGAACGGCAGCATGTCGGGGACGAACGCGAGGCTCATCTCCTCGCGGTAGATGTGATGCTGGATCGGGGTCCAGTCCTTGCCGCCGTGCTCCACCGGCCAGCTGGGGGTGGCCACACCGTGCTCGTTGAGGATGCGCGTCGTGGTGACGAGGTCCTCGGGGTACTGGAGCTTGCCCTCTTCGCACCGCTTGCGGACGTCTTCGGGGACCTTGGCGAAGATGCTGCGCAACTCCTCGCGGAAGGCCTCTTCTTCAGGACTGAATTTCAGCTGCATGGGTTCTTCTCTACTCCTGTCGAGGGTGTCCGTACCCCGGGCGGTGTGGTCGAACTGGGGACCTCTGCCGTGTGCACCCAAGCTGGGGAAACCCAACCGAGCCACGAATGACTAAGCGCTTGCTTAGTGATAGGTTGCACTATGCCGCGCGGGCTGGATGCTGTCAATCACGGGCTCGTCGCGATGACCAGTCCGACCGTTCCGAGAAGGTGACCGTGGGCCCGTCTGCCGATCCGACGCCCGAAGTCCGGCCCGTGGCCGCCCGGGCCCGGCTCCTGCGCGCCGCCGTCGAGGCGTTCGCCGCCAAGGGGTTCAACGGGACGACCACGAGAGACATCGCCAACGGCGCGCAGATGAGTTCGGCGGCGGTCTACGTGCACTTCCGCTCCAAGGAGGAGCTGCTGTTCGAGATCTCCGACGCCGGGCATCGCGCGATTCTCGCGGCGATCGACGACGCCGACGATCCGTCGGCGTCCCCCGGCGACCGGCTGCGGGCGATCTTCCACGCCTTCACCGAGCACCACGCGCGCGAGCACGTGGGGGGTCGGGTGGTGAACTACGAACTCAACGCCCTCGCGCCCGACCATCTGGACACGGTGATGGCCATGCGTCGCGAGATCACCAGACGGGTGCGCGAGATCATCGAAGCCGGGATCGCATGCGGGGACTTCGATGTCGCTGACTCGCTCGCCACCACCAACGCGATGCTGTCCATGGGGATCGATGTCGCGCGCTGGTATCGCGACGGGGGGTCACTCTCGCCCGAGGAGATGGGGGGCTTCTACGCGGAGCTGGCCACGCGGATGGTGGGATGGCGACCGCCCGTCGGCGGGTGACTCAGCCCCTGCATGCCGGTTCCGGTTGCGACGGAGAGACTTCGACTGCGTTCCGGGCTGCGGATGCTGCCCGGCGGCGCACTGTCACCGCGAATACCGCCGCAATCATCACCATCGCGAGAACGTAACCGACGTAGCCGATGATGGTGTCGCGCAAACCGATGTGCGAGACGACGATCCCGGCGATCACGGCCGGGACGCTGAATGCGAGGTAGCTCGCCACGAACACCGACGAGAAGACCTGACCGCGCATCGCGGGAGGTGTCGCGGCGGTGATGTTGTCCATCGCGGAGAGGAAGGTGGCGGCCCAGCCCGAGCCGGCCACGATCGAACCGACGATGTAGAAGGGCAGGGATTCGATGAGGACCCCGGCCAGTGAGATCACCACGCCGGCGGCGAGTGCGGGAAATCCGTACGCAGCCTTGATCGTCGACGAGCGATCGGTGATGAACAGGGACGTGACGGCCGCGCAGGCGAAGAAGACGAACAGGATCGCGCCCGCCGCGCCGTGGTTGCCCACACCGAACACACGGGAGACCACCGACGACCCGAGCGAGAGATACAGGCCGCCGAGCGACCAGGTGGCGACGAGCGCGGGAACTGACGCCAGGAACACCGTGCGGACCTCGCGAGGCACGCGCACCTGCGGCGCGAGCGTGCCGGCCAGGTGCCGTCGAGAATCGAAGCCGATTCGCTCGCGGGTCTCCGGGACGACGAGAAGTGCGATCAGCAGTGCGGCGAACAGGCCGAGGATGATCTCGTAGATCAGCACGCGGGGTGCGGGTGCGTACTCGACGAGCACCCCGGCCACGGCGACGCCGCTCGCCAGGCCGACCGCCGGGGCTGCGCCGACGATCGTCGATCCGGCACGGGCCGAGGGCTGCAGATCGACCGTCGTCGCGGTCAAGGTGCCCATCGCCGCGCCGGTGGCCAGGCCTTGCAGGGCGCGCGCGGCGAGTAGGGTGCCGACGTCCTCGGCTACGACGAACAGCACCATGCTCGCGATGAGCAGGACGAGCGCGACGGCGAGGACAGGCCGCCGGCCGACATGATCGGACAGAGACCCGACCGTCAGGAGGCTCACCAGCATGGTCACCACGTACACCGCGAACACGAGCGTCAGTGTGAGCGCGGAGAATCCCCACAGTTCCTGATACACGGGGTACAGCGGCGACGGTGCCGCGGACGCGAACAGGACCATCATGTACGTCGCCGCGATCAGCCAGAACGCGCGATGTGGGTGCAGTGGCGCCACGAGGTCTCCTTAAAGCAAACAGGTTTGCATTCAGAAACTAGCCCGGACTGCGTTCCAAAAGCAATCAGCTTTGCAATAATGGCTTCCATGACGACGGCCCGCACCCCCGACAGCCCGATTTCTGGTGCTCCCGCCTCGCCGACCCGTCGTCCAGGTGGTCGTAGCGCGCGCGTGCAATCGGCGGTCTACACGGCAGTCGGTCAGCTCGTCGGGGCCGGACGCCGCGAGACGATGACGATCCCCGAGGTCGCCGAACTCGCCGGGGTGAATCCGACCAGCATCTATCGACGCTGGGGAACGATCGACGCGCTTCTCGGGGAGGTCGCCGTTGCGGCGTTGACGCAGGGCGAACCCCTGCCCGACACCGGCACTCTCGCCGAGGACCTGTCCGAGTGGGCGCAGATCATCGCCGCCGACATCGCACGCCCGAAGCGCCGCGCCTACCTTCGGGCCATGGTCGCCGCGCGCGAGGACATCGTCGAGGTCTGCCCCTGCTGGGAGATCCGGCGTGGGCACGCCGAACAGATGATCGCGCGGGCGCGGGACCGCGGCGAACCCACGCCGTCGGTCCGACAGGTGCTCGACCACGTGATCGCCCCGCTGTATCACCATGCGGTCTTCGGACTCGAGCTCGACGCCGATCATGCCGCCGGCCTGGTCGATGACGTCTTGTCGATGATCGGAGCTGCGCCGAGAAGGTAGGCCGAGACGATAGGGTCCCGGGAATGAAACACGTTCACGCGTTCACCGACGACGCACTCGGCGAGCACGACGCGGTCGGCGTCGCCCAGGCCATCGCATCCGGAGAGATCTCCGCTTCCGAGGCGGTCGAGGCCGCGATCGCGCGGATCGATGCCGTCAACCCGCACCTCAACGCCATCGCCTTCGACGATCGCGAGCGTGCGCGCAAACGCGCGGTCGACAACGACTTCCCGCTGGGATCGTTCATCGGGGTGCCGTCGATCATCAAGAACAACACCGACCTCGCGGGGCTGCCGACCTGTCACGGTTCGGCTGCGGTGCCCCAACGACCGGCGAAGGCCAACGAGGCGTTCACCAATCAGTTCCTGGCGAGCGGCGTCAATGTGGTCGGCGCGTCGACGATGCCGGCCTTCGGGCTGACCTCGACGACGGAGTTCGTCGACCGCGAGCCGACCCGCAACCCGTGGGACACCGACTACTCGTCGGGCGGCTCGTCCGGTGGTTCCGCGGCGCTCGTCGCGGCCGGTGCACTGCCGATCGCCCACGCCAACGACGGTGGCGGATCGATTCGCATCCCCGCCGCCATCTGTGGGCTGGTCGGACTGAAGCCGAGTCGCGGGCGCGTCGAGGCGTCGAAAGAGACACGGGACGCGCCGATTGACCTCGTGTCGAACGGGATCGTCAGCCGATCGGTGCGCGACACCGCCCGATTCCTCGCCGACACACAGGGTTTCCGGCCCGCGCCCGGGATGCCGCCGGTCGGGCTGGTCGAGGGGCCGGGGACCAAACGGCTCAAGATCGCGCTGATCACCGAGCCGCTGACCGGCTCGCTGCTCGACCGGGACACACAACGGTGTGTCACCGAGGCCGCCGAGCTGGTCGAGTCCCTCGGACATCGCACCGAGATGGTGCCGCTGCCGGTGGACCGGGACTACGTCCGGGACTTCATCGACTACTGGTCACTGCTCGCACTGGCGCTGGACCGATTCGGAAAACGGGTGGTCGACAAGGGCTTCGACCGTTCCCAGGTGGACTCGTTCACCCGTGGGCTCTCGCGCGGCGCGCTCCGGCACTTCTACCGGCTGCCCGGGGCGGTCCGCGGGCTGCGGAGGTCCACGGCCGCGATCCGCGGACTGCACGACACCTTCGACGTGGTCCTCAACCCGACCGTCGTCCACGCGACCCCGGAGATCGGATACCTCGATCCCGCACTCGACTTCGACGAGGCGATGGGCCGGCTGACCCGGTTCATCGCCTTCACCCCGGCCAACAACACCGCGGGCACCCCGGCGATCAGTCTGCCGCTGGGACAGACGGAATCGGGCATGCCCGTGGGCATCCACTTCGCGGCCGACCTCGGCCAGGAACGCACCCTCCTCGAGTTGGCCTTCGAACTCGAGGCGGCCCGGCCGTTCGCGCGGATTCAGGACGCCTGAGATACGTAATTCGTTCCCGCGGTGACGTTTCCGTCGCGCTTATTGGATCCTATAAGCAAGGCGGAAACGGCACCGCGGGAGGCATCCCACACCGACGACAGACGCACCACCGAAGATCGGTGGTGCGTCTGTGGTTACGGGTCGAGCGCGAGTTGGCTAGTGCTGCACGGCCTTCTCGGCCCCGATGCCGGTGAGGGAGCGAACCTCCATCTCGGCGTTGCGTTCCGGGGTGCCGTTGTCCGACGGGCTGGTCAGCGTGCCGACGATGCCGAGGACGAAGGCCAGCGGGATCGAGATGATGCCCGGGTTGGCCAGCGGGAACCAGGCGAAGTCGGCGCCGGAGATCATGGCGGTCGACGACCCGGAGACGGCGGGGGAGAAGACGATCAGCACGATCGTCGAGATCAGGCCGCCGTACATGCTCCACAGGGCGCCGCGGGTGTTGAACCGCTTCCAGTAGAGCGAGTAGACGATCGTCGGCAGGTTCGCGGCCGCGGCGATCGCGAAGGCCAGCGCCACCAGGAAGGCGATGTTCTGGCCGTTGGCGAGGATGCCGAGGACGATGCTGACGATGCCGAGGACCACGACGGTGTATCGCGAGACGCGGACCTGGTCGTCCTCACTTGCCTTGTTGCGCTTGATCACCGAGGCGTAGATGTCGTGGGCGAACGACGCCGACGCGGTGATGGCGAGGCCGGCGACCACGGCGAGGATCGTCGCGAAGGCGACCGCCGAGATGATGCCCAGCAGGACCACGCCACCGAGTTCGAACGCGAGCAACGGTGCGGCCGAGTTCTGTCCGCCGGCGGCGTCGAGGATCTTGTCCGGTCCGACCAGGGCGGCCGCTCCGTAACCGAGAACCAGGGTGAACAGGTAGAAGGCGCCGATGAGGGCGATGGCCCAGACCACCGACTTGCGAGCCTCTTTCGCGGTCGGCACGGTGTAGAACCGCATCAGCACGTGCGGGAGGCCCGCGGTGCCGAGGACGAGCGCGATGGCGAGCGAGATGAAGTTGATCTGGCTCGTCAGGGACCCGCCATACTGGGCACCGGGAGCGAGAACGTCACGCGCGGCGACCTTTTCGCTGGTCGAGTCGGTCACCGCGTCCTGTGCCGCACCGAGGATCGACGACAGGTTCATGCCGAACTTGGCCAGCACGATGACGGTCATGATGCCGGCACCCGCGATGAGCAGGACGGCCTTGATGATCTGCACCCAGGTGGTGCCCTTCATGCCGCCGATGAGCACGTAGACGATCATCAGCGCACCGACGACGGCGATGACGATGGACTGGCCGAGGCGCCCCTCGATGTCGAGGAGCAACGCGACCAGGCCGCCGGCGCCGGCCATCTGGGCGAGCAGGTAGAACAGCGACACCGCGAGGGTGGAGATCGCCGCGGCCAGACGCACCGGGCGTTGCTTGAGGCGGAAGCTGAGGACGTCCGCCATCGTGAACTTGCCGGTGTTGCGCAGCAGTTCCGCCACGAGCAGCAGCGCGACCAGCCACGCGACGAGGAACCCGATGGAGTAGAGGAAGCCGTCGTAGCCGTAGACCGCGATGGCGCCCGCGATGCCGAGGAAGCTGGCCGCCGACAGGTAGTCGCCGGCGATGGCGACGCCGTTCTGCGGTCCGGAGAAGCCGCGACCGCCGGTGAAGAAGTCGGCGGCGGTGTTGTTGTTCTTGCTGGCCTTGATGACCACGAACATCGTGACCGCGACGAACGCGGCGAAGATGGCGATGTTGGCGGCCGGGCTGCCGACGGTCGCCGCGAGGACGGTCACGTCGGTGGTGGGTACGGCAGTGGTGTTCACAGTGCGGGCCCGCCTTCCATCTCGTTGCGGATCGCCTCGGCCTTCGGGTCGAGATTGCGATTGGCGAAGCGTACGTACATGCCGGTGATGACGAAGGTGCTGACGAACTGCAACAGACCGAGGATCAGGCCGAGGTTGATGTTGCCCCAGACCTGGGTCGCCATGAAGTCATGCGCGAAGGCGCCGAGCAGCACGTAGAGGGCGTACCAGATCAGGAAGAACGCGGTCAGCGGGAAGACGAACTTCCGCAGCGTCCGCCGCAGCTCCTGGAACTCCGGACTGGCCTGCATCTCGATGAACTCTTCGCCGGTCGGCGCGTGTGGCGCCGGTGGTGGTTGGTCGACGGTCGACACGTTTCCTCCCAGGGTGACGTGGCCACATGTGTGATGGCTCTACGGAAGTCAGCCTGAATGAGGTGCAGATCACAGACAATCGGGTGGCCTGGGTCACACGCCGAAACCCGCGGTCCGTGCGCCGGACGGTCGGTGAGATCCGACGAGCGGCGAACGGTCACCTGTCCGAACGGTCAGGTCGCCCGCTCGTCCGGGGCCCGTCCCGGGGTGCGATCGAGCCCCATCCCGACGCGTTCCGGGACGTGCATCCGGGCAAAGGTCCGTGCGAGGTCGACGGGTACCCGTCCCCGGGTTGCCTTGCTGACCAGCACCATCGTGCCGAACGCGAGTGGGACCGTCACAGCGGCCGGGTAGCCGATCACGACCGCAAGCCACCCGCCCAGCACGTCGTCGTCGACGACCCCGGCGATCGCCAGCATCGTCGCCGACCCCGACGACGCGCCGCCGACGACGAGTCCGGCGATCGCGCCGACGGCCGTGAGTCCGCGCCACCAGATCCCGAGGACCAGCAGCGGGCACAGCGTCGACGCGGCGACGGCGAACACCAACCCGACGGTCCGGGACAGTTCCAGGGACGCGGCGGCCAGCGACAAGCCGATCGGGATCAGTCCGCCGATGACCGCGGCCACCCGGAAGTCGCGCACCCGGCCGCGCAGCAGGTCGGTGGCGAGCGCCCCGGCGACCGACACCAGCAGTCCCGACGACGTGGCGAGGAAGGCGGCGATCGCCCCGGCGGCGACGAGCGCGGCCAGGATCTGACCGGCGATCCCGCCAACCGCCGCGCTCGGCAGCAACAGGACCGCGGCGTCGGCGGTGCCGGTGATCAGCAGTTCGGGGACATAGAGCCGTGCGAACACCCCCAGCAGGATGGGGAACAGGTAGAACAACGAGAGCAGTGCGATGACGGCCAGCGCGGTTCGCCGCGCCGATCGCCCGTCGGGGTTGGTGTAGAAGCGCACCAGCACGTGGGGCAGACCCATCACGCCGAGGAACATCGCGATGATGAGCGACAGCACCTGGTACAGCGGGTGACTGCCGCCGAAGCCCCCGCCGGGGGCGATCCAGTCCGCGTTCTGTGCCGGCGCGCCCGCGACGACCGGAGTGGCCGCACCGGCGTCGAGGAAGATCGTCGAGCCCGCGGAGATGACGTGGGGTCCGGTGGTGTCCACCGGCGCGTCGTCGACGACGACCCCGTCGAGCGTCCCGGTGACCCGCACGCCGGTGGTCTCGGCGACGGTGACCGAGACGTCGGTGGTCACGTCGACGGTCGTCGCGGTGGTGATGCGCGGCGGCGCGGGTTCGCCGACGCGAGTGGGGTCCTGGGCGAAGACGCCGATCAGGACGAGCGCGGGGACCGCGATCGCGGTCAGCTTGAGCCAGTACTGGAAGGCCTGCACGAAGGTGATCGATCGCATGCCGCCGCCCACCACGTTCACGATCACGATCAGTCCGACGCCGACCACGCCGGCCCACACCGGTGCGCCGAGAAGGATGTTGAGGGTGAGTCCCGCGCCCTGGAACTGCGGGATGAGGTACAGCACGCAGACGACGACCACGACGAGCATCGCGGTCTTCCGCGCTGCCGGCGAGGCGAGGCGGAACTCGGCGAAGTCGGGCACTGTGTAGGCCCCGGAACGGCGCAGGGGTGCGGCCACGAACAGCAGCAGGCCCAGGTAGCCGGCGGTGAACCCGACGGGGTACCAGAGTGCGTCCGCACCGTACTTCGCGATGAGGCCCGCCACGCCGAGAAACGATGCTGCCGACAGGTATTCACCGGACACCGCGGCGGCGTTCCAGCGCGAGCCGACGCTCCGCGACGCCACCAGGAAGTCCGACGTGGTCCGGGAGAAGCGGCCGCCCCACGCGCCGACCGCGATCGTGGCGATGGCGGCGGCGAACAGGCCGATCGCGGTGAGGGCGTGGACGTCGGTCGTCACGGCGGACCTGGTTCGGGTGCGTCGGACAGATCGTCATCCACGAGGCCCATGAAGTCGCGTTCGGCCTGCTCGGCGAGATGGACGTAGAGCCGTCCGGTCAGATACAGGAGTGGGAAGGCGAGTACTCCCAGCATCAGCCAGATGAGTCGAATCCCGAAGACGCCGGCGTCGGCGATCCCCGGAAACGCCCAGGCGGCAACGGGTATGGCGGCAGCAACGGCGAGCAGGGCGCCCCCGAGCCGCAGGCCGAGACCGAGTTGGGCGCGCATGAGGCCGCGGACGAGCGCGTCGCCGACCTCGGTCTGTTCCTGGACCTCGACGCGGGTGCGGACCATTCGCGCCCCGCGGCGGGAGGCGAGCACCACCCGTTCGCGCTGAGGCGGGTGCTCAGCCATCGTCCCGTGCGGTGGGGGAACGGTACTGGCGCAGCGGGTCCCGGATGAGGCGGTCCTTGAGTTCGCGGACCTGTCGGCGGCTCACGGGCAGCTCGACGGCCTCGGACGCGCCGTTCGCGCGGACGCACACCACCGTGCCGCCGCCGACCGTCCGCAATCCGGTGACCATCGGCAGCGCGACGAGGTAGGACCGGTGTACCCGGGCGAATCCGGTCTCCTGCCAGCGGGATTCGAGCGTCGACAACGGGATGCGGACGAGGTGTGCGCCCGAGTCGGCGTGCAGTCGGGCGTAGTCGCCGACGGCCTCGACCCAGGAGATCGAATCGCGCCGGACGAGCGAGGTCACGCCGCTCATCTCCACCGGGATGACCTCGTCCGATGCGGCGCGACGCTCCGGGCGAACGGTCGGTTGCGCGGGCTCGGGTGCACGCTCCCGACTGTCGAGGCTCGCGCGGACCCGGTCGACCGCCTGGGTGAGACGTTGTTCGCGTAGGGGTTTGAGCAGATAGTCGACCGCTCCGACCTCGAAGGCGTCGACGGCCCGGTCGTCGTGGGCCGTGACGAACACGATCGCCGGGGGCGAGGCGTATTTCGCGAGGACGCCGGCGAGTTCGAGTCCCGACAGGCCGGGCATGTTGATGTCGAGGAAGATCGCGTCGATGCGGTGCTCGTTGAGTTCGCGGAGGGCGCCGGTGGCGTCGGACGCGGAGCGGACCTCGGCGACGTCGTCCTGCCGGTTCAACAGGTAGCCGAGCTCGTCGAGAGCTGGTGGTTCGTCGTCGACCGCGAGTACGACCAGTGCGGTCATGGAACACCTCCCGCCTCGACGACAGCCCGCAGTTTACCGCCCTGGAGTTCGGGCACTGCCGGAACTCCGGCGTTGCGTTTCACGCCCGGATGCCCGCGCGGAACTTCGGGACACGCATCCCCACCTTGGTGCCGGCGCCGACCGCCGTCTCGACGACGAGGCCGTAGTCGTTGCCGAACGCGGCGCGGAGCCGGTGGTCGACGTTGGTCAGGCCCACGTGGGCACCCTCGCTGTGGTCGAGGGCGTCGAGAGCGCCGCTGCGCAGGAGCTCCGGTTCCATGCCCACGCCGTCGTCCTCGACCGTGATGACACAGTCGGTGCCCTCGTCGGCCGCGACGATGGTGATCGTGCCGCCGCCCTTCGACGCGAGACCGTGCCGGACGGCGTTCTCGACGAGCGGCTGCAAGGCGAGGAACGGCACGACGACGTTCAGGACCTCCGGTGCGACATGCAGTTTGACGTCCAGGGCATTGCCGAAGCGGGCTCGTTCGAGGGTGAGGTAGCGGTCGATGTTCCGCAGCTCGTCGGCCAGCACGGTGTATTCGCCGGCGGCCCGGAACGAGTAGCGGGTGAAGTCGGCGAAGTCGAGGACGAGATCGCGCGCCCGGTCGGGGTCGGTCCGCACGAACGAGGCGATGGTGTTGAGCGCGTTGTAGATGAAGTGCGGACTGATCTGCGCGCGCAGGGCGAGGACCTCGGCGCGGTTGAGCCGTGCGCGGGATGCGTCGAGGTCGGCGAGTTCGATCTGGCTCGACGCGTACCGCGCGACTTCGGCGATGGCGCCGAGCATCCCGGGTCCGGGTCGTCGCGTGGTGGCGACCACGAGGACCCCGACCCCGACGTCGTCGGCGAGGAGCGGCTGGGCCACCAGCGCGCGCACGGGCGACTCGGCGCCGCTGGGGTCGGTGAGCAGCACGCGCCGGAGGTCACCCAGCGCGGACGCCGCCGCACGGTCGGCATGGCCGAGCATCTCGGCGTCCCAGATGGCCTCGCCATCCGGCTCGTGGGCGAGGCGGCTCGGTTCGCCGTCGTACAGTGCGACCGCTTCGGCGCCGGTCAGGGTGTGCAGGTGCGGCAGTGCTTCGCGAGCCGACTCCGCCGACAGTCCGGTGCGCAGTGAGCGGGCGGCGAGCGACGCGGTGTGCAGCGCCAGATGAACTGCCCGCTCGGCCGGGGTCCGCACGACGCGCCGGGTGCGGATCAGCGCGACTGCGCCGACGCACGCGAGCACGCCGAGGAGAACGAGAGCAATGGTCACGCCGCTAGACATCGATGCCCCGATCGGCGTCCGTGGTGTGCGGCAACGACGACACGGCGAGGTCGATGAGGGTGTGCCGATCGGCGTGCCACTTGTCGGGCGGCAGATGGCCGTGGGTGTCGAGGTCGGTGAGGCCGTGGGCCGCCGCGAAGAGCAGCGCTGCGTGGTGTCGCGCGGCATCGGCGCCGACGATGCGGCCCACGAGGGACACCAGGCCGTCCTGAGCGCGTGCCGCTGCGGGGATCGACGGCGTGCCGGCCGGGGTCGCGAACATGAGCCGGTACAGGTGCGGCCGGCCCAGTCCGAGGTCTGACAGCGCGTGCAGCGCCGATCGGACCGCATCCTCGGGCGACAGTTCCGGGTCGGCGGCGATGGCGTCGAGACCGTAAGCGACGACCGCCCATGCGTCGGTGGCGAGGGCCGCCAGCAGTTCCTCTTTCCCGATGAAATGGCGGTAGGCGGCCGAGCGGGAAACCCCGGCGCCACTGCCGACTTCGCGTAGGGTCACCGCCTCCGGCCCGCCGCGGTCGAGAAGTGCCGACGCCGCGGCCAGCAGTGCCTGCCTGGTGTGTGCCGCGCTCTCCGCCCTCGTGGTCATCACCCGACCTTACAGTTGACATCGTCAACCGAATGGCGTCTTCTGGTGTTGACAACGTCAACTCAAGCGGCGGGAGTCGACATGACTCGACCACTCACCCCGAATCCGGACTGGACGCTGGTCATGACGGGAGCCACCCGCGGGCTCGGTCTGGTCGCCGCCCGGTCCATCGTGTCGACGGACCGGTCATGTCATCTCCTGGTCCTCGCTCGCGGCGGCGGGCCCGCGGGGTTCGTCGACGGCTTCGGCGAGGGCGCCGGGCGCGTCGTCGCCGTCGACACCGATCTCGCCGACACCGCCGGGACGATGAGGGCGGCGGCGGAGATCCGGCGGATGCTCGACGACGCGACGCTGCCGCCGCTGCGCGGGCTGGCAGGCAACGCGGGCATCCAGTACCTCGACGACGACCACGTCACCGCCGACGGACTGGAGGCGACCTTCGCGGTCAACGTACTCGCGAACCACCTGCTGATCGGTGAGCTCGGCGGACATCTGACCCGTGGCTCCCGGATCACCATCACGGTGAGCGACACGCACTTCGGCGATCTCCGGCACAACCTCGGGATGGTCCCCGCGCCGCGGTGGACGAGCCCGGCACGCCTGTTCCGGCCGGGTGCGTTCGGGGGTTCGAGTCCGGCCGCTGGCCGCACCGCGTACTCGACGAGCAAACTGGCGGCCATCCATCTCGTCCACGAGTGGGCACGCCGGCTCCCCGACGGCGTCGAGATCGTCTCGTACAACCCGGGTTACGTGCCCGGTACGGACCTGGCCCGGGCGGCGAGCGCACCGCAGCGTCTTGCGAACAGATGGGTCCTGCCGGGTCTGGCCCTGGTCGGGCCGTTCGATCGGGTGCCGACGGCCGGTCGACGGCTCGCCGAGACGATTCACGGTGTGCCGCACGCGGTTACCGGTGCCTACATCGATCGCGGGCGGGTGTCGGAGTCATCCGCGGAGAGTCATGACCTCGATCGTGAGCGCGACCTGTGGAATCACCTGGAGTATCTGCGCGCGGAGGCGTTGCGGCGTCAGTAGGTCGCCCACTCGCCCTGTGCGTACCGCAGGATCCGGGGATCCATCAGGGTGGACGGCGGCAGATCCAGTCGCTGCCGGTCGAGCGGGAAAACCGTGGCCGCCGCCAACTGTTCGGGACTGAGGAACCGGAGGGGGCCGGGCGCCGCCACGGTCGGGGTCACCCTGCCCCCGGCGCCGGCCAGGTGGAATCCCCAGTCGCCGAAGGCCGGCACGTCGACGTGGTACGGGGTCGGGTCCAGTCCGGCCGCGCGCATGGTCGAGGCCACGCACCAGAACGACTTCGGCGCGAAGTACGGGGACCCGGCCTGGACCACGGTGCGGCCCGCCTCGGCGAGATGCGCCCGGACCATCGCGTAGAACTCGGTGGAGTACAGCTTCGCGGTGGCCGAGTCGTCGGGGTCGGGCATGTCGACGATGATGACGTCGAACCGGCGGTCGGTGCCGCGCAGCCAGGAGAAGGCGTCGGCGGCGATCACCTCGGCTCGGGGGTCGGTCATCGATCCCCGGTTCAACGTGGTGAGACGCTCGTCGGTCCGGGCGAGTCGGATCATTTCCGGGTCGAGTTCGACGAGCGTGACGTCGCGGGCGTCGGGGTAGGTGAGCACCTCGCGGAGCGCGAGTCCGTCACCGCCGCCGAGGATCAGCACGGAGTCGTGGTTCCCGGACATCGCCGGATGCACCAGCGTCTCGTGGTAGCGATGTTCGTCGACCGAGGAGAACTGCAGGTCGCCGTTCAGGTACAGGCGGGTGTCGGCCGTTGCGCCGAAACGGTTCTCGGTGATGACGATGTCCTGGTACGCACTACGTTCGGCGGCGACGATGGGATCGCGGTACAGCGCTTGGCGCGCGGTGATCTCGAAGCGGCCGGACAGCAGCAGGCCGGCGATCAGGACGGCGACGACGGCGACGGCCGACGCGGAGAGGACACCCATCTGGGTGCGCGACAACGACTTGCGGAAGATGACGAAGACGAGGAAGCAGCCGGCCGCGGCGTTGACCAGCCCGACCACCAGAGCACCCCGCAACTGGCCGAAGAACGGCAGCAACAGGAACGGGAAGCACAGGCCGCCGATGAGGGCGCCGATATAGTCGACCGCGAACATGTCGGCGACCGCCGAACCCGCCTCCTGGCGTCGAATCCGTTGCAGCAGAACCATCAGCAGCGGGATCTCGGCACCGATCAGGATGCCGAGCACGAAGGCCACCAGGACGAGGGCGGGCGTGTACAACTCCAGGTAGGCGAACGCCGCGTAGAGCGCCATCACCGACAATCCGCCGATGAGGGCGAGCAGCAGTTCGATGACCGCGAAGGCCGTGACCGATTGTGGCTGGAGCGGTTTCGCGGCGAGTGACCCGATGCCCATCGCGAAGACCATGACCGCGAGGACGATCGACGCCTGCGTCGCGGTGTTGCCGATCAGGAACGAGCCGAGCGAGACCAGCGCGAGCTCGTACACCAACCCGCAGGCGGCGCAGACGAAGACGACGGCCAGCAGTCCGGCGCGGGCGAATCGCGGTCGCATCGCCAGCACGTCCGGAACGGGTTCGGTCGTCACCGGTTCGGCATCGGCGGCAGCGGAGTCGTGACCGGTCACGGACAAACGGGGGAGTGCGGGAACCCGGTCACAGGATGGAGGCGGCCACGATGATCGACACCCCGATGTGTGCGACGCCCTGCACCCACACCGCCGGGTGGCTCTCCGGGTGGACCAGCAACTCGCCGAGATTGCCGGGGGTCAGCAGGTCGATGACGAGGAAGGTCACCGCCATCACGACCAGGCCGATCGCCGAGTACACCGCGGTGTAGGTGAGCCCCTCGAGCAGTCGTCCCTCGCTCGCGACGATGGCGGCGGTGACGATCACGGCGACGGCGAGCATGTTGGAACCCACCAGGATGCCGGCGTTGCGGTTGCGGTCCGTCCACAGCTGCGAACGGAGCTTCCCGGGCGTGAGCAGGTCGAGGATGCCGAACGAGACGATCATCAGGATCACGCCGACACCGGCGTAAGCGCCTGCAGCGTAGGCGTTCTCAGCGATATCAGCGAGCATGGTCTTCTCCGTTGGTTGGTCGGACGAATTCGATGGCACGTGCCGGACGGACGACGATCATTTACCGCCACCACCGCTCCCGCCGCCGCGGTTTCCGCTGCCGCTACCCGCATAGCGGGGGGTCGGGACCCAGAACGCGCCGACGTAGGGGTGGTAGTGGTGATACCCCGACCGGTAATCCCGGCTGAGCATCACCCGGGTGGCGCCGGCCGCCAGCGGGAACAGGCCGACGAGGTAGTCGGGGTATTGGAGGAACTGCGTGCCGGCGATGTTGCCCGCGCCGGCGGCGCCGCTCCGCTGGTCGCTGGGACGTTCGGCGTCGCGGATCTCGGCCGCGACCTGCTCCGGTGTCCCGTCGGCGACATAGGCGTCGACGTCGCCCTCGTCGAGGGAGGTGTCGCGCTCGTAGTTCTGCGTGATGTAGTCGCGCGCCGACCCGCCGATTCCGCCGCCACGGGCAACTCGCGCGGTGCACGCACCGATCAGCGCGAAGATGGTGAGCACGACGATCACGCCGATGATGATGTTGCGGGTCTTGTTCAGACGACGGCGTGGGTCCGGCGGGCCGCCGGGCGGTGGTTGCCCGGTCATGGACGGGCCACCGGACCGCGGTCGATCCTGCTGGAGGTGATCACGACCTCGGCGGCCTTGGGATAGGTGTGCCAGGTGTGCCAGCTGATGGAGTCATCGGTGGACTCCGACACGATCGCGGTGACGGCGTGCGGCTCCCCCGGGAACCGTCCCATCACGCACGGGTGTCCGGTGGCCAGCTGTTCGGTGACGCGGGCGCTCAGCTGTTCGACGAGGGCGGCGAGCTGGTCGGGATTCACCTGTTCCACACGGGAACTGAAGTAGTAACCGCTCTCCTGGAAACTCTCCGGCAGTGCCGAGGTCACCTCCGGCAGGCAGGCGACGGTCTCGCAGATCCGCTGCACCCCGTCCTCGACGAGTACCTGATGGCTCGCGCCGAGCAACCGCACCGACACCGTGATGCCGTCGATCTCGCGATCCTCTTGTGCCAGGGGCTCCTGCAAGGGTGCGCTCAGCGAGAAGCCGAGCTGGCTCGCGCTGGTGTCGGCGTAGGCCACCGCGAGTTGCGCGGCGGGGTCGCCGGGATGTTCGGAATTCTCGGTCATGCGGTGTGGGGTCTCCGTGCTCAGGGCGTCGTGTGGATGGGCGGGCGTCGGGGCCGCCGTCAGGGTGTTTCCGGAGCCGGGTTGGTGGGGTAGATGCGGTAGTCCGCGCGGGACAACAGTTCGCCGCGGGCGCATTCCCAGCCGCTGCCGTAGTCCTCGAAGGACAGACGGTCGTCGCCGGCCTGGTAGTCGTGATAGGCCATCCGGCCCGAGGTCGCGACGCCGGTGGTCCCCGCGGAGGTGAAACGCGCCGAGCCCGCCTCCTCCGACTGGTATCGACGCCCCTCGAGCTCCACGGTGTCGGGGCCGGGGGTGACGGCGGCACCGGGTACCTCGTGCCACAGCACGACCTCGAGGTCGGGATCGTCCTCGACCGAGATCCAGGCCTTGGACCCGACACCGGTGTCGAGGAAGTTCTCGGTCCAGGTGTAGCCGTCCTGCGTCAGGCGCAGGGTGCCCCGGACCGCGTAGGTCTGACCGCGCAGTTCGACGAGATCGCCGGGTTTGAGATCGCGGGGGTCGCCGTAGACGGAATCGTCGTCGGCCGACGAGAACGGATCGCCGGGGCGATAGGTCCGCTCACGCAGGGCGTCCTGCTCGGCCTGCCGGGCCCGCCGATTGCCCAGGAAGTTGAAGATGACGACCACCGCGATGATCGCCAGCAGCGCCACGATGATGATCAGCAGGAATTCCACGGTTGTAGACCCTA
The DNA here is from genome assembly GCF_042668985.1 of Gordonia sp. NPDC057258. Classification (NCBI taxonomy): domain Bacteria; kingdom Bacillati; phylum Actinomycetota; class Actinomycetes; order Mycobacteriales; family Gordoniaceae; genus Gordonia; species Gordonia sp. NPDC057258. The sequence goes on from NZ_JBHUXZ010000015.1 coordinate 91,619, forward strand.
GTCGACCGGCAGCTTGCGGGACGTCGGTCGTCGGGGGTGCGAATGACCGTGACCGCCTCACCGCCCTCCGGCGTCGACGGCGCGCAGCTCCGCGATCACCGGGGCGAACACCTCGAGCGCGGGTTCGAGCACGGTGAGATAGCTGATCCCGGTCCGCTCCCGGAGGTCGACGAGGCGGGCGGCGATGTCGGAGACCGATCCGATGAGCACCGACGGCAGGCCCAGGAACTCCTGGGCGCTCATCGACAGTTCGTGCTTCGCGATGAGCTCGTCGGCCACCGCCGTCGGATCATCGGTCACGGTGACGATCTGTAGCAGGAGATTCCACTCCACCTCGACGGCGCGGTCCCCGGCGGCGGCGCGTGCGAAGGCCACCCGTTCGTCGAAATCGCCGGCGGACAGCGGTTCCAGATCGCCGTCGGGTCCCGTTCGGGCCGCGGTGAAGCCGACGATGTCGGCGTGTCCGGCGGCCATCGTCAGCACGCGGTCGCCGTTGCCGGCGAGCAGGAGCGGAATCCTCGGCTGCACGGGTCGGGGCTGATGATCCTCGTCGGCGAGCAGCTCTGTCACGCGGGCGGCGGTCGCCGACAGGTGATCGACGCGCCGGCCCGCGGACCGGTATTCGATCCCGGCTGCGTCGAACTCCTCCCGGGCGTAGCCGGTGCCCAGTCCGAGTTCCACGCGGCCGTCGGACAACCGGTCGACGGTGGCGGCGTCCCGGGCGAGCAGCGCGGGGTTGGTGAACGCGGCGTTGAGGACGAACGGGCCGACGCGCAGGCGCTGCGTCGCGGTGGCCGCGACGGCCAGTGCCGGCCACGGGCTCGGGATGCCCAGGTGGTCGGGGACGAGCAGGACGTCGCAGCCGAGTTCCTCGACCGATCGGGCACGCGTCTGCCACGACGACGCGGTGTCGGCCGCGAGCATGTTGACCCCGAACCTGAACTCCCTGGAGGCGAGTGACATGTCCTCAACGTAGTCAGCGTCGCGGCGGCCGACCACGCCGCCGACGGGGACACCTGAACCAGCCTTGCACTCGCACTGGTCGAGTGCTAAAAACGAGGTTGGCACTCGCGAGCTGTGAGTGCCAGGTCGGGACGGTGAGGCCGGTACCGAATGACACACCGGTCGTCCGTCGCGGGCACCGAGTTCCGGCCATACGAACCTAGTGTCACCCCCTTCGGAGGATCACTTACCCATGGCCAAGCAAATTGCGTTCGACGAAGAGGCCCGTCGCGGCCTCGAGCGGGGCCTCAACAGCCTTGCCGACGCCGTCAAGGTGACGTTGGGACCCAAGGGTCGCAACGTCGTCCTGGAGAAGAAGTGGGGCGCCCCCACGATCACCAACGATGGTGTGTCCATCGCCAAGGAGATCGAGCTGGAGGACCCGTACGAGAAGATCGGCGCCGAGCTGGTCAAGGAAGTCGCCAAGAAGACCGACGATGTCGCGGGCGACGGCACCACCACCGCCACCGTTCTCGCCCAGGCTCTCGTCCGTGAGGGTCTGCGCAACGTCGCCGCCGGCGCCAACCCGCTGGGTCTGAAGCGCGGCATCGAGAAGGCCGTCGAGGCCGTCACCGAGTCGCTGCTGAAGAGCGCCAAGGAGGTCGAGACCAAGGAGCAGATCGCTGCCACCGCCGGTATCTCGGCCGGCGACGCCTCGATCGGCGAGCTCATCGCCGAGGCGATGGACAAGGTCGGCAAGGAAGGCGTCATCACGGTCGAGGAGTCCAACACCTTCGGCCTGCAGCTCGAGCTCACCGAGGGCATGCGCTTCGACAAGGGCTACATCTCGGGTTACTTCGTCACCGACGCCGACCGCCAGGAAGCCGTCCTCGACGACCCGTACATCCTGCTGGTCTCGGGCAAGGTCTCGACCATCAAGGACCTGCTGCCGCTGCTGGAGAAGGTCATCCAGGCCGGCAAGCCGCTGCTGATCATCGCCGAGGACGTCGAGGGCGAAGCTCTCTCGACCCTTGTCGTCAACAAGCTCAAGGGCACCTTCAAGTCCGTCGCCGTCAAGGCCCCGGGCTTCGGTGACCGCCGCAAGGCCATGCTGGCCGACATCGCCATCCTCACCGGTGGCGAGGTCATCAGCGAAGAGGTCGGCCTCTCGCTCGAGGGCGCGGGCATCGAGCTGCTCGGTACCGCTCGCAAGGTCGTCGTGACCAAGGACGAGACCACCATCGTCGAGGGCTCGGGCGATCCCGACGCCATCGCCGGTCGTGTCGCCCAGATCCGCGGCGAGATCGAGAACAGCGACTCCGACTACGACCGTGAGAAGCTGCAGGAGCGTCTGGCCAAGCTGGCCGGCGGTGTTGCGGTCATCAAGGCGGGCGCGGCCACCGAGGTCGAGCTCAAGGAGCGCAAGCACCGCATCGAGGACGCCGTCCGCAACGCGAAGGCTGCCGTCGAAGAGGGCATCGTCGCCGGCGGTGGCGTGGCCCTGCTGCAGTCGGAGCCGGCCATCGACGCACTCTCGCTCGAGGGTGACGAGGCCACCGGCGCCAACATCGTCAAGGTCGCCCTGTCGGCTCCGGCCAAGCAGATCGCGATCAACGCCGGCCTCGAGCCGGGCGTCGTCGCCGACAAGGTCCTCAACTCGCCCACCGGCACCGGCCTCAACGCCGCCACCGGTGTGTACGAGGACCTGCTCAAGGCCGGCATCAACGACCCGGTGAAGGTCACCCGCTCGGCGCTGCAGAACGCAGCCTCGATCGCGGCTCTGTTCCTCACCACCGAGGCCGTCGTCGCCGACAAGCCCGAGAAGAACGCCGCACCGGCCATGCCGGGTGGCGACGAGATGGGCGGGATGGGCTTCTGATCTCCTGATCAGATCCCTGCGTCCACTCACGCAGCACCAACCGAAGGCCGGTCACCCGAGCGGGGGGCCGGCCTTCGGCGTTCCGAGCACGGCTTCGGCGACTTCCCGCGACCACTGGACATACTCGAGGACCGCACCGTCGGTATGGCGAAGGTAGGCGAATCGTCCTGTCGTGCTCTCGGATTCGCCGATGACCTCGGCCCCGGCTTCGCCACTGACCTGCGAGATCAAGGCGTCTAGATCGTCGACGATGACCGGTCCGACGGTCGACCGGTAGGCCTCGACGTCGTCGTCGGCTCCCGCGATGAGGAGGAAGTTTCCGACGGCGGCGAGTTCGGCCTTCTCGAAGGTGAACCGCAGATCGGCGGATGCGCCGACGATCGTCTCGTACAGCGGTAGAGACTCGTCGAGGTCGGCGACGAATATCCTGGCGTAGGTCTTCAGCACTCGCATCGACCCCACGCTAGGAGCGCAGGCGGATGAGCGGCAGTACGCACTTCGAGGTGAGCGGGGACGCCGCGCCGTCGTCCGGGGCCGAAGAGCGCGCCCGACAACTCGCGCGGTCGGTGTTCAGCGTCGTGTCGACGAAATGGGGTCTGACCGTCCTCGAGGAGATCCGGCAGCGACCCCGCCGGTTTCGCGAGTTGAAGCGGTCGATCGGGACGATCAGCGACAAGGTGCTCACCCAGACGCTGCGTGACCTCGAGACGCACGGCCTGATCCATCGGCACGACCATCGCACCGCCAACCCACGGGTGGACTACACGCTGACCGACGCCGGCCGCGACCTCGTCACGACGGTCCACGGCCTGTGCGACTGGTCGCGAACGCATCTCGACGACCTGCTCGACGCGCGCGGGTCGGCTGATCGCATGTGAGGCACTCCCGGGAACGTTCTCGATCCGCGAGGTGTTGAGAGGGCAATGAGCGCTCCCATCACCGTCGACATCTGGTCCGACATCGCCTGCCCCTGGTGCTACATCGGCAAACGGAAGTTCGAGGCGGGCCTCGCCGAGTTCGACGGACGCGACGACGTCGAGGTGACCTACCACAGCTTCGAGCTCGCACCGGATACGCCGGTCGACTTCGACGGTTCAGAGGTCGACTTCCTCGTCCGGCACAAGGGCATGCCGGCCGATCAGGTCCGGGGGATGCTCGACCAGGTCCGCGGGATCGCCGCCGAGGTCGGTCTCGACTACGACTTCGACCGGCTGCAGCACACCAAGACCCTGAAAGCGCATGAGGCCCTGCACTTCGCGAAAGCGCATGGCCGGCAGGCGGATCTGGCCGAGCGTCTGTTCCAGGCGTACTTCGAGCAGGGGCGCCACATCGGCCGCGCCGACGAACTCGCCGATCTGGCGGCCGATGTCGGTCTCGAGCGCGACGCCGTGCTCGCCGCGCTCGAGTCGGGCGAGTACGCCGCGGCCGTAGAAGCCGACATCGACCAGGCCCGTGCATACGGGATCAGCGGGGTTCCCTTCTTCGTGATCAACGGCAAGTACGGTATCTCCGGAGCCCAGGCGCCGGAAACCTTCGCGCAGGCCCTCGACAAGGTCCGCGCAGAGGAGTCCGACCGTGTCTGACCCGGTGGTGCCCTTCGAGATGATCGGCGACGACGACGCGGCCGTCTGCGTCGACGGCGTGTGTGCGGTGCCGGAGGTCGGGACCGACGCGTCGGACTCCGCATCCGACTGAGCCCCGAAGTCCGAGCGTCGATCACCTCCTCGAGGCCATCGCGGGCTTCGGCTGACGCTGCGCGGCAGAAGATCGCACCCACCGCTGGTTGAGCCGAGTCGAAGCCACCGAGGTGACCTCGGTCCACGCTGCGCGGCAGTAGGTCGCACCCGCCGCTGGTTGAGCCGGTCCTGGTGTGACGCCGGGGCCGGGATCGCCGATCTTCGGTAGCAGCTGACAACTCTGAGTTCGGCGCCGCGCGGCTCCGCCGGGTGTGAGCGCCCGTCCGAAGTGGGTATGCGAGCGCCATGCAGACGTTCCTGCCCTACCCGGACTTTCGACGATCTGCCGAGGTCCTGGACCCCGCGCGCCTCGGTAAGCAGCGCGTGGAGACGTTGCAGATCCTGCGGGCGCTCGAACTCTTCGATTACGGCTGGGCCAGCCATCCCGCGGTCACGATGTGGCGCGGGCACACCCCGGCGTTGGTCGCCTACGGGCTCGCTTTCGTCGACGTGTGGACCGGCGGCGGTCGTGCAGACACCACTGCTCCGATGATCGCCGAGTTCGCGCCCGAGGTGGTGGGTGCGTCCCAAGCCGAGCTGACCGCGCAGGGTCTGATGCCCGCGTGGCTCGGCGACGAGCGACTCCATCGCAGTCACCGTTCGGCGCTGCTCCGCAAGGCGCCGGACTTCTACGGCTCCGTGTTCCACGACGTCGACATTGACGACGAGATGCCGTACTTCTGGCCGGATCCGCCGGCCACCGACGCGCACGATCTGGACGAACCGACCCGCACCGTGTGGATCATCCGGGCCGGATCCGACGAACAGTTCGCTCAGTTCCGACGCCGGCAGATCGTCGGATTGGGCGTCGAATCCGGCATCGACACCGACGCCTCGGTGGGCACCGAGACCGGCCTGCGCGTGTTGCTGAAGGAGCGAAGTCCCGGGCGGCGGCCGGGCAAGGACCTCCGCGTGCTCGCATCGTTCGTCTCCGATCTGCGGGTGGGGGACGAGGTCGCCGTCGTCGACCCCACCGATCCGGACGTGCTGCCCCTGGGGACGTTGATCGGCGAGTACGAGTTCTCCCGCCGAGGCAGGGCGCTCACCCCGCATCGGCGTCGGGTCCGCTGGACCGGCACGCTCGAGCGGTCGGCCGTCGCCCCGCCGGCGCTGCTCCAGAATCCACGAATGCTGTTTCCGGTGTCGGTGCGATCAGAGGCGGTCCGGTTGTAGTCCGATCGGCCGAATCTGGCACCGGGTGGTCGGTGAATGCGTTCCCGGCGCCTTTCGAAGTGGCCGGTCGTTTTTCGACGGCAGAGACGATCACGGCCGGCTCGCTCGCACGAGATCGGCTGTTCAGGAGCACGACGTCTCGACCGGTCGGGATCAGTCATCGTGAAATCGCCTCCAATAATGACCATGGTGCGCGCAATCGCAAGGTGAACAGCGATGACCCCCGGCCGTGGTAATCCGGACGGGGCCGTCTCCGGTGCGTATGGTGAAACGTATTCGGATCGATATCTGCGTGTGTGAATTCCGTTGTCGAGACGGCGGCGCGGTAGTGATGTGAGCATGTAGTGATGTGAAGGGACTGTGATGTCCGCAGTGGGTGGTCTGTTCCGCCGACGCCTGGTCGCCACAACGGTCTCGATCGTTGTACTCGTTGTCGCGCTTGCTGTTCCGTCGTTCGCCGGCGCCGACTCGGGAGATTCCTCGTCCCGGGCGAAGGCGCTGGCCCGCGCTGTCGCCGATGGCCGGGTCCTGGACCTGTCGGTGTATTCGCCGTCGATGAAACGTCACGTACCGGTCCGGGTTCTCGTGCCCGCCGACCGCTCGGTGCCCCGACCGACGCTGTATCTGCTGAATGGCGCGGGTGGCGGCGAGGGCACCGGACACTGGTTCGAGCAAACCGACATCGTTGATTTCGTCGCCGACAAGAATGTGAATGTCGTCGTGCCGATGCGCGGTGCGTACAGCTATTACACCGACTGGGTGAAAGTCGACCCGGTGCTGGGGCGAAACAAATGGACAACGTTTCTGACCAGCGAATTACCGCCGCTCATCGATCGGAAGCTGAACACCACCGGCGTGAATGCGATCGCGGGGATCTCCATGGCGGGAACGTCGTCGTTGAGTCTTGCCCAAGCCGCACCTCAGCTCTACCGCGCGGTCGCCTCCTACAGCGGTTGTGCGGAGACGAGTACGAATCTCGGCCGGCTCGCCATCCGCGCGGTCGTCGAAGGACGCGGCGGTGGCGACATCGCCAACATCTGGGGCCCGGTCGGCTCCCCGGGGTGGCGGGCGCACGACCCGGTCGTCAACGCCTACAAGCTGCGCGGCAAGGCGATCTACATCAGCACCGGCACGGGGGTCCCCGGACCGCACGACCGGTTGCAGGGCCAGGGAATCGACGGGAAGACCACGATCTACATCGACCAGATCGCGGTCGGCGGCGCCATCGAGGCCGCCACCCACCAGTGCACGCTCAATCTCGATCGTCGACTCAAGCAACTCGGCATTCCCGCGACCGTCGACTATGCACCGGGGACGCACGCCTGGCCCTACTGGCAGGACCAGCTCGTGAAGTCGTGGCCGATGCTCGAAAGCGCGCTCACCGACTGACCGCCGCACAATCTGTCACGATGTGACCGTGACTGCGACCCCCGGCGCGCCCAGCCCCATCTCCAGCATGCCCAACCTCCGCGATCTCGGCGGCTGGCGGACCGGGGACGGGCAGACGGTTCGATCCGGCGTGCTGTACCGGTCCACGGATTTCTCCGCGCTCGACGCCGCCGACGTCTCCGCGCTCGAGTCGCTCGGCCTGAAGACCGTCTACGACCTGAGATCGGCGCACGAGAGCGAGGCCATCCCCGACCCCGTCCTGCCCGGCGCGTCGAACATCGCACTCGATGTCCTCGCCGATGCGCAGATGTCGATTCCCGCCAACATCGGTGCTGTCCTCGCCGATCCCGCCGTCGTCGCGCAGGCCGACGAGATGCTGTCCGGCGGCAAGGCGCGCGAGATGATCTCCGGGACCTATCGCGAGATGATCACCCTGCCCAGTGCGACGGCGTCGTACACGCAGCTGTTTCGTGGACTGATCGACGGCTCGACGCCGGCCCTCATGCACTGCACCACCGGCAAGGACCGAACAGGTTGGGCCGCAGCGTCTCTGCTGACACTGCTCGGGGTGCCGAAGGACGACGTCTATCGCGACTACCTGCTCACCAATGAACGTCTGATCCCGTCGCTCACACCCATCTTCGACGGGTTCGCCGCCGCCGGGGGCGATCCCGAGCTGCTCGTCGGCGTGCTGGGCGTCGACTCCGGCTATCTCGACGCCGCGTTCGGCGAGGTGGACAAGCGGTACGGCGGAATCGAGGGTTACTTCGGCGAGGCGTTGGGTCTGGGTGCCGCGGACCAGAAGGCGCTCCGGGACCGATATCTGACGTAGGGGCTGGCCGCCCGAGACGCTGTGGCAGCGAGGTGTCACCCGCACGGGTGTCATCTGGTCGTCGTGCTTTCACCCGATGAGGGGATATCCGCGGATGGCAGGTCGCGTTAGCGTCGGAACCACCCCCGAAACGACTCGACTGCCGGAGAAATCGATGCGCACAACCATTTTCGTTCGAGCTGCCCTCATCCTGGCCGCGACGGCGACCGCTGCGGTCGTCCCGGCCGCGATCGCCGATGCCGCGCCACTCGAGTCCGGGAGCCTCGACGGCGGAAGCGTCGACGGGGGCAGTCTCGAGGAATACGGTCTGGGCGGCCTCGACTATTTCGGGAGTCTCGGGGGCAATCAGGCTCCGCCGTCGACCCAGCGGTGCAACTCCGAGACCAAGTCCGGCGGCTACGGTGTCACCGAGACCCGGCACATCCTCGGCCTGCGAGGCCCGACGAGCTTCACGCTGAACTACGACACCTACGACATCCCGGACGAGATCCGCGTGTTCTACGGTGGCCGGCAGATCTACAACACCGGTTACGTCGGAGACGACATCAACCAGGGAACCGGCAGTGTCCGGATCACGGTGCCACCCGGTGGCGACACCTCGGTCGTGGTGCGAGTGACCGGGCCGGACCGGAACACGGAGTGGGACTACACCGTGAACTGCCCGGGAGCGAGCTGACCGCCCGACGATCGTCGGTAGTGTCTTGGAGTGAGTGAATTCAGCTTGACCGAGAAGGCCGCGCTGGGCAGCGGCGCCGATTTCTGGACCACCAAATCGGTCGGTTCCGTTCCCGCGCTGACACTCACCGACGGTCCGCACGGGGTCCGGAAACAGACCGGCGCCGCCGACCACCTCGGCCTCGCCGGCAGCGAACCCGCCACCTGCTTCCCGCCCGCGGTCGGACTCGGCCAGAGTTGGGACACCGGGCTGATCCGTCGTGTCGGCGAAGCGCTCGGACGCGAGGCACGCGGTCTCGACGTCGACGTGATGCTCGGCCCGGGCGTGAACATCAAGCGAGATCCCCGGTGCGGCCGCAATTTCGAGTACTTCTCCGAGGATACGTTCGTCACGGGCCGGCTCGGCGCGGCGTGGGTGAGCGGCGTACAGAGCATCGGGGTCGGCACGTCGCTCAAACACTTCGCGCTGAACAACGCCGAGGACGACCGGATGCGGTCGAGTTCGGACGTCGACCCGCGCCCGATGCGGGAGATCTACCTCCGCGCCTTCGCGCACATCATCCGCACGGCGAACCCGTGGACCGTGATGTGCTCCTACAACCGCATCAACGGCACGTACGCGGCGGAGAACCGGTGGCTCCTCACCGACTTGTTGCGGGGTGAGTGGGGCTACGACGGCGTGGTGGTCTCCGACTGGGGTGCGGTCGCCGACCGCGTTCGGGCGGTCGCCGCCGGCCTGGATCTCGAGATGCCCGGCCCGGGGGACCGCACCGACGCGCAGGTCGTGGACGCGGTCCGGAACGGAACCCTCGACGAGGCGGCGCTGGACCGGTCGGCCCGGGCGGTCCGGGAACTCGCGGAGCGGGCCGCCGCGGGCCGGGCGAACCGGTCCGTCGTCGACTTCGATCTCCACCACCGACTCGCGCGCGAGGCCGCATCACGGTCCATCGTCCTGCTCAAGAACGACGGCGATCTGCTCCCGTTGAGCCCCGGACGCTCCGTCGCGGTCGTCGGCTCGTTCGCGCACGACCCCCGTTATCAGGGCGGCGGCAGTTCGCACGTGAACCCGACGCGCCTCGACGTACCGGTGGACGAGATCCGGGCAGCCGGCGGCACGGTGACCTACGCCCCGGGTTTCAGCACCGACGGCTCGCGGGTGGATACGGCGGGCGCGTTCGCCGCGGCGGCGGGCGCCGATGCCGCCGTGCTGTTCCTGGGACTGGCGGCCGCACAGGAGTCGGAGGGCTTCGACCGCGACGACATCGAACGGCCGGCGGACCAGGTCGAGTTGCTGACCGCGATCCTGGCGGTGCAACCGCGAACGGTCGTCGTGCTCGCTCACGGAGGCGTCCTCCGCCTCGGATCGATCGCCGCGGCCCCGGCAATCCTCGACGGCGCGCTCCTCGGCCAGGCCGGGGGCGGGGCCATCGCCGACGTGCTCTTCGGGGTCGTCAACCCGTCGGGTCGGCTCACCGAGACCGTGCCGGTCAGGTTGCAGGACACCCCGGCATACCTGAATTTCCCGAACGAGAACTCGCACATCCGCTACGGCGAGGGCATTTTCGTCGGCTACCGCTGGTACGACGCCCGGGACATCGAGGTCGCCTACCCGTTCGGGCACGGATTGTCCTACACGACCTTCGAGTACTCGGATCTGTCTGTCGCATCGGATGATCCGGGCGTCGACGGAGTGGTCGTCGGGCTGACGGTGACCAACACCGGTTCTCGAGCCGGACGTGACATCGTCCAGGTCTACACGTCGAAGCCGGACTCACGAGTCGGACGACCGCCGCGCGAGCTGACGGGCTTCGCGACCACCCGCGACCTCGAACCCGGTGAGTCGCAGAGGATCTCGATCGCGATCGACCGTAACGACCTCGCGTACTGGGACACCCGCGTCGACCGCTGGGTCGTCGAACCGGGTGAGTACGGGGTGGACGTCGGCGCGTCGAGTCGGGACATCCGGCTGACCACCACCGTCGAGATCGCGGGCGACGAGGTTCATCTCGCAATCGACGAGAACTCGACCCTCGGCGAGGTCCTGGCGAATCCTGCTGCGGCGCAGGCGCTCGCGTCCCGGTTCGAGGACAACCCGCTGGCGAGCTCCGACGACGCCCTCGGCGTTGACATGGCACGGATGATGGCGTCGATACCGCTCGGACGCCTCGCCGGGTTCGGGATGCGGGACGAGGACATCGCCGCGATCATCGCGGCGGCACGCACGGACTGACCGGCCGGGTACCTCCGACACCACGCCGGCGATTCAAGGCTGCATCTGGCGTCCGCTGAGGAGACCGTGCTGATGCGCCAGCGTTGCCAGTCCGACGCGGTTGGCGACCCCGGTCTTGCCGAGTAGATGCTCTATGTGGCGGCCGACTGTCTTGGCGCTGATGACGAGCGCACCGGCGACCTGCGCCGAGGTCAGACCGTTCGCCACGAGGGTGAGGACCTCCAGCTCCCGTCCGGTGAGGTCGAATGGGAGCGGCTCGGGCGTGGCGAAGGTCAGGGCCACGGGGGTGGCGGCCCGATATCGCGGCGTCGCCGGGAGCAGCCGGACCAGATGCCAGGTTCCCCCGGGGTCGCACCATCGGAACTTGCGCTCGGTACCGGCGAGTCGTGCGACGATCGAGAGCAGTTCGGGGTCGACATCTGGTATGAGCTGATCGTGCAGGGCCCGGCAGTTTCCCGACCTGTCGATGAGCCACGCGGGGCTCCCTGGAGAGAGGAAGTCAGCCACCATCACCGGACGCATCGTCGTGTCGAGAAGCGACGCGACACTGCTGCGGAGCTCGTTGATCTCGGTGACGTCCACGTCGCGGGGGTAGCGGCGGTCGTCGGAATTGACGTGCAAGGTCCCGGCATAAGTGCCTTGTGCGGTGACCAGGCGGGCGGACAGTCCCTCGTCGAATCCGGCCGGGGTGAACACGTTGGTGACCGAGTGGGTCCGTCGGTACCCGGGGAAGTCACGCCAGCGCAACGCGCCGGAGCGGGTTCTCTCCATCTCTTTGAACAATGGGTCGTTCGAGACGAACCAGCTGTTGAAGTGGCTCATGACCGAATCGGGATAGTCGTGATTGGCGAGGGTCAGGTGCCGGCCCGCGACCGGATCCCACAGACTGATCGCGCTTGCCGACGACGACACGCGCTCACCGAGCGCGCACAGCAGCTCGTCGGCGCGTGTGTTGAGGTCGGCCGCGCTCCCCAGTGCCTCGTGGTAGGGGCCGGTGGTCGACGATCTCATGCGCTCTCCGTAACCCCCCGACGATGATCATTCGATGGGTTGCATTGTTCCGCAGGCGCGTTTCGGCGATGTTTCCCATCAGGCCGGCGACGCAACACTCGTTGTCGATCCGGAAACCAGCTGTTAACAATCGAAGTGGGAAAGATGGGGAATTCTCCCGATTCGCGCGGCAGGTCTCGGTCCTTAGATTCGAGGCACGGGTCGCACACCGCTGTGCGGCCGGTGACCGATTGATCTCACACGGCCCGGAGCACCTCCGGCCGACAAGCCAGGAGTTACCGATGACCACGGACTCTTCACATGAACGTTCCCGATGGCGCATGACGATGTCGATCACCGCTGTGGCGGTGGCCGGTGTCATGCTGTCCGCGTGCGGGAGTGCGGCTTCCGACAGTGACAGTGCCGCGGGCCGCGTCGACTGTCTCGATACGAGCGGAGACTCGGTCGCGGTGGGATCGATCAACTCGCTCAGCGGTGGCACCGCAGTGAGTGAAGTCGTGATCCACGACGCCATCACGCTCGCCGTGGAGCAGATCAACGCGGAAGGAGGTGTACTCGGAAAGCAACTGCGGCAGATCTCCGAGGACGGTGCATCCGATCCCGCCATCTTCGCTCAGAAGGCCCAGAAGCTCGTTGCGAGCGACTGTGTCGCAGCAGTTTTCGGCGGATACACCTCTGCCAGCCGGAAGGCGATGCTTCCCGTGTTCGAGGACACCGGTGCGCTGCTCTACTACGGCCAGCAGTACGAGGGGCTGGAGAGCTCTCCGAACATCTTCTACACGGGTGCCACGACCAATCAGCAGATCGTCCCCTCACTGGACTACCTCCGCGAACAAGGAGTGAAGTCGATCTACCTCGTGGGCAGTGACTACGTCTTCCCCCGCACCTCGAACGCGATTGTGCGCGCTTACGCGGAGGAGAACGGAATGACCATCGCCGGTGAGGATTACGCTCCGCTCGGCTCCACCGACTTCTCGACGGTCGTCAACAAGATCCGTCGATCCGACGCCGATGCCGTGTTCAACGTGGTTGTCGGCGACTCGTTGGCCGCGTTCTTCCGCGAGTACAACAACGTCGGCCTGAACGCTTCGACGATGCCGGTCATGTCGATGTGCGTCGGCGAGGAAGAGGTCAGGAGCATCGGAGCCCAGAATCTCGTCGGTCAGTTGTCGTCGTGGAATTACTTCCAGTCACTGGACAATCCGGTGAACAACGAGTTCGTTGCCGCCTTCAAGGAGCGGTTCGGGTCGTCGAGTGTGACCTCGGATCCGATGGAATCGGCCTACACCGCTGTGCACCTGTGGAAGCAGATGGTCGAGAAGGCGGATACGTTCACACCGGAAGAGGTGTCCGCTGCTGCAGCCGGCGTCAGTTACGAAGCGCCCGAGGGACTGGTCACCGTCGACGGCGAGAACCACCATGTCACCAAGACGGCACGGATCGGCCGAGTGACCGCAGACGGTCAGTTCGATGTGGTGTGGAGTTCTGACGGACCGATCGAACCCGACCCTTTCCTCGACAGTTATCCGTGGGCTGAGGGCGTCGGGGCCTGACCCGCTGACCCCGGACGTGTCGGCCATCTGAGAGGGAACACCTGTGCATCTCACACCGAAGGACGAGGACCGGCTGCTGCTTTTCCTCGCAGCTGAGCTCTCACGCAGACGCCGGTCGCGCGGACTGCGACTGACGTATCCGGAAGCGCGTGCGCTCATCGCCGACGAGGTGGCGGAAGCCGCTCGTGGGGGAGCCAGCGTCTCGGAGGCGGCGGCACTCGGTGCGTCGCTCCTCACCGATGACGACGTGGCCCCCGGGGTCGCAGCCCTCCTGGGGTCGGTGCAGGTGGAGGGATTTTTCGACGACGGCCAGAAGCTCGTGACCGTTCACGACCCGATCCGGCCGGGAACCGGCCCTGCGCCGACGCGACTGGACGGTGACGAGCACACGCCCGGGGAGTATCTGCTCGTCGACGAAGACGTCGTGATCAACGACGGGCGGGACACAGCAGCGATCACGGTGGTCAACACCGGTGATCGACCGGTCCAGGTCGGCTCGCACTTCCACTTTTTCGAGGCCAACCGGGCGCTGCTGTTCGATCGACGGGAAGCCTTCGGGATGCGTCTGGACATCCCGTCGGGCACCGCCGTCCGATTCGAGCCCGGGGCCGAGCACGATGTCGAACTCGTCGCCTTCGGCGGCGAGCGCGTCATCACCGGCCTCAACGACATGACCAACGGCCCAACCGATGTTGCGCTGCCCGCCGCGACGCTACGCGACCTGCGCGCAGCGGGATTCCTGGACACGTCCGCGGGAGACGTAACCGGGAGGACCACTTCAGGAGGGGACTATGGTGCAGAGACTGACGCGTAGGCACTATGCGGAGCTGTTCGGGCCGACGACCGGCGACAGGGTGCGTCTGGCCGACACCGAACTCCTGGCGCGCGTGGAGTCCGACGCCACCGTATACGGCGACGAGTCGGTGTTCGGCGGCGGCAAGACCATGCGTGAGGGCATGGCCGTGCACAATGCGATCACGAATGCCGAAGGCGCACTGGACTTCGTGATCACGAACGTCCTCATCATCGATGCTGTGCTGGGGATTCGTAAGGCCGACATCGGGATCAAGGACGGGCGCATTGCCGGCATCGGCAAGTCCGGCAACCCCGCCACCATGGATGGGGTCGATGCCGAGCTGGTGATCGGAGCCGGCACCGACATCCGTTCGGGTGAAGGCATGATCGCGACCGCGGGAGCCATCGACGTCCACGTGCACTTCGACAGCGCCGGACTGGTCGAGGAAGCCATCTCGAGCGGTATCACCACCATGATCGGTGGGGGCCTGGGTCCGGTCACGGTGGGGATCACCAGCTCGGGGCCACGTAATCTGGCAAGGATGCTTCGGGCAGCAGAGGCATTCCCGATGAACTTCGGATTCATCGCGAACGGAAGTGCCGCATCCACAGCACCGTTGATCGAGCAGGGACTCGCCGGTGCGATCGGATACAAGATCCACGAGGACTGGGGTGCGACGCCGGCATCGATCCGCGCCTCGCTCGACGCGGGCGACGAACTCGACCTACAGGTGCAGATCCACAGTGACACCCTGAACGAGTCGGGCTTCTATGAGGACACCATGCGCGCAATCGGTGGGCGCACGATCCACACCTATCACGCCGAAGGTGCGGGCGGTGGACACGCCCCGGACATCATGCGGGTCGTGGGTGAGCCGAATTGCCTTCCGTCGTCCACGAATCCGACCAACCCGTATACGCTCAACACCTTCGACGAGCATCTCGACATGGTCATGGTGTGCCATCACCTCAATGCGCGGATACCGGAGGATGTGGCTTTCGCCGAGTCGCGTATCCGGCGAGAGACGATCGCCGCCGAGGACGTCCTGCACGATCTTGGCGCCATCTCCGCGATCGGCTCGGACTCGCAAGGGATGGGCCGCATCGGCGAAACCATCGCCCGTACATGGCAACTCGCCTCGCACATGCGCGCCACGCGTGGGCCGTTGCCGGACGACGCCGGTACCGGCGCGGACAATCAGCGCATCTTGCGTTACATCGCCAAGCTGACGTTGAATCCGGCGAAGATGTTCGGCATCGACCACGAGGTCGGCTCGCTGGAGCCCGGCAAGCTCGCCGACATCGTGCTGTGGGAGCCGAAGTTCTTCGGTATCCGTCCAGAAGTGGTGTTCAAAGGTGGCTTCCCGGCGTGGTCGGTGATGGGCGAATCGAACGCCTCGCTGATGACCTGCGAACCGCTGAAGTATCGCCCGCAATGGGCGGCTTTCGGCAAGTCGCCGGTTGACGTGTCGGTCAACTTCGTCGGACGTGCGGCCCTCGACTCGGGCCTCGGGGAACGACTCGGCCTCGACACCCCGCTGATCGGCTGCACGGGATCGAGAGCCTTGACCAAGGCGGACTTCGTCCACAACGACCACCTGCCCGAGATCTCCATCGAACCCGATACCTACCGGGTGGTGGTGAACGGGGAGATCTGCACGAGCACACCGATGTCGAGCGTCCCGCTCGGACGCCGGTACACGCTCAAATAGGAGGAGAGCATGAGTTCGGATCCGATCCGTATCGGAATCGGCGGACCGGTCGGCTCTGGCAAGACCAGGCTGGTCGAGTCATTGGTCCCCGTCCTCACAGAACGCGGGGTCGATCTCGCAGTGATCACCAATGACCTGGTGACCGACGAGGACGCCCAGCGTGTACGACGCAGCGGCATCATCGACCCCGCGCGGGTCCGAGCCGTCGAGACCGGTGCGTGCCCGCACACCGCGATCCGCGAGGACCCATCGGTCAATCTGGCCGCCGTGGATGACCTGGCGGCTGCCTACCCAGGCCTCGACGCGGTGCTGATCGAGTCCGGCGGAGACAATCTCGCTGCCACGTTCAGCAGTGATCTCGTCGACTACTGGATCTTCGTCATCGACACCGCCGCCGGCGACGACATCCCGCGGAAGCAGGGTATCGGCCTTCTGCAGGCTGACCTGCTCCTGGTGAACAAGATCGATCTCGCCGAGATGGTCGGAGCCGACCTGGATCGCATGCGACACGACTGTTCGGTTGCCCGGCCGAGTAAACCCACACTGTTCACCGACCTACGGCATCAGGTGGGCGTCGTCGAGGTGGCCGACGAGATAGTCAAGGGAGCAATGCTTCCCACGCCACCGAGGGCATGATCGAGCCGGGGGTTCTCGATGTCGACGTGGTCGCCGATATCTGCGGAAGGACTCGGGTGCGGCATCTGCGGCAGGCCTACCCGCAACGGGTCACCACACCGCTGTATGTCGACGTCGACCCACGGATCGCCTATCTCTGCGTACAGAATCCGTCCGGGGGGATCTTCGCCGACGACTCGTTGCACACGACTGTGGCGGCCGGCCCCGGCAGCCATCTCCTGTTCACGTCCCAGGCGGCAACCCAGGTGTTCGACGGGCACGACGGACCGGGGGCAACCCACCACCAACGGATCCGGGTCACAGATCGATCGGTGGTCGAGTTCGTACCGCGCGAGATCATTCCGCAGGCCGACTCCCGGTTCGCTCAGTACACCGAGATCGACGTCCGGGGTTCGGGGCTCTTCGTCGGATGGGAGATGCTCGCTTCCGGGCGGATCGGCCGTGGGGAGCGGTTCCGGTACCGGTCTCTCGTCTGCCGGACCACGGTGCGGGTCGACGGTGAGGTCGTTGCGCGGGACGCGCTTCGGTTCAGTCGACCCGAAGGGCGGGTCGACGACGCCGGTTCGCTGCCGGAGCGGCTGATCGGCGCGAACTACTGCGCTACGTTGCTGGTAGTAGCTCCCACGAGAAGCACCGGTGCATTACAGAATGCACTGCAATCGGCCCTGGACGCGTTGGATGTGGTCAGCGGCGTCAGCGCACTGCCGGGCGAGAGTGGTGCGATCGTGCGCGTGCTCGGCACGAGAGCACCCGCGATGCGTGAGGCGCTCGCCGTGTGTCTGGCGTCAATCCGGTCCGAACTGTTGATGCTGGCACCGCCCCCAAGGCGATTGATCTGAGAGGACACCCCATGACCACTGAATCCACCGAGCAGGCGCGGGAAGTGACCCACCTCCTGGGACGTGAGTGTGATGAAGAGTTCCACGGACGTCGACTCGACCTCGTCGAGATCGGTTGGGGGGACGCGCGTAAGCACCGACAGATGCTCACGACCGCATCGGGATCGACGGTGCGGCTCCGCCTCCCACGAGGTTCCTTTCTCGACGACGGCGCGGTCCTGGCCGACGACGGCGAGACCATCACCGTGGTACGTCGTGCTGCCGAGCCCGCCATCGTCGTCGACTTCGATGCCAACGGCGGACCCGACGGTGCGCGGCGAATGCTGTTGCTGGGTTATCTGCTGGGCAACCAGCATGCCCCGCTGGATGTCTCGGCGCACCAGGTGTCGACGCCGCTGATGACGAGCGCGACGACCGCGAAGGACACCCTCGCCGCACTGCGTCTGCAGGGTGTGGTGGCCGACGTCCCGCTCGCCTCACACGGATGGTCGAACACGTCGGCCGATCATCACCATCATCACCATCATGACTGATCGACCCGTCATCAGTTGCTGCCCGAGGACCGCGATCGACTCCGCTGTGTCCGATTGCTCTGTGCCCGATTCCTTCGCGGCGGCCGTCGGCTGGCTGAACCTGCACGACAGCGCTTTTCCCGCGGGCCGTCTGGTCCACAGCAACGGCATCGAGAGCTGGCTGCGTGCGTTTCCCGACGCCGGGCCCGATCAGATCGTCGAGCTCGTCGTGGATTACGTGGCGACCTCGGTCGCGACACTCGATGCGGTTGTCGGTGTCCACGCTTGGGCGAGTGACGATCTCGCGATGCTCACGGGCCTCGATCGGGAGTTGCTCAGCTACAAGACCTCGGAGAACGCGCGAGACGCGTCGCTCAAGCCGGGGCGTCAGCTCGCCGACACCGCAGCTCGTGTCGGGATGATCTGCGGAGTGCCGGACTGTGCTCGCGCGGATTACCTTCGCGCGGTGTCGTCGGCGAATGCACCGGGCAATCTGGCCGTCGTCGAAGCCGTGGTCCAGGCGGGACTCGGGATCGACCGGCGCATCGCGACCCTGGGGACGCTGCGTTCGTCGATGGCATCCGCGTTCAGCGCGTGCGTACGTCTCGGCAGGCTCGGTTCGCTCGGCGCACAGCGTGCACTGGTCGCGGCGACACCCGCTCTCGTCGACCTTGCCGCCGACGTCGAGCGGGCTCCGCTCGACGCGCTGAGCTCCAGCAGCTTCGCGCTCGAGCTGTTCGGCATGCGACATGCACAGATGTCGCCTCGGCTCTTCGCCAGCTGATGCAGCCGGACTTGGATCCGGCTACCGGAACACGATGCAGGTGGTGGTCCCGTGGGCGACGAGCTTGCCGTCGGCGGAGAACACCTTGCCCTCGGCGGTCGCGGTGGTGCGGCCGGCGTGGATGACGGTACCCACGCCGGTCAGCTCCCCGGCGTCCACGGCGACCGAGCGGATGTAGTTCACCTTCAGCTCCAGCGTCGTGTAGCCGACCCCGGCGGGCAGGGTGGTGTGGACGGCGCACCCCATCACCGAGTCCAGCAGCGTGGCGCAGATGCCGCCGTGAACGGTGCCGAGGGGGTTGGCGAAGTCGGGCTGCGGAGTCACGGCGAAGGTGACCGCGCCCTCGTCGATCTGCTTGGGCACCATGCCCAGGAGGCGGCCGATGCTCGGACGGTCGGAGCCCGCGCCGCCCGCCTGCCAGGCTCGCAGCAGCTCGAGTCCGGACATGGCGGTGGGGTCGGTGGGTGCGTCAGTCGTGGTCGTCATGACTATGCATGGTTGCATACTCCGCCGTGGTTATGAAGGTCTGCATATCGGCGAGGCTGCGCCGCATACGGGATGACCTCGGCCGATGCTATGTATGCTGGCCACGACATCGGGTGTATGAGGGTCGGCATAGGAGTTGTTGCTGCATGGCGTCACATCCCGCCGAGTCCGTGATCACCGGCGCGGACGACCGCGGCCCCCGCGAACGCATGGTCGTGCACGCGGCCGATCTGATCGGCCGCGACGGGGTCGCTGCCACCTCCATCGGCGACGTGATCTCGGCGAGTTCCGCACCACGGGGATCGATCTACCACCATTTCCCGGGCGGTAAGACCCAACTGATGACCGAAGCCGTCCGGTACGCCGGTGAGTTCATCGCCGAACGCATCGGGCGTCCGACCACGATGACCCCGGCGGACACGGTGCGCGAGATCGGCGGGGTGTGGCGGCGACTACTGGTCAATACCGACTTCCAGTTCGGCTGCCCCGTGCTGGCCGGCGGACTCGCCCGCCGCAGCGAACCCGCGGTGGCGGACGCATCCGCCGAGATCCTGCAGCGCTGGGCCGACCTGGTCACCGCGCGGCTGGTGGTCGACGGCGTCGACAGCGACCGTGCCGACTCACTGGCCAACCTCATCATCGCGGCGGTCGAGGGAGCGGTCGGGCTCTGCCAGACGCGGCGCAGCGTCGAACCCCTCGATCGCGTCATCGCCGAACTGGCGAGCCTCTGCGACGCGGCCGTCGATCGGGTCTGATCCGGGGCGAGACGTTGGACACAGGTGTGCTCCGTTAGTAGGTTCACCATGTCGTCACCGCCGTGGTGGCGTCTGGCCTGTATCCGTTCATCGTCGGGACGGGCTCGAATCGGTGGGTGAGCTCGGGGAGGTTGCGCCATGACGCCGGTCTTCCGGCATGCGCTGGGTTCGGACTTCGACCGTCTGCATCCCAACGTCGCATGGCGCTACGGCATCGACTCGACTTCCGGTGTCGCGCAGGTCTGTAGCGGAATCTACGAGTCGGTCTACGTGTCGTCGGCGCTGCCGCCGCCCGCCCTGTGGCATTACGCCAAGCGCAATGCGCTGCCCTCGAAGACCAGTCGCATGGTTCCGTTCACCCAGGGTTACTACTGCTACTCCGACGAGCTGGGGCGCGAGTCGCTCGCGGTGCTGCGGAACTTCCAGTACACGACCGGCCCGCGCAAGCTGAACTCCCTGCTGGTGGCCGGGCGCACGGGCCTGGTCGACTATTTCGGCGACGGCCCCGAGTTCCTGTATCCGATCGAACCGTCGGTGACGCGATCCGGCGAACTGCTGCTCGAGAGCGGACCGATGCGCTGGCTCGGACGCGGACCCAAGGTCGGGATGAAGGGGCTGTTCACCGCTCAGATGAAGTACATCGAGGGGTGGGACGAGAAACGGGATCGATTCCGGTGCGACGCGACCGTCCGCAACCCGGTCATCGGCGAGATCATGCACTTCCGCGGCTGGTTCACCGCCGTCGACCAGGCGTGCTCGTTGCGTGACATCCCGGACGAGGCGTGGCCGGTCAACCTGGTCGACCGAGAGAGCTGAACGGTTCGATCCAGGGCGACTCCGTCGCGGCAATCCAGGGCGACTCCGTCGCGGCTCGACACAGCCTCGACAGTTCGTTGCATCGGCGGCCAGGGCGCGCGGTAGGTTCAACGCATGGCTGTCTCAGCGAACATCGAATTCGACGTCGCCGCCCCCGTCTCGGTGGTGATGGAAGTGCTCATGGACATCGAGTCCCTACCGGACTGGTCGGGACCGCACAAGGAAGCCGAGATCCTGTCCAGTTACGACGACGGCACGCCGCAGAAGGTGCGGATGGTCGTCACCGCCGCGGGTATCTCCGACGAGCAGACCTGCACCTATGACTGGACCGAGAACTCGTGCGAATGGCACCTCATCGAGTCGAATCAGTTGAGCGAGCAGCACGGCAAGTACACCGTCACCGAATCCGACAAGGGTGCCCATGTCCGCTTCGACCTGGCCGTCGAGCTGAAGATCAAGCTGCCCGGACTCATCGTGAAACGCGCCCAGAAGATGGCCGTGGACACCGCGCGCAAGGGACTCACCGCGGAAGTGGAGAAGCGCGCGGCGGCCTGAGGACGATCGTGACCGGGACGTGACGAGTCGATCGTCTCCTCCACGGCGCCGGCCCCTGTACGCTGAGGGCGTTCCTTACCGGGCGCCCGAGCTATGGAGGCCAAAGCAGTTGAGAATCAAGAAGTTTGCCGTTCGCGGCCTGGTCCTGGCGGCGGGGCTCGCCGGATGTGTTGGTTTCGCCGGGTTGTCGGGCGAAGGGGTCGCCGCGGCGGACACGCGTTGCTCGGTGTCGAACGGTCATCAGGTCGAGCGTGTCGAGGGGCGCAGCGGTTGCGGCGCCAAGGCCGGAGTCGGCAGTCGCGCGAGTGCCGATGAATACAGCGGTCGCGGCACCGCGGTCTCGGTCTCGGACAACGGCGGCAACGCCGCGGCCTACAACCTGCAGCCCGGTTCGACGGCGCTCGCCGGCGCCAACAGCCGGGGCAACGCCTACTCGGTCACGACCGGCCCGAGCGCACTGTCCGTCGCCCAGGCGCGTCGCGGTGGTACGACGGTGGCGATCGGCGGCTGGGGCGGCGAGGCCTACGCCGGTCCCGAAGGTGCCCGCTGCAGTGGCGGTTTCGCGACCGCGTTCGACACCAGCACCGGTAAGGCATGTCTGCACGCCGGTTCGATCGACCTGCGGAACTGAGCGGCTCCACCTCACGACACCTGAGAGACAGAACACGCCCGGCGCGACGGTAGTTCACCGGAGCGTCGGGCGTCGTTCGCCGCTTCGACCTATCGTTGTGGAGTGACCGACCTCCACGATCCCGAGACCCAGATCGGCCCCGACTTCAGCGTGCTCAACGGCCGCGAAGCGCTTCAGCAACTCGTCGACCTCCACGACACCACGCACTTCACGGTCAACGACGACGATGACGACGACCCGGTCCTGCTGACCCTGCCCGAACGGAATGTCGTCGACACCTGGCGTGAGGACTATCCGTACGAGGAGCGCATGAGCCGCCGCGAGTACGAGGTCACCAAGCGGCGGCTGCAGATCGAACTGCTGAAGCTGCAGAAGTGGTCCAAGCAGACCGGGCAGCGGCATCTGCTGGTCTTCGAGGGCCGGGACGCGGCGGGCAAGGGCGGCACCATCAAACGATTCAACGAGCACCTCAACCCGCGCGGCGCACGCACGATCGCCCTGGAGAAGCCCAGCGAACGCGAGGCCACCGAGTGGTACTTCCAGCGGTATGTGCAGCACCTGCCCGCCGGCGGGGAGATGGTGTTCTTCGATCGCTCCTGGTACAACCGCGCCGGCGTCGAACGGGTCATGGGGTTCTGCAGTCCGCAGCAGTACACGCAGTTCGTCGCCCAGGTCCCGGCGTTCGAGAAGATGCTCGTCGACGACGGGATCAACCTGGTCAAGTTCTGGTTCTCGGTCACCCCGCTCGAGCAGCGGACCCGGTTCGCGATCCGTCAGATCGACCCGGTGCGCCAGTGGAAGCTGTCGCCCATGGACCTGGCGTCGCTAGACAAGTGGGATGCCTACACCGAGGCGAAAGAGGCGATGTTCGCCACCACCGACACCGACCACGCACCCTGGACGGTGGTGAAGTCCAACGACAAGAAGCGGGCGCGGATCAACGCCATGCGTCACGTGCTGAGTCTCTTCGACTACGACGGCAAGAACGAGTCCTTCGTGGGCACACCCGACCCGCTGATCGTCGGCCGCGCCGCGGATGTGATCGGGGAGTAGTTCCCCGGCTCGGTAGCCTCGTGGCTGTGCGTAGCTTCCTGAGTGCCCTGTTGACACTTGTCGCGATCGCGGCGACCGTTCTCGCCGTACCGTCTTTCTGGCTGGATCAACGCATCGTCGACCAGGCGGGTTTCGTCGCCACGGTCGCGCCGATGGCCGAGAACCAGCAGGTCAAGGACTACCTCGCAGATGAGATCGCCGCGCAGGCGACCGCGCGGACAGACCTGCCGATCGCCGGCGTCCTGGTGCGGCCGCTGGCGGGCCGCTACACCGAGAGTGAACAGTTCCAGCAGGACTTCGCCGATGTCGTCGGCCAGCAGCACGCGTTCCTATTCGAGGAGCCGGCGCCCGGTTCGGACACCTCGGTGATGCAACTCGACATCACGAACATGATCAACCGCTCCCTGAACCTGACCGGTGGCAACGCGATCCAGGGGCCGGTGGTCGTCGAGTTGACCAACGGCTCCTCGGGCCTCGAGGCGGGCCGGTACGCGGAGGTGGGTAGCCAGATCACGCTGCTCGCCTGGGGCTCGGCGGCGGTGGCCGTGATCGCAGCCGTGCTCGCGCTGCTGATCGCCCGACGACGCGGAACCGTCTTCGCGTGGCTCGGGCTCGGCGTGCTTGCAGCCGGCGTCTCGACCTGGGCCATGGGCCTGTTCTTCGCCGACCGCGCCAAGCAGGAGGTGGCCGGCGCAGAGCGCTCGGGCCGCCAGGTCGCCGAGCTCATCATCGACGGCGCCTACGACGACGTCACCCGGGTCGCACTGATCGTCGGCGGCGTGGGCGTCGCGATGTTCGCCGTCGGGATCCTGGGACGGCTGATCATCGGGCGGCGCTGAGGGAGGGTGCGTCAACCCTGCCCCCTGATCCGAAAGAACGACATGACCATTGGTCCCTGAGGTGCGAGAGCGCAGGCGATGCCTTCCCTCTGCTCCCTGAGGTGCGAGGAGCGCAGGCGATGCCTTCCCTCTGCTCCCTGAGGTGCGAGGAGCGATAGACGGTATGAGGGCCTTGGGGCCGAAGGCCTCAAGCTGCAAACACATCGTGGGTTGCTGCTGCTGAGTTCACACT
>NZ_JBHUXZ010000016.1:0-113495 GCF_042668985.1 Gordonia sp. NPDC057258
CGCAGCCACCACCGGCCGCCGGGCCACACCCCCACGCCCACACCCATCACAGGACCCTGTTGACACAAACCCTCATAGGCTGCTCAGGGAGCAGGAGTAGACGCGCCCTCCGCAACTGGGTCTGGGGTTCTTTCGGTGTAGAGCGGAGGGGCCGCCGCGGCGCGCAGTCAGACGCCCAGCGCTCGCGCGAGGAGTTCCACGTACCGGTCCACATCGTTCACGACATCCGGGCTCGTGGTCACCGAGATCGCGACCCGGTCGCCGATCCCGTGTACGCCGTGAGTCAATCCCTGAGCCGGCGACAGCGCGGGAAACCCTGTGGTGAAGAGGATCTCGCCTCCATCCAGGTCGAGATCGGCGGCCCCGCGGTTCACCGACGAGACCACCGTGACGCCGGTGACCGCCGCCGGCGGGGTGTCGAGATCGAAGGATCGGATCCCCCATCGGGTCAGGATCGCCGGTGTCGACTCCGACGCCCGACGCTGCGCGGCCCGCAGCGGGTCGGCCTCGGCCGCGCGTGCGGCGGCGATCTCGGCGCCGATGAGTCGTGCGCGCTCGCCCAGATCGTCGATGTCGATGTGCAAGTCAATCCCCGCGTTGCGAAAGTGATTGCGCGCTCGACGTTCTCCGCCGCGCCCGACCGTCAGCTCCGCGCCGTATCGTCGATCCCGGTCACCCAGGTATTCCGGGAGCGCCACCGAGATCGCGGTGAGAACCGCGACCGTGACCGGCACTCCGGGTCCGCTGAGTTGGTCACGCTCGACGACCAGCACACGCAGGGTCCGTCGCGGTCCGGGAGGGACGTTCAACCGAGTCGGCGCATATCCCGCGGTTCCCGGCACGGATGCCGAGGCGAGACGCGCCGCGCGAACCCCACGCCACGCTGTCGCGACGAACTCGCCGGGAAATCGGAGCACTCCGCCGAGCACCGTACCGGCGTCGAGCAGCATCTCGTGGTTGGGCGAACGCACCTCGGACACCGGTCGTCGTGGAGTGGCGGGAGCCGTGAACCAGTCGCGCGCGATCCGCGACATCCGACGCCCGTCACCCAGGGCATGACAGACCTGGAGCACGACGACGACAACCGGACCTGTCGCTGCCGGCGCGTCGACGACCGGACCGAAGAGGTGCGCCCGCCACGCCTTCCGCGTCGGATCGAGCGGCTGGGCGATGAGCCCGGCGACCTCCGTCAGACACGACGACCACGTGCGGCTCGACACGTCCACTCGGACCCGGTCGTCGGCGGGCCGGACGGATTCCCAGTACGGGCGGTCGGCCGTGCCCGGTACATCTCGTATCCGGAGGCACAGATCCTCAATATGCGCCGCCTGCAGCCGGAGTCGTGCCGCGCAGTACTCGATCGAACTGCGCGGGACGGCAAAGCAATACACCAGGAACTCGTCGTTCGGGATGCGCTGCGACATCCAGTACGACACCGCGTCCGCCGCGGCCATCCGGTGCATGGCCGCCAGCGTAGCGGCGCGGCGTGCTATTTCTGCCCGGCGCTCCAGGCGTACGGCAGGTCGGTGCCGTTGAGCACGTGGTCGCCGACCGCCTGCAGCTTGAAGATCAGCGGGTTGTGCACCGAGATCACCCGGGCGTTGCGCCAGTGGCGATCCAGGCGCAGACGCTCGGAGGTGATCGACGCGCCGCCGACCTCGAACAGTTGAGTGGTCGCGTCCAGTACTGCGGGGATGACGGCGGCCTGGGCACGGGCGACGTCGAACTCGACGCGGTCGAGGAGTTCGGCGTCCTCCCAGCCGGCGAGCGCGAGCTCATCGAGCTCGTCGGCGATGTCGAGGACCAGCGTGCGCGCGGTGTAGGCCGCCGCCGACAACCGGCCGATCACCTGCTGCACCAACGGATCATGGCGCGACAGGTCGGCGGTCGAGTGCGTGAAGGTGCGCGTGCGGTTGCGCACCCACTCCACGACGTCGTCGGTGGCACGTGCCGCGATACCCGCGAGCACCGAGAGCTGCACGAGCTGCAGATACGACGTCGCGTAGGTGCGCCCCTCCCCGCCGTAACCCGGTCCGAGCACCCGATCGGCCGGCACCTCGACGTCGGCGAATTCGGTGGTGCCACTGGCGGTCAGGCGCTGGCCGAAGCCGTCCCAGTCGTCGTGCTGGGTGACGCCGTCGGCGTCGGCGTCGACGAGTACCGAGACCCGCTCACCGTCTTGGTCGGCGGCGACGAGGATGTGGTCGGAGTAGAGGCTGCCGGTGCTGTAGTACTTGGTGCCGTCGAGCCGGAACCCGCTGCCGCCGGCGCTCGCCGGATCCGGGGTCAGGCGCGTCTGATACCGGTCGATGGCGCCGACGCCGGGCTCGGTGATCGCGTTGCCGACCAGCGTCCCCTCGCCGACCTTGCGCAACCACTGCTGCGCAGCCTCGTCCGGGAGGGCGGCGAGCTGGTCCTCGACGAACGACCAGTGCACCCGCAGGGCCTGCGGGAGATTGGACTCCGCGGCGGCCAGATCGATGAGCAACCGGAACAGCTGACGGATCGACGCGCCATAACCGCCGAATTCCACCGGCACGCGCAACGCGCCGAACTTCGCCTCCCGTAGCCACGCGACCTCGTCGTATGCAAGCCTGCGGTCGTCCTCGCGCTGCACGGCGCCTTCGGCGATCCGGGCGAAGATCGGTGCGAACACCTCGTCGAGACGCTCGTCCGTCGTTCCGGTGGCGGGCCGGTTGATTTGCTCGGTGGACGGCACAGTGGACGTCATCGGGGGTCCTTTCGATCGCAGACTGGTCGGCGACAGTCTGGTCGGCTCGGCACCGGCCGACCACGGTTGCAACCGCGCTGACCGCAACGCTGACGTTCTGGGCGCGTGCACCGCACACTGGCGCTGCGACGCTCGTCGGCCACCTCCGATGAGACCCCGGTCACGCCATGTGTCAATGTTTGGTATGCCAACAACGCTCGTTGATATCGATCCGACCACCCCCGTCGTCGTCGGCGTGGGCCAGGCATCGGAACGCCTGACCGATCCCGGATACGAGGCGCTCGGCGAGGCCGACCTCGCCGCCCGGGCGGTGACCGCCGCATTCGCCGACTCCGGAGGCGACGTCGCCGGGTCGATCGACACGATCGCCGCGATCCGCTCGTTCGAGATCTCGAGCCCGTTGTCGTCGTCACCGCTGGGCCGACCGGACAACATGCCGCGCGCGGTCGGCAACCGGATCGGGGTGGACCCACGCCGCGCCGTGCAGGCCGTGACCGGCGGCCAGACCCCGCAGACGATGCTCACCGAACTCGCGGCGGCCATCGCCGCCGGCGACTCCGAGGGGGCCGTGGTGTTCGGCGCCGAGGTGATGTCGACGGTCCGCCACCTCATGTCACAGCCGGAGGATCAGCGCCCGAACTTCGCCGAGGAGGTCGGCGGGCAATTCGAGGACCGCGGTTTCGGGCTCAAGGGCATCATCTCGGTCGCCGAGATGCGGCACGGCCTCGCGTCGGTGTTGCCGCAGTACGCCCTGCTGGAGAACGCCCGCCGGCACGCCTCCGGCCTGGGCCGCGATGCCTACATCGCCACGATGGGTGAGTTGTTCGCACCGTTCACCGAGGTCGCCGCCGCCAACCCGCACTCGGCCGCCCCGACGGCGCGCACCGCCGACGAACTCGTCACCGTCACCCCCGAGAACCGGATCGTGTCCGATCCGTTCACCCGGTACATCGTGGCGCGCGATCAGGTCAACCAGGCCGCAGCCGTGGTCGTGATGTCGGTGCGGGCCGCGCAGGCCGCCGGCGTCGACCCTGCGAAATGGGTGTTCCTGCACGGTCATTCGTCGACGGTGGAACGCCCGGTCCTGGCTCGCCCCAAATTGTCCTCCGCTCCTGCGGCTCCCGCGGCGGTGCGGCATGCGCTGCAGGTCGCCGGGATCGGGCTCGACGACATCTCCGTCGTCGACATCTACAGCTGCTTCCCGATCGCGGTGTTCAACGTCCTCGACGGGATCGGCATGTCGCCCGACGATCCGCGCGGACTGACCCTGACGGGTGGCCTGCCGTTCTTCGGCGGGCCGGGCAACAACTACTCACTCCACGCGATCGCCGAAGTCGTCACCCGCGTCCGGCGATCGCCGGGTGACTACGGTCTCGTCGTCGCCAACGGTGGTGTGCTGAGCAAGCATGCCGCGGGTGTCTATTCGACGACGCCGGCACCGTGGCGCCCGGACACCAGCGGTCCGGTCCAGGCCGAGCTCGACGCGGTACCGACCGTTCCCACGATCGCCGACGCCGACGGCGCCGCGGTCGTCGAGACCTACACGGTCATCCCGCAGAAGAACGGCCGCCGCACCGGTGTGGTGATCGGCCGGCTGGTCGATCCGACCGTTCCGGAGGGACTCGGCGCCCGCTTCGTGGCCAATCTCGATTCCGACGACGACGAACTCTTCGACCTCCTCCTCACCGCCGAGGACCCCGTCGGCACGCCGATCGTCGTGCGGTCCTTCGACAAGGGCAATCGGGTGGCCCTGACCGCCGCGGCCATGAACTCCCGGCATCCGGTCGTCGCGCCGGCGTTCCGCGACTCCTACGAGCACGTCGAGATCCGTCGCGACGGCCGGCTGCTCGAGGTGACCATCAACCGGCTCGATGCGCGCAACGCGTTGAACCCCGCGGCGAACGCCGAACTCGACTCGATCTTCGAGGCCTACTTCGCCGATCCCGACCTGTGGGTGGCGATCCTGACGGGCAAGGGCGACAA
Organism: Gordonia sp. NPDC057258; assembly: GCF_042668985.1. Classification (NCBI taxonomy): domain Bacteria; kingdom Bacillati; phylum Actinomycetota; class Actinomycetes; order Mycobacteriales; family Gordoniaceae; genus Gordonia; species Gordonia sp. NPDC057258. The sequence continues at coordinate 4,715 of NZ_JBHUXZ010000016.1, forward strand.
GGCATTCTCGGCGGGCAACGATCTCGCGGCGACCGCGGGCCCCGCCGCCCTGTCGGTGCCGAAGAACGGGTTCGCCGGACTCACCTCGCGGCGCAGCCTGCCCAAACCGGTGATCGCGGCGGTCAACGGCTTCGCGCTCGGCGGCGGCTGCGAGATCGCGATGGCCTGTCACATCGTCGTGGCCGACGAGGACGCATCGTTCGGACTGCCCGAGGTGAAGGTGGGTTTGGCGGCCGCCGCGGGTGGTCTGGTCCGCCTGCCGCGGATGATCCCGCCCGCGCTCGCACGCGACATGATCCTGACCGGGCGTCGGATCTCGGCCGCCGAAGCCGCGGCCGCCGGACTGGTGAGCCGGATCGCCCCCGCCGGAAAGGTTCTCGAGACCGCACGCGGCGTGGCCGAGGAGATCCTGGCCGCCTCTCCGACGTCGGTACGGGCGTCGATCGCCACCATGGAACAGTCCGACGCCATCACCGACACGGTCGACGCCGTCCACGCCAGCACCTCGGTGCTCGACTCGCTCGTGATCAGCGGCGACACCCTCGAAGGGATCATGGCGTTCGTGATGAAGCGGACGCCGAACTGGAAAGGCCACTAGAGACTCATCGAAGACGAAAGCGCACGGAAAACGCGCGGATGGTCGTCGGATGCTGAACACTTGACGGCGGCCACTCCGCGCGCTCCCGCGTGTGGGTGGCCGCTGTTTCGACGTAACAGTCGTGTCCAGAAAGGCGGCACACCATGTCCGGTAGCAGTGAGGCGCGCGGAACCAAGTCCTCCAAACGCACACCCCCACCACCGTCGTACCGGGTCGATCCCCCCGACTGGACACTGCCGCGGGGCACCATCGTGCTCCTCACGATCGCCGGCCTCGTCGTCGCCATCGGCGGCATCAAATCGGTGGCGTCGCTGGTCGGTCCGGTCTTTCTCGCGCTGATGCTCACCGTCGCCGTCCAACCGGTCCCGAACTGGTTGCGCAAGAAGGGCTTCCCGCGGTGGGCCGCCTTCGTGACGACGGTGCTCCTCGTCTACGGAATCCTCATCGGGCTGTTCGCGGCGCTGGTGTTCTCCGTCGCACGCCTGGCATCGATCCTGCCGCAGTACGACGACAAGTTCGACGACCTCGTCACCAGCTTCCAGAACTTCCTCACCAGCCACGGCGTCAGCCACGACAAGGTGCAGGACATGATCTCCCATGTCGACACCAGCAAGGTCGTCGGTGCCGTGACCGACGTGCTGAGCAGCACGTTCAGCGTGGCCTCGGCGCTCGTGCTCGTCCTCGCCCTGCTGCTGTTCATGGCCGCGGACTCGGTCGGCTTCGACGACCGGATGAACATCCTGGACCGGATGCGCCCCGACATCGCATCGGCCTTCCGTTCGTTCTCGCAGGGGACACGTAGCTATCTGTGGGTGTCGACGGTCTTCGGCCTGATCGTCGCCGTGCTCGACAGCGTGGCCCTCGCATTGCTGTCCATCCCGCTCCCCATCCTCTGGGGCCTGCTGTCGTTCATCACCAACTACATCCCGAACGTAGGCTTCATCATCGGTCTGGTCCCACCCGCGCTGCTCGGGCTGCTCGTCGGGGGGCCCACGAAGATGATCGTCGTCATCGTCGTCTACAGCGCGATCAACGTCATCATCCAGTCGGTCATCCAACCGAAATTCGTCGGCGACGCGGTCGGATTGTCGACCACCCTGACCTTCCTGTCCCTGCTCTTCTGGGCCTGGGCGATCGGGCCGCTGGGCGCGATCCTCGCGGTGCCGCTGACCCTGCTCGCCAAGGCCTTGCTCATCGACATCGACCCCGCCACCCGCTGGGCAGACGTGCTGCTGTCGTCGGGCGGGCAGCCGAAGAGCCCGGACCCGACCGAGGCGGGGACATCCGACGACGACACGAGAGAACCCGCGAAGACCACGGGCACGAAGGGTGAAGATCCGCCACCCGGATCGGCCCCGGGCGTCACACTGGAACCGGAAACGTGAGGCGGGCTACGCACCGCGCCGATCATTGGGTAGATTCCCTTTCGACCCCAATCTGACCACAACCGTTTACAGATAGGTTGCGCACCGCTCATGGACATGAACTGGTCTCCGGACGACGCTGCGTTTCGCGACGAGGTCCGCGCGTTCCTCGACGAGAAACTGACCCCCGACCTACGCGCGGCGGGCACGCTGCGCACCAGCGTCTACTCCGACCACGAGGCCTCGATGGAGTGGCAGGCGATCCTGCACGAGCGTGGCTGGGCCGCTCCCGCGTGGCCGGTGCAGTACGGCGGATGCGACTGGTCGCAATCCCAGCACTACATCTTCAGCCGTGAGTCGATCCTCGCCGGCGCGCCGTCGCTGTCGCCGATGGGCATCCGCATGGTGTCGCACGCGATCATGGCGTTCGGCACCGACGAGCAGAAGAACTTCTTCCTGCCGGGCATCCTCGACGGCAGCGTCTTCTTCTGCCAGGGCTACTCCGAGCCGGAGTCCGGCTCCGACCTCGCGTCGCTGTCGATGGCCGCGGTCGACGACGGCGACGATCTCGTCGTCACCGGTTCCAAGATCTGGACCACCCACGCCTCCGAGGCGAACTGGATCTTCTGCCTCGTGCGGACCTCGCGCCAGGAACGCAAGCAGCAGGGCATCACGTTCGTGCTCATCGACATGAACTCGCCGGGCATCGAGGTGCAGAACCTCGTGTTCGCGTCCGGCGAGCAGGTGCAGGCGCAGGTCTTCTTCGACGGCGTGCGCGTGCCCAAGAAGAACGTCCTCGGCAAGATCGACGAGGGGTGGACCGTCGCGAAGTACCTGCTCGTCTTCGAGCGTGGCGGCGGCGCGGCCGCCCCGGCGCTGCAGGTCATGGCCGAGCAGCTCGGCCGGGACGCGGCGTCGGTGACGGCGCCGAACGGCGGCCCGCTGTCGGAGGATCCGGCCTTCGCGGCCAAGCTCACCGACCTGCAGGTGCGCGCGAAGATCCTCGAGGTCCTCGAGTACCGCGCGCTCGCCGCGATGAGTTCGGGCAAGGACCCCGGCTCCATCGCGTCGATGCTGAAGATCCTCGGCACCGAACTGAGCCAGGAGATCACGACCCTCAGCCTGGAGGCCGCGGGACCGCACGGACGGGTCTTCCAGCCGCACGCCACCAAGCCGGGCGGACCCATCTTCCAGTACACCCCGCCCACCGACGGCTACGTCAGCGGCGAACCGTGGCAGGCCGTCGCGCCGCTGCACTACTTCAACGACCGCGCGGGCTCGATCTACGCCGGCAGCAACGAAATTCAACGAAACATCCTCGCCAAAGCGGCTCTGGGTCTCTGACGGGTCACAGGAGATAACCAATGGACTTCACACTCACACCCGAACAGCAATTGCTGTCCGACGGTCTCGACAAGTTCCTCGACGCGCGGTACGACCTCCAGGTCAGCCGCGACGCCGCGAAGGTCGGCGAGGGCTGGCAGCCGAAGATCTGGAAGGCCTTCGTCGAGGACCTCGGGGTCGTCGGCGCCTGTCTGCCGGAGGACATCGGCGGATTCGGCGGCGGCCCCGAAGAACTGATGGTCGTCACCGAAGCGCTCGGGCACGCCCTCGTGGTCGAGCCGTTCGTCGACACGGTCGTGCTCGGTGCGGGCCTGCTGCACGCGACCGGTAACCCGGTCGCCCTCGAGGCCGCCGCTCGCATCGCCGAGGGCGAGGCGCTCAGCGCACTCGCCGCGCTCGAAGACGGCTCGGGCGGGGTCCTCTCCCGCATCGAGACCTCCGCCGACCGGGACGGCGACGAGTGGGTGCTCAACGGCACCAAGGCCGTCGTCACCACGGCGCCGCTCGCCGACTACCTGATCGTCAGTGCCCGCACCGCAGGCGAACCCCACGATCCCGCCGGCGTCTCGCTGTTCCTGATCGATCTCGCCGACGGCGGGCCGACGGGGCTCGAGCTGCACAAGCTGCGCACCATCGACGACCGCCAGGCCGCCGACATCACGTTCACCGACGTGCGCCTGCCCGGCGACGCGCTCATCGCCGACGAGAACGCCATCGAGATCCTGGAGAAGGCGTGGGACACCGCGACCGCCGCGGTCGTCTCCGAGGCCGTCGGCCTGATGCGCAAGGTGTTCACCGACACCGTCGAGTACTCCAAGCAGCGCGAGCAGTTCGGGGTTCCGATCGGCAGCTTCCAGGTGCTGCAGCACCGCATGGTCGACATGCATCTCGAGCTCGAACAGTCGGTCGCCGCACAGTATTTCGCGATCCTGTCCCTCGAGGGCTCCCCGGCGGAACGGGCGGCGGCGGTCTCGGCCGCCAAGGCCACGGTCAGTCGCGCCGCCCGGTTCATCGGACAGAACGCGGTGCAGTTGCACGGCGGGATGGGGATGACCGAAGAGCTGGCCATCGGCCACTACTTCAAGCGTCTCACCGCCATCGAGTACGAATTCGGCACCGCGGACGCCCATCTCGCCCGTTTCGCGACCGCCACCGCGCAGATCGACGCCTGACCGCATCGCCGAATCGCCACCTCCCGGTTCCGGAGGTGGCGATTCGGCGTTCGGGCCTGACTCAGCTGTCGGTCCAGACCGGCTTCCGCTTCTGCAGGAACGCCGACATACCCTCCTGCGCATCGCAGGTCATCGCATTGGTCGCCATCGTCTCACCCATCTCGTCATACGCCGCCGACTCGTCGAGCTCGACCTGCCGGTAGAACGCCTGCTTGCCGATCGAGACGGTCCGCGCGCTCGACCCGGCGATGTGCAGAGCCAGCTCCCGCACCGAGTTCGCGAGCTCGTCGTCGTCGACGACACCGCTGAGCAGCCCCCAGTCCGCGGCGGTCTCGGCGCCGATGGGTTCGCCGGTGAGCAGCATGTGCATGGCGCGTTTGCGTCCGATCGCGCGGGACAGCGCGACCATCGGAGTCGAGCAGAACAGCCCGATCCGCACACCCGGCGTGCTGAACCGCGCGCTGCGTCCCGCGACCGCCAAGTCGCACGTCGCGACCAGTTGACACCCCGCCGCGAAGGCCATGCCGGCGACTTCGGCGATGACGGGCTGTCGCACCTCGTGGACCGTCCGCATCAGTTCCGTGCACGTCGCGAAGACGGCCCGCTCGTCGTCGAGGGTCCGGTCGACGAGTTCACCGAGGTCGTGCCCGGCGGAGAACGCGGGTCCGAGCGCCCGGATCACGATGACCCGCACGCGCGGATCGTCGTCGAAGTCCCGAAGCGCGGCGGTGATGGCGCGCATCGTGCTCGTGGACAACGGGTTACGACGCCGCGCGTCCCCCAGTGTGATCACCCCGAGTGGTTCGGCGATCTCCGTCGACACCGCCTCGTGCAGGATTTGTTCGGTCATGCCCCGACACTATGCAGTGCCGCGGGAATACGACGTCGGATCGATCGTTGTGTCTCGTCGTGACCAGTACCGAGCTCTTCGAACCGATCACCCTCCGCGATGTCGCGATCCCCAACCGGATCTGGCTCGCCCCGATGTGCCAGTACAGCTGCTTCGCCGGCGACGGGGTGCCCACCGACTGGCACCTGACGCATCTCGGTTCCCGAGCTGCCGGCGGCTTCGGACTGATCCTCACCGAGGCGGCGGCCGTGGTGCCCGAAGGCCGGATCAGCGCACACGACGCCGGTCTGTGGAACGACGACCAGGCCGCGGCCTGGGGACGCATCGTCGACTTCGTCCACTCGCAGGGCTCGGTCATCGGCACCCAGCTCGCCCACGCCGGCCGCAAGGCCTCCACCTACGCACCGTTCGACGACCGCTCCGGCGCCATTCCGCTCGACGACGGCGGCTGGACGACATTCGGCCCGTCCGACGTCGCCTTCGAGGGACTGCCCGCCCCCACCGCCATGACGACCGAGCAGATCGCCGAGGTCGTGGACGCGTTCGCACAGGCCGCCCGTCGCGCCGACGACGCCGGGTTCGACGTCGTCGAGATCCACGCGGCGCACGGCTACCTGCTGCATCAGTTCCTCTCCCCGTTCTCGAACCGGCGCACCGACGCCTACGGTGGCGACTTCGAGGGACGTACGAGGCTGACCCTCGAGGTCGTGGACGCGGTCCGCGCGGTGTGGCCGTCGTCGAAGCCGCTGTTCGTCCGGGTGTCCGGCACCGAATGGACCGAGGGTGGGTGGGACGTGGACGACTCCGCCCGTCTCGCCGCCCTCCTCGCCGGCCGCGGTGTCGACCTCGTGGACGTCTCCTCGGGTGGCAACGTCCTCGCCGACATCCCCGTCGGACCCGGCTACCAGGTCGACCTCGCCCGGTCGATCCACCGCCAGTCGGGTGTGCCCACCGCCGCCGTCGGCCTCATCACCGAACCCGATCAGGCCGAGAAGGTCGCCGGCGACGACGACATCACCGCCGTCTTCTTCGGACGCGTCGCGCTGCGGGAGCCGTCGTGGCCGCTGCGCGCCGCACACGAGCTGGGCATCGACAAGCGCGAGGCGCCGTATCCGCCGCAGTACCAACGCGGTTCGTGGCACTGAGCCCGGTCCCCGCTCCCTGAGGAGGCCCGGAGCTTGCGGAGGGCCGTCACGAAGGGTCTGCCTCACACCGGCCGCGGCGTCACCAGCGCGAGGGACGCCGCGGTCGCCGGCTCGATGATCGATGCGAGCGGGGCGCCGGATTCGACGGCACCGGCGGTCAGCTCCCGGAAGCCACCCCACAGGAAGATCGCGCGCTGACGGTCCATCGGCACCACCCCCGCCGCGGCCATCGTCGGGGTCGAGGTGAGGCCGACGAAGAGTTCGATCCACGCTTCCAGGGCCTCGTCCTTGACCGCCTGGGCGGCGCTGCCGAGCGCGGGCAACTCGCGGATCCAGCTCAGCGTGAGACCCGGATACCGCTCACTCGCTGCAACATATGACGACACCGCTTGTCGCACCTGCTCTTCGATGGAGGCTTCCGCATCCACGCGCCGCGCGATCTCGGCGATCATGAACTCGTTGGTCACCGTCAGCAGCGCGAAAAAGCATGACTGCTTGTCGGCGAACTCTTGGTAGAACGACCGCCTCGAGGTCCGCGCGACCCGCACGATGTCGGCGACCGTGGTGTCGCGGTAACCCGCTTCGACGATGCACTCGAGCATCGCCGCGAGCAGCCGGTCCCGGCTCGATGCGCCCGCCGGCGAGGTCAACCAGGGCGCCGGGAGCGAAGCGAGCGGGCCCGACGTCGCAGGCGCCGGGAGCGAAGCGAGCGGGCCCGATCCAGTCACGCCTTCGAGCATAGGCCCTTGTCTCGACCGGTACGTGAGCGTACCGTCGGGTGGTACGTGCACGTACCACCGCTGCGGCGAGAGGACCTCACTCGTGAACACCCCGACCCTGAGCGGTGAGGCGGTTCTGCCGCCCACCACGTCGATCCCGTCCACCATCCAGGGGCTCGGCGCGGTCGTGTCGCGGCGACACTTCTTTCGATATCTCCACGACCGGCACGGCTCGGCCTTCACCGTGAACCTGCCCGTCTTCGGCCCTTCCGTCGTCATCTCCGATGCCGCGATGGCGCGCGAGCTGTTCACCGCCGGCGACCAGGTCGAGAACGTCCAGCCCAACCTCGGCCGCATACTCGGCACCGGATCGATGTTCGCGCTGGAGGGCGCCCGACACCGCGCCCGGCGCAAACTGCTCACCCCGCCGTTGCACGGCAAGCCGATTCGGTCGTACGAACAGATGGTGGTCGACGAGGTTCGCGCCGAATCAGCGTCCTGGCCCACCGGGGTCGAGTTCGCCTCCATCGAACCGATGATGCGCATCACCCTGAACGTCATCCTCCGCGCGGTTTTCGGCGCCGAGGGCAGCGAGCTGGACCGACTCCGCGACATGATCCCACCGATGGTGACCGTCGGTTCGCGCGCCGCGACGGTACCCCCACTCCCACGCCTTCTCCGGCCGATCGACCCCAATCACCGGTACGCGCGACGCAATGCCGAATACCGAGATTACGTCGGCGGGCTGATCACTAAGGCGCGCAACGATTCTCGCCTGGATGAGCGCACCGACATCCTTGCGATCATGCTGCGCAGCACCTACGACGACGGCAGTCCGATGACCGACGACGAGATCGCCGAGGAACTGGCCACGATGCTCGCCGCCGGACACGAGACCACGGCGACGACCCTTGCGTGGGCGCTCGAGCGGCTGCGCCGGCACCCCGAGGTGGTGCGCGAACTGGTGGCCGAGGTGGATGCCGGTGGCTCCGACTACCGCCACGCCACCATCCTGGAGGTCCAGCGCAGCCGACCCGTCATCGACTTCGCCGGCCGGCATGTCGTCGCCGACCATCTCGACCTCGGCGAGTGGCGGATCCCGAAGGGATACAACGTCCTCGTCTCGATCGCACTCCTCCACGACGACAGCAGCGAGTTCGCCCGGCCCGAGGTCTTCGACCCGACCCGTTTCCTGGGCACCAAGCCTCCGTCGGCCTGGCTGCCGTTCGGCGGCGGCACAAGGCGGTGCATCGGGGCGGCATTCGCGACCATGGAGATGGACGTGACCCTGCGGACACTGCTGGCGGACTTCGAACTGATGCCGACCAGCGCCAAGTCCGAACGCTGGTTCTCGCGCGGGGTGGCGTATGCCCCGTCCCGCGGTGGTCGTATCGCTGTCGTTCCGCGCTGACCCCAGCTCGACGCCCGGGCGCCGACGTGACGGGCCCCACATTCATGCTGTGACCTTCGTCATCGAACGCGGCCGAACATCGGCGACGGCGAGCCCCCGCCGAACTGCGGTATGCGCTGCGAATTCGCCGTAAAGCTAACAGCGTTATCCCGGCGTTATCCGAATCGCCCAGGTCACGGGCTCGACGTGACCAAGCCGTTACCCAACCCGTATGGTCGCCCACGGTCCGAGATCAACCGCCCTGCCAACCCCGGGGTGGTGAGGAGGAACGAAGACCATGCGAATGACCAAGACCCACATGACCAAGCTCGTCGCCCGCGCCGCCATCGTCGGCGCACTGACTGCCGCACCCTTCGGGATGCTGGCGTCCACCGCGCACGCAGCAGGCGGCAACTGGGACGCGGTCGCTCAGTGCGAGAGCGGCGGCAACTGGGCCATCAACACCGGCAACGGCTACTACGGTGGCCTCCAGTTCTCGATGAGCACCTGGCAGGCCAACGGCGGAACCGGTAATCCGGCCGACGCCTCGCGCGAGGAGCAGATCCGCATCGCGGAGAACGTGCTCGCCACCCAGGGCCCCGGCGCCTGGCCGGTGTGCGGCGCCAACCTCTGACGCAGGCACCGGCGCAGCACGTGCCGTGAGGCCGTGCAGTCGTCGACACGACGAGGCCGGCGAGTCCTTTCCAGGACTCGCCGGCCTTATTGCGTCTGCCGCTGTCTACGGCGTGGGCGCGGCGTCGTCGCCGCTGTCCCCGATCGTCGTGTCCAACGCACTCACCGCGATGCCGTACGGCAGGAACCGCACGTTGCGTCGCGGATCGGTGTTGGTCTTGTTGGCGCGTAGGGCCTCGAGTTCGGTGGCGTAGACCTGCTCGACGCGGGCACCGCCGTCGTCGTCGACGACGAACACCGCCCAGACACCCGAGCCGGCCTCACCGGTGGTCTCCTCACGGGGCTTGGTGCGAGTGCGGCCGCGGGCGGCCTCGTCGAAGAACATCGAGAAGGCTGCCGGTCCGGCCTGCCCCTCGAAGAGCTTGCCGAACACGTCGCGCAGTCCGTCACCGGCCTCGCGCGCAAATCGGTCGAAGTCCTCCGGGCCGAAATTGAACGGTCTGCCGGGGCCGCTGTTGTCGGTCATGATGTTCCTTCCTCCGGCCACCCTGAAGAGCCGCCGGTCAACGCTGTCCAGTGTCCTCAGGAATCAGCGGCTCCGCCACTCCGGTCCTCAGGAATCAGTGGCTCCGCCACTCCGGTCCTCAGGAATCAGTGGCTCCGCCACTCCGGTCCTCAGGAATCAGCGGTTCCGCCACCCGCAGTCTCCGTCTCGTCGAGCCGCTGATGGAGGCGTGCCCGGACATCGTCGGCCGAATAGGACTTCCGCTGCCGCTGGTCACGCGCGACCATCACCCCGCCGGTGGCCACCCCGACCGCGCCCGCCAATCCCAGCCATTTCCACAGGTTCCTCATGCGGGCAGGATAGGTCGCGCGGGCGTCGTGCGTGCTCCGGACGCATTAGCCTGCTCTCGTGCCCACCAGCAGAATTCTCCTCGGCCGAGACCGCGCCGACGCCGGCATCTCGTTGACCGACGCACTCGACGCCACCCGCACCGGCGACATCTGGCTCTTCCGCGGCCATTCCGGACCGGACCGGGCCATCCGCACCCTGACCAACGCTCCCGTGAACCATGTCGCGATGGCGGTCTGCATCGACGATCTGCCACCGCTGCTGTGGCACGCAGAGCTCGGCGATCGGCTGACCGACGTGTGGACCGGATCGAATCATCGCGGCGTGCAGCTACACGACGCTCGAGAAGCCGCGGAGCAGTGGATGATCCGCTACAAGCAGGCGTGCTGGTTCCGACAGCTCACGCCGGAGGTCTCCCCGGATCAGGAGAACGCTCTCCTCAAGGTGATCGCCGAACTCGACGGGACGCCGTTCCCGACCACCGCGCGCCTGGCCGGCCGGTGGTTTCGCGGCCGGGTGCCCAACTCGACCGACCTCGTCCGGGGCATCCCCTACCTCGACCGCAAGGTCCGTCAACGACGCGACGAACGGCAGCAGCGGAAAAGCCAGAACACCGAGGGCGTCGGATTAGAAGCCGCCTACTGCGCCGAGGTGGTGGCCATCACCTATCGGGAGATGGGCATCCTCGACGCGTCCAAGGACTCCAACTGGTTCGACCCCGGGCGATTCTGGAGCGGCGACAATCTCCCCCTCCACGCGCCGCACGAACTCACCCCCGAGATCGGAGTCCGGCTGGACTGACGACGGCGCGGACCGGGCCGACCCTCATCTCCCTCCGAAGGCCCGGAGCGTCGCCTCGACGAGTGCGTCGGCGTAGATGTCGGTCAGCGGGCCGCTGCGGTGCAACCACCGCTGGAACAACGGGGCGTAGAGCATCTCCAGAAACAGGTCGAGGTCGGTGTCGGGGGGCAGCTGGCCCGCCCGCTCGGCCGTGCGAAGCCGAGCCTTCTTGGCGTCGTCCAGCGGTCGCGACTGCTTCTCCCGGTACTCCGCCGCAAGGTCGGCGTCATTCGCGATCTCCGTGTTCACCGCCCGGATCAGGCGATCGAAGGACGGATCGGCGAACTCTGCCACCGTCTCCCGCATGACCTGTTTCAGGTCCGCCTCGAGATCTCCGGTGTCCGGCAGTTCGACCGACTGCCCGTCGGCCCCCTCGCTCAGTGCGAGCACCGCTGCGAAGACGACCGCGCTCTTCGACGGCCACCGTCGATAGATCGTCTGTTTGCCGACACCGGCCCGGGCCGCGATCGCCTCCACCGTGACCTTGTCGTACGACTGCTCCACGACCAGGGCTCGGGTCGCTTCGAGGATCGCCTGGCGAGACCGCTCTCTGCGGCGTGAGTGATCGGGACCTGCAGCTGTCGTCATGGGTCGAGCCTAGTTCATGAAACGAGACGTTGCGTTTGACATGCGAGGCGGACTTGGCCATAGTCATTCTGCGACGGACCGTTCCGTTTACTTAGGAGGAAATTCGATGATCGACGCACGGGTCTGGTTCATCACCGGCGCATCCCGCGGACTCGGACGCGCGTTCACCGAAGCGGCACTTGCCGCCGGCGACGAGGTCGTGGCCGTCGCCCGCAACATCGAACCGCTGGCGTCGCTGGCCACGCGACATCCCGATCAACTCCATCCCCTGTCGCTCGACGTCACGGACCGGCAGGCCGTGTTCGACGGCGTCGATGCAGCGGTCACCGCGTTCGGCCGACTCGACATCGTCGTCAACAACGCCGGCGGAATGCTCTACGGGATGGTCGAGGAAGCCACCGAGGCCCAGATCAGGGCGCACCTCGACCTGAACTTCTTCGGTGCCGTCTGGGTCGCGAAAGCCGTGCTGCCCCACCTGCGCGCCGGCGGCGGCGGACGCCTGCTGCAGGTGACGTCGATGGGCAGCGGCGGAGGAATGGCCACCGTCGGCTTCTACGGAGCGGGCAAGGCCGCGCTCGACTCGGTCAGTGAGGCGCTGGCGATGGAGGCCGAGCAATTCGGCGTCAAGGTCACCATCCTGCAGATGGGCGGTTACGACACCGGGTTGTTCACTGCCGGTACGACGAACACCGAACCGATGCCGGAGTATCGGGACCTGCGAGCCGAGATGGAATCGTCGTGGGGTGACGACGCCGGACCTCCGCCGACCACGGCCGCGCCGGTCATCCTGGAACTCGTGGCGCTCCCCGACCCGCCTCGGCGCCTGATCGTCGGCAGCCAGTCGTTCGACCACGTGCTCGAGATGGACCGCGCACGTGACCGGGACTACCACAAGTGGGAGCACCTCAGCCGGCAGGCGCCCGGCTGAGGTGGCCCGCGCGTCGTACTAGATCGTCATCGCCTCGCGCACAGCACTTTCGGCGGTCGTGCCGCCCTCACCCGACGACGTCACGCGGCCGCTCTCCAGCACGTAGTACCGCTGCGCCGCCTCGAGGGCGAACCCGATGTGCTGTTCGACGAGGAGCACGCCCAGCCCACCGCGCTGGGTGAGCGTGGTGATGGTCTGCTCGATCTCGGCGACGACCGACGGCTGGATGCCCTCGGTCGGCTCGTCGAGGATGAGCATCCGCGGCTCGGTGATGAGCGCGCGCGCGATCGCCAGCTGCTGACGCTGGCCGCCGGACAACAGGCCGGCGCGTCGACCCAGCAGCTCCTTGAGTGCCGGGAACATGTCCAGCATCTCGGCGACCAGCTCCTTGCCGCGTTTGCGGCCGTCGGCCACCACCTGCAGGTTCTCGGCAGTGGTGAGATGGCCGAAACTCTGCTGCCCCTGGGGCACGTAGGCGATGCCGTGCCCGACCCGTACGCTCGGACGCGCCCGGGTGATGTCGACGCCGTCGAACGTGATGGTGCCCTTGGTGGTCTTCACCAACCCGACGGCCGCGCGCAGCAGGGTCGTCTTCCCGGCCCCGTTGTGTCCCATCACCGCGACGACGCCGTCGGCCGGTACCTCGATGTCGACCCCGTGGATCACCTCGGTCCGACCGTAGCCCGCATGGACTCCGGAGATCTTCAGCATGGTTCAGCCCTTCTCCGTGATCGGTTGCGTTGCAGCCGCGTTCGCCGAAGTCGCAGTCGTGTCGGAGTCGACCTCGGCGGCGATCTCCTCGAGTTCTTCACCGCCGGCCGCGGTCCCGAGGTACACCTCCTGGACCTTCGGGTTCGCCTGGACCTCGGCGACCGTGCCCTCGGCGAGCACCCGACCCCGTGCGAGCACGGTGACCGATGTCGCGAAGGACCTCATGAAGTCCATGTCGTGCTCGACGACCACGACGGTGCGCTCACCGCCGATGCGGCGCAACAGGTTCCCGGTCTCCTCACGCTCTTCGTGGCTCATCCCGGCGACCGGCTCGTCCAGCAGCAGCACCGAGGCGTTCTGCACCAACAGCATCCCGATCTCGAGCCATTGCTTCTGACCATGGGCCAGTACGCCCGCGGGTGTGTCGGCCAGGTCCTGCAGGCCGATGGTTTCGAGCGCCTCGGCGATCGAGTCGGGGATCTGCGTCGGTCGACGCCGCAGCATCGTCCACACCGAACGCCCGGCGCCCGCGGCGATGTCGAGGTTCTGCAGCACACTCAGTTCCTCGAAGACGCTCGCGGTCTGGAAGGTCCGGCCCACCCCGAGCCGCGCGATCTGGTGCACCTTCTTGCCGACCAGTTCGACACCGGACTTCTGGATCGAACCGGTGGACTTCACCAGGCCGGTGATGGCGTCGATGATGGTGGTCTTGCCGGCACCGTTCGGACCGATCAGGAACCGCAGATCACCCTGCAGCAGTGTGAGATCCACGTCGGAGACGGCCTTGAAACCGTCGAACTCCACGCTGAGACCGCGCACCTGGAGGTAGTCGCTGTCCATCCCGGCGTTGCCGCCGGCGACCGGCGGGTGCCCGACGACCGTCGATTCTGCTTCGGTCATGACGACGCTCCTACCTTGCTGCTGGTGTGTTCGTCGATGTCGGCGGTCGGGGACGAATCCGGCGCCCTCTTCCGGCGCCACTTGACCAGTGCTCCCAGGCCGGCCAGCCCGGCCGGGAAGAACCCGACGACCACGATGAACAGGATTCCCTGCGCATAAGTCCAGCCGGACGGGAAGCTCTCCGACAGACTGGTCTGCGCCCAGGCCACCGCGATGGCGCCGAGGACCGGGCCGAGAAGCGTTGTGCGCCCGCCGATGGCGACGCCGATCAGGAAGGCGATCGACGGCACGATCCCGACGTCGGCGGGCGAGATGATGCCGACGATGGGAACGAACATGGCCCCCGCGATGCTCGCGAACAACGCCGCGATCGCGTAGGCGACGACCTTGGTGTTGGCCGGGTCGTAGCCGAGGAACCGAACCCGCTCCTCCTGGTCGCGGACGGCGACCAGCAGTTCGCCGTACCGGCTGTACATCAGCTGACGGGTGATCGCCACGACGGCGAGCAGGATGGCCGCGGTGATGAAGAACAGCAGCTGCCGGTTCACCGGGTCGTTCAGGGCGAGCCCGAAGAAGCTGCGAAAACGGTTGAGGCCGTTGCTGCCACCGGTGGTCTGCTGACCGATGAGCAGGATCGCGAAGGCGGCGGCCAGCGCCTGGGACAGGATGGCGAAGTAGGCACCCTTGACGCGCCGTTTGAACACGCCGAGACCCAGCAGGATCGCCAGCAACGTCGGTACCAGCAGAATGCCCAGGATCGTCACCACCGGCGAGGCGAAAGGCTTCCAGTACCCCGGCAGTTCGCTGATCCCGGCGATCTGCATGAAGTCGGGCACGTCGTCGCCGCGCAGTTCCGCGTCGGAGATCTTGAGGTGCATGGCCATGATGTACGCACCCAGCCCGAAGTACACACCCTGGCCGAGGGTGAGCATGCCACCACGACCCCAGGCCAGGCCGATGCCCACCGCGACGATGCCGAAGCAGAGGAACTTGCCGAGCAGGTTGAGACGGAAGTCCGAGAGGACGGCGGGCGCGACCGCGAACAACAGGATGGCGGCGACGCCGAAGCCCGCCCAGACCTTCCAGGAACTGCTGAAATAGTCCTTCACACAAGACTCCTCGACTGGACCGTGAACAGCCCCTGCGGCCGGATCTGCAGGAAGATCACGATGATGACGAACACGGCGACCTTCGCCACCGACGCCGTCGTGTTGTATTCGATGAACGAGTTCAGGACGCCGAGCGCGATGGCCGCGATGACCGCGCCCTTGATCTGGCCCAGCCCGCCGATCACGACGACCAGGAATGCGTCGATCAGATAGGTCATCCCGGTGTTCGAGCTGGTGGATCCGATCAACGTCAGTGCGACCCCGGCGATGCCGGCGAGTCCCGAACCGATGAAGAACGTCGTGATGTCGGTTCGGCGGCTGGAGATCCCGCTCGTCTCGGCGAGATCCCGGTGCTGGACGACGGCGCGGATGCGCCGACCCATCGGCGTGTACTTCATGGTCACCGCGATCGCGGTGACCGCGACGATGGCCAGCAGCATGATGAACAGGCGTGTCTTCGGGACGACCGCGCCGAGGATGTCGACGCCGCCGGACAACCACGACGGTGCGACGACGTCGACCGCCGGCGCGCCGAAGATGTCGCGGGCGAGCTGCTGGAGGATCAATCCGACACCGAACGTCACCAGGAGTGTGTCCAGTGGGCGGTCGTACATCCGCTTGATCAGGGTGACCTCGAGGAGAACGCCCATCAGGCCGCCGACGAGGAACCCGATGACCAGCGAGACCAGCAGGGACACGCCGGCATTGGAGATCAGGTATTCCTGCACCGTGTACGCGGTGTAGGACCCGGCCATGATGAACGACCCGTGGGCCATGTTGATCACGCCCATCTGACCGAAGGTCAGGGACAGGCCGAGAGCTGCGAGAAGCAGGATCGAACCGAGACTGAGCCCGGTGAAGAGCTGTCCGATAACGGTTTCCACGTGTCTATCCGTTCGTCGTCGGCGAGTGCCGCGTTCGCCGGGAGGGACCGTGCGCGACCCGTCCCGCGTCGCCGGAGGACGCGGGACGGGTCGTCGACGGTGTCAGTTGCTCAGGCCCTCGGCCCACGGGTACGACTTCAGGTAGGGGTCCGGCTCGATCGGCTGACCCGAATCCCACACCGTGTAGATCAGTCCGTCGCCACGGATCTCACCGATGCGCGCGGTCTTGGTGATGTGGTTGTTCTCACCGTCGATCGTGACGAGCCCCTCCGGAGCATCGAAAGTGACTCCGCCGGCCGCCTTCTGAACGTCGGCGACGGCGAACGACTGGGCCTTCTCGACGGTGTTCTTCCACAGGTAGACCGAGACGTAGGCGGCCTCCATCGGGTCGGAGGTCGGCTTGTTGGCACCGTAGGCGGCCTTGTAGTCACGGACGAACGAGGCGTTCACCGGGTTGTCGACGGTCTGGTAGTAGTCCCACGCGACCAGCTGGCCCTCGATGTTGTCCACACCGATACCGCCGACCTCTTCCTCCGCGATGGACACCGAGACGACCGGCATGGCCTGCGGGGTCAGTCCGACGTTCTTGTACTCGCGGAAGAACGCGACGTTGGAATCGCCGTTGAGAGTGTTGAACACGGCGTCGGCGTCGGCGGTACGGACCTTGTTGACGATCGTCGAGAAGTCCGTCGAACCGAGCGGGGTGTAGTCCTCGCCCTTGATCTCGATGCCGTTGGCCTCCGCGTACGCCTTGATGACACGGTTGGCCGTCTGCGGGAAGACATAGTCGCTACCGACGAGGTAGAGCGACTTCACGCCCTCCTCCTTCAGGTACTCCAGGGCCGGCACGATCTGCTGGTTCGTCGTGGCGCCGGTGTAGAAGATGTTCGGCGACGACTCCAGGCCCTCGTACTGCACCGGGTAGTACAACAGCGAGTTGTTGTCCTCGAAGACCGGCAGCATGGCCTTGCGGCTCGACGACGTCCAACCGCCGAACACCGCTGCGACGCAGTCACTCGAGATCAGCTTCTCGGCCTTCTCCGCGAAGATCGTCGGCTCGGAGGCCCCGTCCTCGCCGATGAGCTGAATCTGTTTGCCCAGCACTCCGCCGTTGTCGTTGATCTGATCGACGGCGAGCTTGATCGAGTCACGCACGGTGACCTCGGAGATCGCCATGGTGCCCGACAGCGAGTTCAGCGAGCCGACCTTGATGGTGCTCCCGGAGGTGTCGACACACGATTCGGCGCTCGATGCCGATTCCTCGCTGGCCGAACTGCCACAGGCGCTCAGGACCAGCGCCACCGCGGACAGCGCCGCGGGGACCAGGATGCCGTACCGCCGACGGCGTGACCGGGTCGGGGCGGACGGCGGGATGTCCGCCGGCGGGGGGCCGGGCGGCAACGGAACAGACGGCATCGGCGAAGCCTTTCTCATTACGTCTCAGGTCCACTCAGATGGGGGCACGACGAACACGCGGCCTGTCACCGCGTGACCCCCGATGAGATACGCGTCGCAAGCCTTGCGATCTGGCGTATGGGAGGTAAACGTAAATTGACTTTGTTACACCGGCGTGACGTGAGATGAAATCGATGTTTCCGCTTCCGGACCCGCCGTCACGATCTGATGCCGGCGAATTCCGTTGCCTTCATTGAAGTTTCGGAGCGACCCGGTTTGACACGAGCGCCCACAGCGGCTAACGGGCGAACGAGGCCTTGATTTCGGCACGGGTACGCTCGGGGTCAGATCCGAGTTCATAGCGCGGAAGCGTGTGCGGCACCGTCGTCCCGTGCGCCACGCGACGACGAGCGGCCGCGAACTCCGGCGCCTCCCCCATCGTCAGGTGGGCGGAGTTGATCAGACCCCACACCGCACTCCGGCGCGCACGCCGTTCGACCGGATTGGGCGGGCGGTACATGATTAGCTGCTGGGCCCAGCGGGGCATCGTGTCACGGATCGCCCAGTCCACGGCGCCCTGGGCCGGGTTGCGTACGTTCAACCCGGTGGCCATCGCATTGCCATGTGTCAGTGCGAGTTTCGGCAGGTACTCGGCCAAGCAGGTGAGGGTGTCGGCTTTGGTCGTGGGCAGGTCGGTCCCACCCAGCGCGTGACCGACGCGCACGAATTCCCGGTAATAGCCGTCGAGTTCGGCGCCCCGCAGCGGCTGCGGGTGGTAGATCTCGTGCGCGGTGGCGATACCCCAGACGACGGTGGCATAGTTCCAGCGAAGCCAGGCCGGATCGTCGGCGTCGTAGGCCGCACCGTCGGGCCGGACACCTTTGATGGTGTGGTGCATCGCGCGTACCGTCCGCGCCAGTCGCTCGGCGGACTCGGTCGAGCCGTACGCGGTCCCCATGAAGAAGGCCAGCGAGTGCCCGAGTCTGGTCATCGCGCCGTCGGGATCGATGGACAGGGTCGGGGTTCCGTCCTCGCGGCGCCGGACCAGCCGCGAGTGCTGCACACCCATCCAGAAGATGCTCGGGTCGAGACGCTCCAGGTACGACGCACACTGCAGACCGAAGATGAGCGCGGGCGTGTGCGAATGGACGTACCAGGTCGCGCTGCCCGGGCCGAACCAACCCGGATCGCCGGCCGGCTTCTCGAAGTCCATCCCGCGGAAGAACTTCGCTCGGACGTGGGCGTCGAACTTGCCGTTCAGCCAGGACCCGACGAACTCGTGCGGGAGGGGAACCGGAATCCAGTCGGTCGACGGCAGTCGGAGAGGAGCCATGGACACAGTCATCTACAGACCTTCCGCTCGGGTCGACCATTGGTCACGGTCGTACCCAGAGTAACTATTTGGGTACAGGCGTGACCAGATCTGTGCGGGGTACGCTGGCGGCCGACTATGGTGAGCAGATGTCCTCACCGACCCGCTGGGCGGGCGTACCGCTCGCGGACCGGCGCGCGGAGCGTAGAGCGGCCCTGATCGCGGCCGCCTTCGACATCTTCGGAGGCGTCGGCGCGGAAGCCGAGCTGTCGGTCCGCTCGGTGTGCCGGTATTGCGGCTACAACACCCGGTACTTCTACGAGAGCTTCTCCGACACCGACGATCTGCTCGGCGCGGTCTACGACACCGCGACGGCGGAACTCGGCGTGGTGGTCGAGGCCGCGATGCGCGAGGCGGGCCCCTCGGTCCGGTCACGCACCCGCGCGGGTATCCGTGCGGTCCTCGGCCACGCGTCGTCGGATCCGCGGCGCGGCCGCGTGTTGTTCACCGCCGGGGTGACCAATCCCGTTCTCGCCGAACGGCGGGCCACCACCCAGGGCATGCTCCGCGACCTCGCGTTCGCCGAGGCCGACGCCCGCGACACCGACCGGCTCACGAGCCGGGTGCGGGCCGCGATCTTCACCGGCGCGATGTCCGAACTGGTGCAACAGTTCTTGGCCGGCAGCCTGGGTGACGACCTCGACCGCGTCGTCGACGAGGCGATGGCGACCCTCCTGCCTACCCGAGACGTTTCATGAGACCGCGATCGAGGGCCCGGATCATGACCAGGCAGCCGAGGCCGGACAGGATCAGGCCGGTCGCGAAGATCGCCGGGAACCCGAACAGGTCGCCGACGATCCCGGCGGCGAACCCGGCCGCGCCCTGCACGCCGACCACCGCGCACGCGAACAAGGTGTAGTCGCTGCCCTCGTAGCCCTTCTGGCACGCATCCATCATCAGGGTGAACACCGCGACGGTCGCCGCGCCACCCAGGATGTGCTCGGCGAGGCTGGCCGTGACCACCAGCCAGAAGCCGCCGACGCCGATCGACGCGACCAGATACACTCCAAGACTGAGTGTCTGGGTGACACCGCCGACGAGCAGTGCGTGCCGCCGACCGTAGGTGTACGCGAGCCACCCGCCGAGCGCGGCTCCGCCGAGCGCTCCGGCCGACGACAACGCACCTTCGACGAGCGCGATCTGGCCCAGTGTGAGTCCGATGTCGGACATGAACGGGCCCACCAGCGCCGACGCCATCGAGTTACCGAACTTGAACGCGCCGACGACGAGGATGAACGTGATCACGCCCGGACGTCGGAGCCGCGACGACCAGCCCGTCAGCAACAACCCGGGCGACACCCGCTTCGACGGTGTCGGCTGCGCATCGCCGGTCGGTCGGCTCGGCTCACGGGCGAGAAACCACACGCCGACGGTGACCGCGAACAGGAGCACCGCCATCACGACGAACAAGGTGCGCCAGCCGGCGAACGAGAACAGCCAGAGGAGCCCGCCGCCGCCGGCGATCATGCCGATTCGGTACGCGCCCACCTGGATTCCGTTGCCCAGACCGCGCTGACGCGGCTCGAGCATCGACACCGCCAGCCCGTCGGTCGCGATGTCCTGCGTCGCCGACAGCAGGTTGATGACCGCGATGCCGATCAGGAGCCAGACCAGGGACCCGGACAGATCGAGCGTCGCCAAGACGAGTGCGACGACCGCCGACGACAACTGCAGGGACACCAGCCATCTGCGCCGGGTGCCGTAGGCGTCGACATAGGGCGCCCACAGGAATTTCAGACCCCAGGGCGCGAACAACAGTCCGTACACGCTGATCTGGGTCAGTGAGTAACCCTCCTCGCGGAGGATGACCGGCACCGCCTGGCTGAAGAAGCCGTAGGGCAGGCCCTGCGCGAAGTAGAGAACGGTGAGCAGCGACAGCGTGCCGACCGCGAGCCGGCCCGAGCGCACAGTCGACATGGGTGACATCATGCCGCACCGATGCGAGTGCGGCGGTGGGCGGCCGGTCAGCGTGCCCGGTGACGCGTCAGGGCGAGCCGGTGGCGCGCGATGCGATGCCGTCGAGAATGAGCTGCAGCCCGAATTCACGGTCGTCGGACTCCCCGCCCGCGCTCTGCATCGCCGCGAACAGGTACGGGTACTGCGCGGGATCGGCGAGACCGGTCAGCACCTGCTCGAAGTCCGACTCCACATCAGTACCCGTCGCACGCCGCATCTCGATCTCCAACCGGGTTGCCGACAGCACATACTGGGCGAGCAGGCCGAGGATCTCGAGTTTGTCGTCACCGGGCAGGTCGAAGTCCTTCAGGATCTCGAAACCCGCCTCCATCCAACGCATTCGACGCGGCCCCGGGACCGCGACCGTCAGCGGCAGTTCGAGGAACCAGGGGCGTTCGACCATGCCGTCGATCTGCGCCCGCGTCCACGCCGCCAGATCCTCGCGCCACTCCCCTCGGCGCGGCGGCAACGGGAGCTGACCCGCCACCGCGTCCACCATGAGGCTCAGCAGCTGAGCCTTGCCGGACACGTGGCGATACAGGGCCATGGCCGAACAGCCGAGCGCCTCACCCACGCGCGCCATGGAAACCGCGTCGAGGCCGTCGGTGTCGGCGATCGCGATCGCGGCGTCGACGATGCGGTCGAGATCGAGGGCCGGTTTGGGACCACGGCTGCCCGCCCTGCCACCTGTCCACAGCCGTTGCAGCGTCCCGTCCCCACCCTCTGCCATTCGCGGTCCTCTCGGTCGGCGACCCTTGCCGTCGCGCACAACTGCGTCTACTGTACGCAGTTACTGCCATAAACAGTTTTAGCCATAAACAGATTGGAGTCCGACATGACCGTCCCGGACCGTTCGTCACCCATGCCGGTCGAGGCCGTCGGCCTCACGAAATCGCTGGGCCGCGGGGACTCCCGGGTGCCCGTCCTGCGCGGGTTCGACCTCGACGTCGGCGCCGGGGAGGTCGTCGCCCTGCTCGGCCCCAACGGCGCGGGTAAGACGACCACGGTGCGCATCCTGTCCACCCTCACCCGCCCCGACGGAGGGACCGCCCGCGTCGGCGGCTTCGACGTCGTCGCCGATCGCCGCCGGGTCCGCGAGATCATCAGTCTGACCGGGCAATACGCGGCCGTCGACGACAAGCTCACCGGTCGCGAGAACCTGAGGATGATGGGTCGGCTCGCGCACCATCCCCGCCGCACCGTCGATCACCGCGTCGACGAACTCCTGCTCGCCTTCGATCTCACCGACGCCGCCGACCGACTGGTCGCGACGTACTCCGGCGGTATGCGCCGGCGTCTCGATCTCGCCGCGGGACTCCTCGACCGGCCGGTGGTCCTCTTCCTCGACGAGCCGACGACCGGCCTCGACCCGCGCAGCCGTCAGATGCTCTGGCAGGTGATCGACGACGTGGTCGCGCAGGGGACGGCAGTCCTATTGACCACGCAGTATCTGGAGGAGGCGGACCGCCTCGCCGACCGCGTGGCCCTCATCAGTGGCGGCCGGATCGGGACCGCCGGTACACCGGCCGACCTGAAACGCCGCGTCGGCGAGGCCGCGCTCGAGTTCGTCGTGCCGACCGCGGCCGACGCCACCGCCCTCGCCTCCGACCTGGCGGCTTTCGGGCCGTCGGTCCAGTCGACCATCGTCCGCGTGCCCACCGACCGGTCGGTGGCCCACACACGCGCGGTCCTCGATCTCGCCGATCGGACCGTCGCCACCGTCGATTCCTGGGAATTGCGCTCTCCCACACTGGACGACGTGTTTCTCGCGGCAACCGGACAACCCGCCGAACCGGCCACCGGGAACGAGGTCGCGGCATGAGTCTCACCACTGCCCTCGCCGAGCGCTCGTCGTCGAAGCGACTACGGCACCTGCAGATCGACGCGACCACGATGTTCGCGCGATCGCTGCGCATGATGAGCCGCGATCCGGACGAGTTGATCCTCGCGCTCGTCCTGCCGATCGCCATCATGCTGATGTTCGTCTACGTCTTCGGCGGCGCGATGTCGGTGGGTACCGACTACATCACCTACGCGACTCCTGGAGTCATCCTGCTGTGCGCGGGCTACGGCGCGTCCAATACCGCACTGGCGGTGGCGAATGACATGAACGGCGGCGTCATCGACCGCTTTCGGTCGATGCCCATCGTGGGCGCGACCATGGTGTTCGGCCATGTCGCGGCCAGCCTGGTGAAGAACTCCGTCTCCACCGCGGTCGTCCTGATCGTCGCGGTCGCCATCGGTTTCCGGCCGTCGGCGTCGCTGTTCGAATGGCTCGGGGCCGCCGGGATGGTCCTCGCCTACATCCTGGCCATCACCTGCCTCGCCGCGTTCATCGGCGTGGCGGTGCGAACGCCCGCCGCGGCAGGCGGTTTCGGCTTCGTCATGCTCTTCCTGCCGTATGTCTCGAGTGCGTTCGTGCCACCCGAGACGATGCCGGCCTGGCTGCGCGGCTTCGCCGAGGCACAACCGGTCACACCGGTCATCGAGTCCATTCGAGCCCTGCTGGTCGGCATGGGCACCGGCGGGTCACCGGTGCACGATCTGACGTCGACAGCGGTGACGGGCCTGGCCTGGTGCGCGGCGATCGCGCTGGTGTCACTCGCGGCGGCCGGCTGGGTGTTCGCACGCAAAGGGCGGTGACGCGAGGACGGCCGACTAGCCTGTCGCGCCACCGGTGAACGGTGTTGCCGCCTTCTGCGGCGAGGCGCCGGGCCGGGGGCGGTACCCGCTCACGATGGACATCCGGTTGAACGCGTTGATGGTCACCGCCGCCCAGATCAGCACCGCGGTCTGGTCGGTGTCGAGGATGTCCGTCGCCCGGTCGTAGGCGAGGTCGGCCGCGTCGTGCGCCGGCAGTTCGGTGACGAGCTCGGCGATCTCCAGAGCCGCTTGCTCGACGTCGTCGTAGAGGTCCGGCGCATCCCGCCACCCGGCCATGACGTCGATCTGCTGCGTCGTCAGACCCGCAGAGCGGCCCAGTTGCGCATGGAGATCCATGCAGAAGGCGCAACCGTTGAGCTGCGAACACCGCAGGTTCACCAATTCCACGAGGGACCGACTCAGCCCGATCGATTCGGCGGCCGCGGCGACCTCGGCCGATACCGCGATCAGCTTTCGGTAGACCTGCGGCGTGGTCTTGTCGATTCGCACCCGTTGCGCAGGCATGGCCCCACAGTAGACATCAGCCCGTCACAGTGGGAAACAGGCATCAGCCCGCCATCGCGGGAAACGCCAGCGCCACGAGCATGAGGGCGAACAGGAACCACGCCGCGCCCTGCCACATCGGCCAGGTGCCGCCCCGGCGATAGGTGCGGTAGGCGTTGACCAGCGCACCGATCCCGCCGAGAAGGAACACACCGGGGACGAGCGACGCGAGGACGATATTGGCGCGGTCGACGGCGAGGAAGACCGCGCAGGCCACCGCGCCGAGCGCGACCACGGCCACGACATACAGGGCCGCGGACCGGTAGCTTCCGGTGTCCTGCCAGCGCTTCTCGACGTCGGCGCGTCCACGGTCGGCAGCATTGTGCGGATCAGTCATGGTCCAGCGATACCCTGCCGGGCCGTCCGGCAATCACGTCGCCGCGCACCCCGTCACACGAATCCCCCACCCCTGGTGGGTAGGACTACTCATCCATGCCGGGGCGCGACCGGTCATCGTCGACACATGAACTCTCCCAGCAGCACATTCGGCGGCGATCCGAGTACTGCCACCCTGGCGCGGATCTCGACCGAGTTCGACGCGATAGCACGCCAGATGTCCACCGTGTCAGCCGAATTCGCCGAGCTGCGACGTATCGTCGCCGAGCCCGACGAGCCTGCTCGCGACGTCGCCCCCGCACCGCAATCCGCCGTGCAGCCACCCGCCGCCGGCCTCACCCCACCGACGGTGGCGGCAGCTCCTGCGCAGGCCGCGGGACCTCGGCCCACACCCCCGTCCCGGCCCTGGTTGCCGACGGCGCCGCCACCGGTCGGCCACCAACGACCCCCGATCGCTCCGCCGGGCCCGCAAGGTCCTCCGCCGATGCCCCGCCCGGCGAGTGCGCGACCGTATCCGCCGGTCGCGTCGCCTCCGCGGCCGGCCGGGCCGTCGATGTCCGAACGGATCGGCGCGGCCGCCGAACGCGGATTGATCGGCAAGATCCTCGCCACCGCCGGCGTGGGCGTGACCCTCATCGGTGTCGCACTGCTCCTCGTCCTGGCCGCACAGGCCGGATTGCTCCGCCCGGAATTCCGCGTCGCGGGTGGCGCGGTCCTCGCCGCGGCGCTCGTCGCCGGCGGGATCTGGTCGCGCGGCCGGCCCGACGGCCGGATCGGTGCCATCGCGCTGACGGCCACCGGGATCGCGGCGGGTTACCTCGACGTCCTGGCCGCGACCAAGATCTACGACTGGTTGCCCATCGTCGTGGGCCTCGGAGTCGCGGGACTCGTCGCCGCGGCTGGGCTCGCGCTTGCCCATCGGTGGCGCAGCGAACACCTGGGGCTGCTCGTCGTCGTGCCGTTGATCGCTCTGGCACCGGTGCTCACCGGCGGACTGGACACCACCCTCATCGCGTTCATGGTGGTCCTCGCCG
This sequence comes from Gordonia sp. NPDC057258, assembly GCF_042668985.1. Lineage (NCBI taxonomy): Bacteria > Bacillati > Actinomycetota > Actinomycetes > Mycobacteriales > Gordoniaceae > Gordonia > Gordonia sp. NPDC057258. Next base: position 30,043 of record NZ_JBHUXZ010000016.1, read on the forward strand.
CGGCATCGGCGTGGGTCCAGCTCGGTCGCGACTGGATCTGGCTGCATGCCGTGCGGCTCGCCGCGCCCACGATTCCGTTGACCCTGGTCGGTGTCCTCGCGCTGGCCGGCTGGACGTCGGCCGGTGCCGCCGACACCGTCTTCGCGGCCGCGGTCGTCGTGGTCGTCGTGCTGGGGGTCGCCGGCGCCCTGATCGCGATGCCCACCACGCAGTTCCGGGAGACGCTGGCCGGTCTGGCGAGTGCGACGACCATCCCCGCGTTGTTCGCCGGAGCGGTGATGAACATGCCGGGCGCGGTGATCCTGCAGACCTGCATCGCCGGCGCGCTGATCGGAACCGTGTTGATCGGATCGGGGCTTCCCGACTCGCGTACCGGCTCCACCCCGCGCGTGCCCGACGTCGTTGCGCAGATCTGGTCCGCGACCGCCCTTCTGCTGCTGTTCGTCGCCGTTCTGGTGGCCTTCGACGGCACGGTGGCGATCACCGTCCTGCTCGGCCTGGCAACGGTGACCGCGCTTGTCGCCCGGACATGGTCGACGACCTCGCGGGTACTTCTCGCCGGTGGCTCGGTCCTGTGGGCCATCGGTTTCGCGGCGCTACTCGACGCGGCGCCGCCGTATGTGCTCGCCGATGCGGACCTGATGCGACGGGACGCGTCTCTGGGGATCGTCGTGGCGAGTGTGTTCGCGGCCGCCGGCGCCCTGGTCCTGGCCGCCGGGTGGGCCCGCCTCACCGACGAGAAGGTCTCGCGCGCAGCCCATATCGCCGCCGGAGTGGTCGTCGTCTACGCACTCACCGCGATCAGTGTGACCGCAGGCGTCCTGGTCGCCGGGTCGGACGGCTTTCTCGCCGGTCACGTGCTGGCGACCACCTGCTGGATGGTCCTCGCGGGGACGGCCCTGGCCTATGCCCGGCGTCGCACCGGTGCCGCACGTACCGCCGCGGTCACCGGGGGTCTCGTCCTCGTCGCGGCCGCGATGGCGAAACTGTTCCTCTTCGACCTGGCCACCCTCGACGGGATCTTCCGCGTGATCGTGTTCATCGTGACCGGACTCATCCTGCTCGGCCTGGGCGCCTGGTACGCCCGCGCCCTCCAGGACGACCCGGCCGAGCCGGATTCGGCGACAGCCGTATGACCCTGCCGAACAGTATGACGTCGTGCCCGGAATGCGGGCACGACGTCATACGGGTCGGCGCCGGGACTAAGCGGTCGTCGTACGGACGGGCGCGGCCACGTCGACCTCGGTCGTCGCGTCGTGGGCGGGGGGTCGACGATCCGGAGCGGTCCGTACATGGGTGAAGTACAGCGTCAGACCGACGAAGGTGAGTCCGCCGACGAGATTGCCGATCACCGTGGGGATCTCGTTCCAGACGAGGTAGTCGGCGATCGAGAAGTCACCGCCGAGCATGAGACCCGAGGGGAAGAGGAACATGTTGACGATCGAGTGCTCGAAGCCCATGTAGAAGAACAGCATGATCGGCATCCACATCCCGATCACCTTGCCGGGCAGGGATGTCGACATCATCGCGGCGACGACACCGGTGGACACCATCCAGTTGCACAGCACGCCGCGGATGAACAGCGTCAGCATGCCGGCCGCCCCGTGCTCGGCGTAACCGACGGTACGGCTGTGGCCGATCTCGCCGAGCCGCTGTCCCACCTCGTCGGGTGCGACGCTGAATCCATAGGTCAGGATGACCGCCATCATCACCGCGACCAGGATGGCGCCGAGGAAGTTCCCGAGGAACACCAGACCCCAGTTGCGCAGCATCGACCGGACCGTGACTCCTCGTCGCTTGTCGAGCAGTGCGAGTGGCACCAGCGTGAACACACCGGTGAGCAGGTCGAATCCCATCAGGTAGAGCAGGATGAAGCCGACCGGGAACAACAGCGCCCCCAGCAGCGGCTGGCCGGTCTGCACGGTGACGGTCACCGCGAAGGCCGCGGCCAGAGCCAGGATCGCGCCGGCCATGAACGCCCTGATCAGGGTGTCGCGGGTGGACATGAACGCCTTGGACTCGCCGGCGTCGACCATCTTCACCGCGAATTCGGACGGTTTCACATAGGACATGTGGTTCTCCTCGAACTCCTCAGTTGATGCGCCCATGGAACCGAGGCCACATGTCCGTTCGGTGTCATCGACGAGTCTCCCTGTTACACCGCCCTCACTCGGTCCAGGTCGCGGTGTGAAGTTCTGGTGTCGCCGCGGTCGGCGGTGGGCGTGTCGATCGTGTGAACACTGCCGAAAGTCGCTGACTCGACTTGGCATCGTGCCCGCCGATGGGCAATGTGGGTGTGGTCCAACACTATCGATGGAGATGACGATGACCACCCCGATCATGCCGAAAACCGATGCCGCAGAGCTGATCAACGCCGCGCGGATTCGCCAGGGACTGACGTGGGCGACAATTGCCGAGAAGATCGACGCCCCGTTGGTCTGGACCGTCGCTGCGCTGCTGGGCAAACATCCGGTCCCGGCCACGAAGGCCACCGCCGTGGTGGAACTGCTCGGCCTCGGCGAGGGCGTCGCCGAGAGTCTGCGGCAACAGCCGACGCGTACACCCGACGAGGCGGCGACGAGCGACCCCACCATCTACCGCTTCTACGAGGCGCTCGACGTCTACGGGCCCGCGCTGAAGGCACTCATCCACGAGGAGTTCGGCGACGGCATCATGAGCGCCATCAACTTCAACATCGACATCCGACGCCGGCCCGACCCGAACGGCGACCGCGTGGTCGTGACCTTCGACGGGAAGTTCCTCGACTACAACTGGTGAGCCACCTGGTGAACCTCGCGGGTCACCGAACGCAGGGCCAGCATCGTCGACGCGTAGACGGCCGGGTCGGTGGGGTCGAAACCGAGCACAGTCCGGATCCGTTCGAGCCGCTGATAGAGGCTCTGCCTGCCGATGTGGAGCGCCGCAGCCGACCGCGTCGCGCTGCAGCCGTGCGCCAGGTGCACCGCCAGGGTCCGGACGAGGTCCGACGAGGAGCGTCCATCGGCCGCGACGAGTGGTTCCACCAGGGACCGCAGCTCCGTCCGAAGAGCGGGATCCAGCGCACCGATCGCCTCGTCGACGAGGAGTTCGCGCGAGGTGAACACCCGACGTCCCGCCTCGAGACCCGCGGCGGTGGACGCCGCGAGCCCAAGTTGTCGCCCGCATCGACGCAGTGAGGCGGAGAGGGCGGACGCCACATCGGCGCCGGGCCCGACATCGTCGATGACACAGGGGTTTCCGACGACGACCGTGGTGCGTCCGATTCGGTTGCCCTGCCGTGTCAACGAGGACGCCACCCGGTCGACCGGGTCGGTGGCGCCCTCTCCTCCCCCGGCCGGCACCGCGGCCAGTGCGTAGACCGTGGCGTCGACGATGCTGCGTGCCACCGAATCCAGCTCGGCGCCGGCGACCGCGGCATCGGCCATCCGCGGGTCGGGGGCCTCCGCCGCAAGGGGCACCACCACGGTGGGCGCCCCCACGGACACCCCCGCGGCGGCCAGGCGTGCCCGCAGATCCGCGGGTCGCATCGGTCTGGCGTCGACCAGGTCTTCGACGAGCCGCGCGGCCAGGGCCGAACCCCGGACCCCGGTCCGGGTCAGGCCGACCGCCACCGGACCGGCGGCCGCACGCAACAGACTCTGCGCGAACGGGACCGGGCCGTCGTCGGTGCGCTCGCCCACGATCAGCCGGGCGATCGGACGTCCCTTGCTGTGGACCGTGGCGTCCGATACGGCCCGGTCGACGACCCGCCACGCCGCCGAGTCGTCGTCGACGCCGTGCGCGGACAGCAGCGCCCCGGATGTGGACACGAGAACGACAGGCGCATGCAGGGTTTCGGCCACATGGCCGAGCATGGGCGCGACCCCGGCACCGGCCGCCAGGTCGTCGTGGAGTGACTCCACGAGAGTCGAGCGGACTCGTAACTCGTCGACCTCGCGGGCGGCGATCGCGGTGTTGACCGCTCGGCACACGTCGATGAAGGGGACCACCGCCCGGAGTTCGATGATCGGCAGCCGGACCGCCGATCCCGCCCGCACCATCTCCTCGGGTACCGCCTCGAACGTCCGACCCACTTCGATCGCGACCGCCGCGACCCCGCGCTGCGACAGGTCCTGCACATAGTGCTTGCGGGTGCCGGCATCGAGTCCGCGCAGACCGAGCCCCGTCGTGAGCAGCAACTCGCCGCCGGTGAGCAGCGGCCCGATCTCGTAGATCTCGCTCGAATGCACCCACCGCACGGGTGCGTCGAGACGTTCGTGGCCGCTCAGAACCCGCGGCTCGGCGACCGCCAGGTGGTCGTCGAGGATCTCCCGAAGCGTCGGGAAGGCGGTATCCGTCGGGGGTCGATCGAGCGTCATGGACGAAGACAATATGCACCGGCGGCCTCGGCCGCAGTACGACGATCTGTCAGTTGTCACCGTCGGAGCCACCCGGCACTCTCGAAGCATGACGATCTCGCTGCCCGGCCATGCCGGTCTCGACGTGTCCGGGATGCTCGACGTCGCCTACCGGGAGGCACGGACGAGCCTCGACGAGGGCGGCATCCCGATCGGCGCGGCCCTCTTCGCGGCCGACGGCACGCTGCTCGGCGCGGGCCACAATCGGCGCGTGCAGGCCGACGATCCGTCGGCGCACGGCGAGACCGAAGCATTCCGCGCCGCGGGGCGGCAACGGGATTACGGGCCGACGATCATGGTGACGACCCTGTCGCCGTGCTGGTACTGCTCCGGCCTCATCCGCCAATTCGGCATCGGCACGGTCGTCATCGGCGAAAACACCTCGTTCTACGGCGGAGAGGACTGGTTGCGTGAGCACGGTGTCGAGGTCATCGTGCTCGACGACGAGCGGTGCGCGGAGATGATGTCGTCGTACATCGCGGCCAATCCTGCGGTGTGGAACGAGGACATCGGGGTCGCCCCGGCCGACGAGAACGTGGAGATGTCATGACCGACAGCCCGGTACTCACCGTCGACCTTCGGGAGTGGCAGTCCGGAGGTGCTGCCGCGCAACGGGTCTGCGCCGCTGTCGATGAATCCCTGCAGCAGGCCGGGTTCCTGCTCGTCACGGGGCACGGACTCGATCCCGAGTTGCCGAGCTCCCTTCGCGCGGCGGCCCGTCGGTTCTTCGCGCTCCCGGCCGACGTCAAGAGCCGGTACTCCGCCGGTGTCGGCGGCCGCGGTTGGATCGGTCCCGGCAAGGAGGCCAACGGTTTCGCCGAGGGCACCGAGACCCCGCCGGACTTGAAGGAGTCGTTCACCTCCGGTGCGCAGACGCCGGTGGGCATACCCGAGATCGACGGGTACTGGTTCGCCCCCGACGTGTGGCCGGCAGAGACGCCCGAACTCCGAGAACTGTTCACGGCGTGGACGTCTCAGATGCGGCGGCTGTCCGACGACCTGCTGGCGCTGATGGCCGCCGCACTCGGCCTCGTCGGCCCGGACAATCCGTTCCGCGACCTCGCGTCGACGCCGACGTGGTCGTCCAACATCAACCACTACCCGCCGCTGCACGACGTCGGAACCCCCGAACCCGGCCAGTTCCGCATCGGACCGCACACCGACTTCGGCACCGTCACCATCCTCGACCGCGAACCCGGCGCCGGCGGATTGCAGGTCTACAGCGAGCAATCGGGGTGGGCCGACGCACCGTGGAACCCCGACGCCCTGACCGTCAACATCGGGGACATCCTCGAGTACTGGTCGGCCGGGCGCTGGCCCGCGGGCCGGCACCGCGTCCTGCCACCGCAACCCGACGCACCCGCCGAAGACCTCGTCTCGCTGATCTTCTTCTACGAACTCGATCACGACGCCCTCGTCTCACCCGTCGCCCCACCCGTGGGCCGCCGCGCCGGACTCGAACCGGTGGTGTCCGGGGACTTCATCCGACAGCGCCTCGACGCCATCACCGTCGGCTGAGACCCGCCCCTCCACTCCCGAGGCGGAAAAGCGCGAACCCCCTCCGCTCCCTGAGGAGCGCCCGGAGCTTGCGGAGGTCGCGTCACGAAGGGTCCGGCGACCGAGGGTTGCGTAACCCTTCGTGACGCTCGCAGGCTCGCTCCTCCAGGGAGCAGAGTGCTTTCGTGGTTCACGACGGGCGCCAGGCCGCAGATACTGAGGTGCTAGGTGCGCGACCCCCGCTCCCTGAGGTGCGAGGAGCGATAGCGACGAGCCTCGAAGGGTCTGGTGGGAATGTTCCTGTAGCCATTAGCCTTCGAGGCTCGCTTTACTCGCACCCTGGGGAGCGGCCGGCCGGCCCGGAAAAGCTCGTCCCCGTGAGCAGGGTCGAAGGGCAATGTGCCCTTCGATCCTGCTGAGGGGGACGCGAATTCACGCGTAGCGCCAGACCGCTGGAGCGGCCCGGCGTCGTCAACGCGGTTCCGGTCCGGTGACCAGCGGGAGCGACGGGTCGTTGGCCCACGCGGTCATCGATCCGTCGTAGACCGCGACGTCGTCGCGACCGACGAGGGCGAGCGCGTGCGCGATCCCGGTGGCCGCGATGCCGCCTCCGCAGTACGTCACGACCTTGGTGTCGTCGGCCAGCAACCCGGCCGCTTCGAATTCCCGGCGTAGCTCCTCGACCGGGCGGAGGTCGCCGGTCTCGGCGTCGTGGATCGAGAACACCGGGAGATTCACCGATCCCGGGATGTGGCCCTGACGGGCGTACGTCGTGGTCTCACCGCGATAGGTCGGCTCGTCGAGGACATTGACCAGCAGCGTCGACGGATCATCAAGCGCGGCAGCGACCTCCGTGGTCGAGCGCAACAGTTCGAAACGACGCGTCCCGCGGAAAGTACGCGGGGTGACGGTCGACTCGGCATCGGTCACCGGGGCGCCGGCCGCCTTCCAGGCCGGCAAGCCGCCGTCGAGCACGGTCACGGCGTCGAAACCCTCGAGTCGCAGGTGCCACCAGAAGCGCGTTGCCCAGAATCCCTCGAGCTGGTCGTAGACCACGACGGTCGCCCCGTCTCCGATCCCCAACGCCGATGCGGCCGTGGCGAACTGCTCGGATGACGGGACCGTCCACGGTTCGGGGCTGCCGGCGTCGGCGAAGTCGGTCAACAGATCGGCGAACACCGCACCCGGGATGTGTTCCGCGCGAAAGGACTCCGCTCCCGATTCGGGGACATAGGGCCCCTCTTTCGGAATCGGGAGATGGGTGGTCGCGTCGACGATGACCACGGTGGGGTCGTCGAGCCGCTCCCGCAACCAGGCGACGTCGACCAGCGGGGGCAGGACAGATGTACTCATCGGAACCTCTCGAGAAACGGGCAAAACACCCCCGACGTCACCGAGACTAGGTGCCCGTCGGCTTCTCGGCACCGTGCCAAATCTCACCGAGCACGACGGTTGACGTACGTACGCGACCGGTGCGTCGTGTCGCGGCGGCGCGCAGACCCGTCGCCGTCAGGCGCGCTCGCGCATCACGCCCACGTGGCGGACCGTCCCGGAGATGCCCGGGATCTGTTGCACCGGCGACCAGGTGCGCATCCCATCGGTGCTGTCGGAGTAGAGGTATCGGCCGTTCGGGTAGGCGTCGAGGTACATCCGCCAGGCGCCGTTCGGTAGCTGGACGACGGCGGGACCCTCGACGAGACGACCCCAGTTGCCCGGCGGCACGAACCGGTAGGGCCCGAACAGCGAGCCCGAGACCGCATGCTCGATGAACTTTCGCGTCTCGTTCTTGGTGAACGCATGATAAGTCGGCCCGACCTTGATGACCGTGGTGTCGACGTGGTCGGCGCCGATGCTCAACATCGGCACGGGCGGACTCCACATCCGCAGCCCGGGATCGAGCGCCGTCATCACGTAGGGGACGAAACCACCACCGGTTGACATCGACAGGATCACGTTGACCCGGCCACCCTCCACGAACCATTCGGGCGCCCAAGCCTTGGTCGTGAACGGCGACAACGACGGACCGTCACTCGAACCCGCCGACCCGGACGAGCCGGGCGAACCTGACCCGCTCGAGCCGAATCCCTTGCCGACACCGGTCCCCGGCAGGAACGCACAGCACAGCGGCACCGGCCAGTTGTACAGGAAGTTCCAGTTGACGCGGTCGCGGCTGCGCGCGAACCCGATGCTGGCCCCGTCGGCGGTCGTCTACGTCACGTAATACCAGCCGTCGGTGTGCCGGAAGATGCTCGCATCCCGGACATAGCCCGTCGGCGGCCGGTACGCGGACCTGCGCACCAGGGTGTACTCGAGGCCGTCGGAGGACTCGTACACGTCCATGTCGCGCGCACTCGCATTGCTGAACGCGACCATCGTGTACCGCCAACCCGAGGGCGCGGCGGCACTGCTCGCCGGCGTCGGGACGAGCAGCCCGGCCACCGCGAGCAGGACCACGATCGCCGCGGCGAGGACGGTTCGTCTGGAAGGAGTCACCGATGCAGAATCGACGACGAACGGCGCACGATGTGCAACTTTCACCCGGAAGGTCGTCGGTTCCGGCCGCACGGATCGCCAGGGCGAATCCGTGCGGCCGGTGACGACCACCGGGTTCGACGAATCGCCGTACCCCTAGCTGCCGTTGGCGTAGAGCGCCAGGAGCGGACCGATGAAGGCGAACAACATGGTGAGACCGAGTTCAGACGAGGACACTGGAGACCTTTCGACATGTGCCAACTGGAAGGCCGACGAGCTCGACTGCGCACATCGGCCAGGCAACACCATGTCATGCGACATGTCGTTTGTCAGGCGAATGACCATCAAAAGCTGTTCTTGCACAGGGGATTTGATGTGCCCGAGCGGCCACTCGTCTCAGTCAGCTGTCCCAGTCGTCCGTCTGCCCGACGCCCGCAACCGGCTGTCGAGTTCGGCCATCAGGCGGGCCGCCCGTGATGCCCCGGCATCCGGTTCCGGGTACCGACACAGCACATCGATGAGCTCGGGTGGTGTCCGTTGGCACACGGCCTCGACCATCTCGTTCCCCACCGCCGGGTCTCCACCGCTCTCTAGTTCGGCGATGTACGCCCGGTTCGCCGCGGCCCGCAGGATGTGACCGACCTGGTGCGCTTTCGCGATCGGATGCAGATATGCCGCCGCCGCCGAGTCGCCTGCGGCTTGGGCGGCCAGTCGGGCAGTCTCCGACGGGGCGTCCTTCGCGGCACGATGCGCCGCAAAGGCGGCCGTCCGCTGGCGCGTCGATCTGCGTGCGCCGGCGGCGAATTCCCGGGCCGCCTCGATGGCCGCGCGGGGACGCGGGTCGTCGGGCCGCGTTCGCTCGAAGACCGGCAGCACTTCCTCGGCCCACTCGGTGGCACAGCGCACGACGACCCGCAGGTCGTCGTCGGTCAACTCGAAGTCCGCCATCGGCCGAACGCTAGCAGTGTCCTCACACGGTCGCCGACAACCCGCCGCCATCCGGATCGCGGAGCATCGAATGGACGACGAGGCCCGTGTCGACCGGAGTCGTTGCGGTGACGACGAACCCGGCACGTTCGTAGATCATCACATTGCGATCGTCGGAGGTCTCGAGCGCGACGCACGCACCCCGAGGAGGAGTCCTGTCGTCGACCGCGGCGAGTCCGGCGCGGACCAGCGCGCTTCCCAGCCCCTTGCCCTGGCGGTCCGGGTGGACTCCGAGTGTCGCCAGGTTCCATGCGCCTGCCGGGTGCGCAGGGGTCTCGGCCCGGGCGACCGCGGCCAGCCGATCGCCGTGCAGGGCGGCCGCTTCGGCCTGAAACTGTCCATCCGGCTCCGGCACATCCGGGGGCGGCAGGGCGATCACGCCGCACCGGTCCGTGGTGACCAGCACGACACCGTGGTCGAAGGCGTATCCCAGATACATCCGTTGTAGTCGGTACAACCGTTCCCGATAGCCGTCCTCGGGAATGGACCATCGAGTCCAGGGATAGGCGTCGAAAGCGGCGGCGAGAGTGCCGGCGGCATCGTCGAGATCCGCGATGATCGCATGGTCGATGGAAATGTCACTGTCCTCGAGGGTTGAGTCGGATGCGGGTGGTCGGCGGGTCACATTACCGCGGAACCACATTCGGTCGACACTGATCTCTCGTGGCGCGGGAAATCCGCAGTGGACAGGTCAGAGACACCTGAGAGTCCGCGTCGAGCTTGTCAGCAAATCCGCAGGATTTCCGTAGCCCTGTTCACATGAGGCGCAGGCATCGTGGTGCCGTGAACACGCCCCAGACCCCCATTCCCGACGACGACCACGACCCGATCACCGAACCCTTTGCGCCGCCGCGCGGACCGGTGCCGCCGCCCGGGCCCTGGGCGATGAACCCGCGGGCCACCCCGCCGCCATTCGTCTCACCCCCGCCGCCTCCTCCGGTCGCGCGGCAGCGGGCCGGCGTGACGAAGCCGATCATCGTCACCGCGCTCCTCGCGGGACTGCTCGGCGGCGCCGTCGGCATGGGAGGCAGTTCGCTGCTCGGGCACGACGCCGCGTCGGTACCGATCCTCAACTCGCAACCGGCCGCCGCAGCCAACGCCGCCGACGCGCAACCCGGTTCGGTGACGTATGCCGCGAGCGTGGCGTCGAAGTCGACGGCCGACATCAAGGTCCAGACCGCGAACGGCACGGCGGTGGGCAGCGGTATCGTCCTCTCCCCCGACGGTTACGTCCTGACGAACCACCACGTCGTCGCCGGGGCCGGCTCCGGCAGCACGATCGTCGTCACCACCGGCGACGGGCATCAGCACAACGCCACCGTCACCGGCAACGCCCCGTCGTACGATCTCGCGGTCATCAAGCTCGAGGGTGCGTCGGGCCTGACCCCGGCGGCACTCGGTGACTCGGACGCATTGAAGGTCGGCCAGCAGGTGGTCGCCGTCGGCAGCCCGGACAGCCTGACCAACACGGTGACCTCCGGCATCGTCAGCGCGCTGTCGCGGACGGTGACCGCCGGCGACGCCAGTGGCTCGTCGCTCACCGTGTACAACGGTCTGCAGACCGACACCCCCATCAACCCGGGCAATTCCGGTGGGCCACTGGTGAATCTGCAGGGGCAGGTGATCGCGGTCAATTCGGCGGTGGACACCGGCCAGGCCGCGTCCGGTGGGCCGCAGTCCTTCGGGTTGGGTTTCGCGATCCCGATCAACACCGCCAAGCGCATCGCCAATCAACTGTTGCAGGACGGTCAGGCCACCAAACCCGTGATGGGAGTGTCGGGTTCACTGTCGGCGGGCGACCGGACCGAGGGCGCGACCGTCTCGTCGGTGCAGCGTGGCGGGCCCGCGGCAGATGCGGGTATCCGGCAGGGCGACGTCGTCACCAAGGTCGGGGACACCACCGTCTCCGACTACGCCGACCTCATGGCGCAGATCCTCACCCACGAGCCGGGTGAGACCGTGCCGGTGACCATCGGTTCCGGTTCGGGTGCCCGGACGGTCCAGGTGAAGCTGGGCAGTGCCGTCGACGAGCAGGAGACGACGGTGCCGGAGTCCGGCAGCGGATCAGGCGGCTCCCCGTTGCCGTTCGGCGGCAACCCCTTCGGCCAGAACCCGTGACCCGAGCTGCGTCGGATCAGCCCGGCGAGAGTCGTTCGGCGAGCATCACGAGGATGTCGCTCGGCCCGCGCACGTAGGTCAGTTTGTACACGTCCCCATAGGTGGCGACGCCGCGCACGGGATGACACCCGTGCCGTGCCGCCACCTCGAGGGCCTCGTCGATGTCGTCGACCGAGAACGCGACGCGGTGCATCCCGATGTCGTTGGGCTGCGTGGGTGGCGTCTCGATGGCCTCGGGGTGGATGTACTCGAAGAGTTCGAGCCGCCCGTGACCGTCGGGGGTCTGCAGCATCGCCATCTTCACGTGGTTGCCGTCGAGCCCGACCGCCGTGTCGGCCCACTCCCCGCGGACCGTGTCCCGGCCGATGACGTCGAGACCGAGGTCGGTGAAGAAGGCGATCGCGGCGTCGAGGTCACGCACGGCGATGGCGACGTTCTCGAGTGTGATGGGCATGGAGGTCACGCTAGCAACGATGGGCGACGGCCATGAGCGTGTCGCGAGACCGTGCACGGCCGGCCGGCCGGGGATGGTCGGGCACTCGGCGCGGAGGGTTCACCAAGAGGTATCGCTGAGGGATACCCATTGCTGAACCGTCAGCCGCGGTACTTCGTCAGCAGCTCCTGCGAAAGGTGGCACGCGCTCTCCGGAAACCGCGCGAGCCGATCCTGGTGCTCGTCGGCGCTACGGACGTAGTTCGTCAGCGGGAGCACCTCGACGGCGATGCGATCCGCATCGGCCCGCGCACCGATGAAGAGTCGCGCCTGGTCGAGGTGCTCGGGCCGGTCGGAATACACACCGGTGCGGTACTTCTCGCCGACGTCGGGCCCCTGTCGGTTCACGCTGTACGGGTCGATGATCTCGAAGAGATACGAGACCAACTGCTCGACGCTCACGACAGCCGGATCGAACCGAGTCCGCACGCATTCGGCGTAGCCGTCGTACTCACCGTCGAGGGTGTGGCTCGTGCCGTTGGCCCGGCCGGCCTCGGTGAAGGTCACCCCCGGCAGCGTCGCGACGAATGCCTGCACACCCCACAGGCAACCGCCCGCGAGGTAGAGCTCCTCGTTCGGCGGCACGGACGTCATCGCTTGTCTAGACGTTGAACCGGAACTCGACGACGTCACCGTCTTTCATGACGTAGTCCTTGCCCTCCATGCGCACCTTGCCGGCGGACTTGGCCGCGGCCATCGAGCCGGCGGCGTCGAGGTCGTCGAAGGAGACGATCTCGGCCTTGATGAAGCCCTTCTCGAAGTCGGTGTGGATGACACCGGCCGCCTTGGGCGCGGTGTCGCCCTGGTGGATGGTCCAGGCACGGGATTCCTTGGGGCCGGCCGTGAGGTAGGTCTGCAGGCCCAAGGTGTGAAAACCGGCGCGCGCCAACGAGGTCAGGCCCGGCTCGTCCTGCCCGATCGAGTCGAGCAGCTCCTGGGCGTCCTCCTCGTCGAGTTCGAGGAGTTCGCTCTCGACCTTGGCGTCGAGGAACACCGCGTCGGCGGGTGCGACGGCGGCGCGCAGCTCCGCCTTACGGGCGTCGTCGGTGAGCACACCCTCGTCGGAGTTGAAGACATAGAGGAACGGCTTCGCGGTCATCAGGTGCAGCTCGCGCACCGACGCCAGGTCGAACGAATCCTTCTGCGAGAACAGTGTTTTGCCGGTGTCGAGGATCTCCTGCGCCTTTTTGGCGGCAGCGAGGGTCTCGGCCAGGTCCTTGTTCTTGCGCGCGTCTTTCTCCAGACGCGGGATGGCCTTCTCGAGCGTCTGCATGTCGGCCAGGATCAGCTCGGTCTCGATGACCTCGATGTCGGCGAAGGGATCGACGCGACCGTCGACGTGGACGACGTCACCGTCGTCGAAGACCCGGACCACCTGGCAGATGGCGTCGGCTTCGCGGATGTTGGCGAGGAACTGGTTGCCCATGCCCTCACCTTCCGACGCACCCTTCACGATGCCGGCGATGTCGACGAAGGACACGGTGGCGGGCAGGATCCGCTCGCTGCCGAAGATCTCTGCGAGGCGGCCCAGGCGGCTGTCCGGCAGTTCGACCACGCCGACGTTCGGCTCGATCGTCGCGAACGGGTAGTTCGCCGCGAGGACGTCGTTACGGGTCAGGGCATTGAACAGGGTCGACTTACCGACGTTGGGCAGACCGACGATTCCCAGGGTGAGACTCACGGGCGCCCAGTCTATCGGCAGGCTGCGCGACGCCCGGCGGGGCGTCGGTCCAAGGAGTCAGTCTCTGTCGAGCAAACCCTTCACCGGATTCGGGGGATCCTTCGGCGGGTCATCGTTCGGAACACCGACCTGGGTCGTGACCGGTGTGTTCGCGGGTGGTAACGACTCGCCGGCCCGCTCGGCGATCTGCTCGTTCAGGTAGCGGAGCACCACGGCGAGCGAGGCCACCGCGGGAACCGCGAGGAACGCGCCGGTGATGCCGAACAACGTGCCGCCCAGGGTCACCGACAGCAGCACGATCACCGCGTGCAGATCCATCGACTTCGACTGCAGCCACGGCTGGAGCACGTTCCCCTCGAGTTGCTGCACCGCGAGGATGATGCCCAGCACGATCAGGGCCGTGGTCAGACCGTTGGACACGAGTGCGATCAACACCGCGAGGGCGCCGGCGACGAAGGCACCCACGATCGGGATGAATCCGCCGAGGAAGGTGATGACCACCAACACAGACGCCAACGGGACGCCCAGGATGAACAGACCGAGACCGATCAGCGCGGCGTCGACGAAACTCACGATCGCCTGTGTGCGGATGAAACCGCCGAGGCTGTTCCACATGCGGGTCAGCACCTCACCGAGGTGGTTGCCCGAGGGCTTTCCGACGGTGCGGTCGAGCCACGGCACGAACTTCGGACCGTCCTTGAGGAAAAAGAACACGAGCACGAGCGATGTGAACATCGTGATCAGGACGGACGTCGCCGTTCCGACGCCGCTGAACACACCCGCCGCGATGGTCGACGCGCTCGACTGCAGGCGATCGGTGATCGTGTTGACCATGTTGTCGAGTTGCTGGTCGTCGACGTTCAGCGGCGGACCCTGCACCCAGTCCTGCAAGCGCTCCACACCATCGGTGGCACGGCTCGCGAGCTCGGGCGCCTGGTCGACGACCGACGGGACGATCAGCCCGATCACACCGGCCAGCGCACCGAGCCCGATGAGCATCATCAGGAACGACGCCGCGGCGGCCGGCACGCCCTTGTTGCGCATCCACCGCACCGGCGGCCACAGGATCGTGCACGCGATGATGGCCAGGAGGACCGGCAAGAGGATCACCCAGAACTTGCCGAGCAACCAGAACAGCACCCACAGCGCGGCGGCCACCAACACGATCTGCGCGCCGACCGTCGCGCACGACCGCAGGCCGGTCATCATCACCTGGAGCCGGGTCGGATACGTCTTCTCACCGCCGCCGAGCACCGCATCGCCGCCGAGGACGGCGTCGGCACCGACCTTGGTGGTGTCTGGTCTTGCGTCGGCGGACGAGTCGTCCGCGCGCTGATCGTCCGAGCTGTCGGTCACCCGAGGATCCTCACACATCGGCATGACAATGCGACATCGACGCGGCGACGGTCGTACGAACATGTGGTCCGTCCGACGACATGATCAGCGGCGGCGGAATTTCCGTCCGAGGTAGCGAACCAGCGAGTTGATGGCCTCGAGTTCGGCGTCGACCTGGTTGAAGACGACCGGGGTGTCGTCGCGCCCGGCTGGCCCGGCGTCCGATCGCGGCGGGGGCTCGGCCGACGACGGAGCGCATTCGGCGGCCGGGGCGACCCGCTCGACCCGCGCCGTGATGCCGAGCTCGGTTTCCTCGGCGCAGGCACGCCTGATCGTCTCCGGGCCGTAGAGGCCCATCATCATCTCCAGCCCCCACGCGGGGAGTCCGGACAGGGACTGGTCGTCGTGCCGACTTCTGCGGCGGCCATCGAACCGGGTGGTCATGGCGCCATGCTGCCACAGACATGTAACCCAGATCACACTTTTCGTCCGCTCAGTGGGATGCCGTCGCGATGTCCGATTCCCGCCAGACCGGGACGTCGACGGATGACACAGTGGACGGGTGAGCACAGGCACCGCAACAGAACCCGACACCGGGGGTTTCGCGCCGGACTTCGACCGGTGTTATCGCGCAGTGCAGGCCCGCGACGCCCGCTTCGACGGTCAGTTCTTCGTCACGGTCCGCACCACCGGCATCTACTGCCGTCCGTCGTGTCCGGCACAGACCCCCCGACCCGCCAACGTGGCGTTCGTCCTCACCGCGGCGGCCGCCCAGCAGCAGGGTTTCCGTGCTTGCCGACGCTGCGCACCCGACGCCGTTCCGGGGTCCCCGCTGTGGAACATCAACGCCGACATGTCGGCTCGCGCGATGCGGCTCATCGCCGACGGCGTCGTCGAGCGCGAAGGGGTCGACGGACTCGCGGCGCGTCTGAGGTATTCACCCCGGCACCTCACCCGCGTGCTGACCCGGCATCTCGGAGCCGGGCCGCTCGCGCTCGCCCGAGCACATCGCGCCACCAACGCCCGCGTGCTCATCCAGTGCACGACGATGCCGATGACCGACGTCGCGTTCGCCGCCGGATTCGCCAGCGTGCGCCAGTTCAACGACACCGTCCGCGCCGTTTTCGGGCTCACCCCCACCGAGCTTCGACGCCTGCACAGCCGTAGGAAGGATGCGATAGGCACCGATTCCGCCCCGGGAAGCGTCACCCTGCGCCTGCCGTTCCGCGCGCCGTATCGGTGGCCGTGGATGCGCTGGTTCCTGGACGCGCACGCCGTGGCCGGGGTCGAATCCGTCGTCGACGCCCCGGACAGTCCGCACGGCTGGCGTTACCGCCGGGTCCTCGCCTTACCCCACCGAACGGCGACGGCGGAGGTGGAGCCGCACGACGACCACGCCGTCGTCGCCCTCCACGGACTGGACATGCGTGACGTGGGGGTCGCGGTCAACCGGATCCGGCGTCTGCTCGACCTCGACGCCGACATCACCGCGGCCGAGGACGCACTGGCCGCCGACGCCACGATGCAGCGGCTGCTGCGCCAGGCGCCGGGCCTCCGTGCGCCCGGCAGCCTCGACCCGGCCGAGACGATCATCCGGACCATGCTCGGTCAGCAGGTGAGTCTCGCCGCCGCGCGCAACCAGGTGAACCGGCTCGTCGAGGCCCTCGGCGAACCGGTCGGCGACGCCTTCGCCACCCCGTCCGAGACGGCGACGACAGTCGACGGTCCGGCGTCGAAGTCCTTCCCGACGCCGGGTGTCATCGCCGCCCGTGGACACGAGGTCCTCCGCGGCCCGCGGCGGCGGATCGATGCCGTGATCGGCGTCGCGGCGGCACTCACCGAAGGTCGGGTGGAACCGCATGTGGGGGTCGATGCGTCTGATCTTCGTGCCCAGCTTCTCGAGTTGCCCGGCATCGGCCCCTGGACCGCCGACATCGTCACGATGCGAGTCACCGGCGATCCCGACGTCCTGCTCACGAACGACCTCGTGGTCGTCCGGGCGGCCGCCGACCTCGGGATCGATCTGCGGGACACGCGGCACTGGGCACCGTGGCGCTCGTACGCGACCATGCACCTGTGGCGACACCGACTCGACGCCGCCGGACAGGCCGTGTGACGAGCAGTGAGCAGACTCCGACGACCGGCATCTCGTAGCGATCTCTCTTCCGATCACATCCCCAGCGATCCGCAAGGAGCGACAATGTCCGCACCGACCACCACCACCGCCACCTCCGGGTCCGACACCCCCGAACCGGGGAGTGACCGAACCATCGGCCGCACAACGACAGTCGGCAGTTATGCCACCGTCGCCACTCCCAACGGGGCGTTCACCGTCGTCGCCGATCCCGACCACCGGGTCCTGGCGTCGGGGTGGACCGACGACCCCGCTTACCTGACGGCGCTCGTGCACCGCGCGCTACGACCGGAATCGATCCAGCCATCGGCCGCGCTCGGCGCCATCACCGACGCCGTGTCGGCGTACTACGACGGCGATCTCGCCGCGCCGTCGCGGATTCCGGTCGTCCAACGTTCCGGCGGGACCTTCCTCGGTCCGGCCTGGGACGCCCTGCGCCTGGTCGAGGCCGGGAACCCCGTCACCTACACCCGCTTCGCCGAACTGGCCGGCCAGCCGGCGGCGGTCCGGGCCGCGGCAGCCGCCTGCGCGCGAAACGCAGCTGCCCTGTTCGTGCCCTGCCACCGGGTGAAGCGCAGCGACGGAAGCCTCGGCGGTTTCCGCTACGGCCTGCCCACCAAGCAGTGGCTGCTCGACTTCGAGGCCGGCGCGCGGAGCGGCCCGGACGAGCGGAGCGGTTCCGACGACCGATAGTGCCCGTCGCCCGCGGTCCGGCCGAACTTGTCGGGGGTGTCCGACACCATCGACGACATGACTGCTGCCGCCCTCTCGCTCGTCGTCGGCCTCGCCCTGGGGATCGCCCTGGGCTGGTGGGCGCACGCCGCTCGCAGTGCCGCGACCGTGGCGGCGGCTCGCGCCGAGGTGGAGATGCTGCGCGCCGCCCGCGACGACGTCGCGTCCTCGTTGTCGTGGGCCACCGAGGACGCGGCACGCCGGCAGTCGTCGGCGATCGGCAGCTCGGTTGCGCACATCGTCGAGCCGTTGCGCGCCAACCTCGCCCAGCTCGCCGACGAACTGCGCCGGGTCGAGAACAACCGGATCGGCGCGTACGCCGGACTGACCGAGCAGGTGCGCGGGATCCACTCGGCGTCGATCGCGCTCAACGACCAGACCCGCCAGCTGGCCAACGCGTTGCACAGCCCGCACGCCCGCGGCCGATGGGGTGAGGTCCAGCTCGAGCGCGTGGTCGAGCTCGCCGGCATGACCAAGCATTGCGACTTCAGCACCCAGGTGTCGGTCACCGACCCCTCCGATCCGAACGGTTCGGGAAACGGCCGGGGTGCCACGACGCTGCGGCCGGACCTCGTCGTCCACCTCGCCGGCGGCCGCGACATCGTCGTGGACGCCAAGGTGCCCCTCGACGCCTACCTGCGGGCGGCCGAGGCCACCGACACGTCCGTTCGCGACAAACTCATCCGCGAACATGCTCGCGCCCTGCGCGCGCACATCGCACGACTGTCCGCGAAGTCCTACTGGTCCGCCTTCGACAACACACCGGAGATGGTGGTGCTGTTCGTGCCCGGCGACGTCGTCCTGGAAGCCGCCGCCCGCACCGACCCCGACCTGCTCGAGTTCGGCTTCGCACGCAACGTCGTCATCGCCACCCCGACCACCCTCATCGCATTGCTACGGACCGTCGCACTGGGATGGCGTCACGATGCGATGGCTCGCGACGCCGCGGTCATCCACGACCTCGGTCTGCAGCTCCATCAGCGGCTCGCCGGGGTGCTCACTCACCTCGGCACCCTCGGCACATCGCTGCAGCGCACGGTCGACGCCTACAACTCGACGATCGGTTCGGTGGACAGTCGCCTCGGCGTCACCGCACGCCGGTTGGCCGAGCTCGACGCCCTGGGCGACGTCCCGGACGCCCCACGACCACCGGTGATCCACGACACCTGCCGCCCGGCGGGGCCGACCGCCCGGCCTGGGACGGCGCCGGAGGCGGCATCGACGCCCCGGTCCGGGGGTGAAACGATTTCTGTCGAGGACCCGGTACCGTGACCATGTGCCTTCCCCGCAACGTCTCCAAACCGCGGTACCACTGGACCGGCAGTCGGTACTGCCCGCGGTCCGCGGTGTGCCGTGGTGGGGCGCCGTTCTCCTGGCCACCGGGATCACGGGCCTCGGTGCGGCCATCGACGCCGGCAGCAACGATTCGCTGGGCTCGATCTACAAGTTCTGCTACCTCGTCGGATGTGTGATCGCCGCGCTGGCGGTGCGTCGTCGTGCCCTGTTCACCGCCGCCGCGCAGCCCCCGCTCATCGCCTTCTTCGTCAGCATCGTCACGCTGTACGGACTCAATTCCGAGCAGGCGTCGTCGGGACTGAAGAGCCTCGTCTTCAATGTCCTGCTCCCCATTGCGGCGGACTTCCCCTGGATGTTGACGACGTTCCTCGTGACCCTGGGGATCGTGCTCGCCCGGTGGTTCCTGACCCGCGAGGCCGCCGAGCCGGCGAAACGCCGGGCCGCGGGTCGCGACAAGGCGGGCCGGACGCCCCCGAGCAGGTCCGCGGCCGGGAGCGGCGATGCCGACCGGCCCTCGGGCCGCGCGGCAACGCATCGTCGCGCCAAGGGAGCCGGCTCGTCCGGAGCCGCCACCGAGGCCCCGTCGGCGTCTCCCGAGAAGAACCGATCGGCAGCGCAGTCTTCGCCGTCGACCAAGGCCGCGCCGGGATCGCGGGCGAAACCGCGTTCGACCGGCGCTCCGGACCGGCCGTCCGCGACGTCCCGCTCGGCGACGAAGGGTTCTCGTACCGCAACGGGCGCGCCGCGACCGACGGTCGCCGACCTCGCGGCCCCCGACCTCACGCCGTCGGACGCCACGCCCGCGCCGCGACGCCCGGACATCCCGACGTACGAGTCGGCAACCGACATCCCCCCGGCCGGAGTCGCCGACACGCGGTCCTGAGCCTCAGCTCGCGACGTTGCGTTCCAGCCAACGCCCCAGCCGACGCGCTGCGGCGTCGACGAGCGCGGGCCACTCGATCGCACCCTCGTCCGCGTTGTCGGTGACCGCCTTGATCAGGCGGCAGGGCACGCCGAACTCGGCACTCACGTGGGCGACCGCGCATCCCTCCATGTCGACGAGGTGGGCATGCCGGGCGAGTTCGCGCCGACGAACCGGATCCGCGACGAAGGTGTCCCCGGACGCCAGCACCGTTCCGTCGCCGCCGGGTAGCTCCCAGCGGTCGGTCATCTCATAACCCATCGCCCGTAGTTCGGCGCTGCTGATGTCGTGCTCGAGCACGGCCGACGGGAGGAACAGACCCAACTCGGCGTCGCCGCTCACACCGTCGCGCAGGGCCCCCGCGGTACCGATGTTGATGACCTCGGAGACCGGCGCCCCGCCGGCGAGTTCCCGGCTCAGCGCCATCGTCGCGCGCACCTTGCCGATGCCCGTCACGAGCACCCGCATCCCGGGCGGCACATGTCTGGCCTCGGCCCGCGTCGCCGAGACGACGAGGACACCGGGTCGGGGCAGCGCGTTGTGAGTCACGCCGACGATTATGGCGTGTGTCAGCCGCGGGCGAGCGCGGCGGACGCCCGCGCCGCGCGGCCCAGCGACGAGCCGTATCCGGGTCCGTGGCCGGCCGCGTGCACGGCGAGCGGATGCAATTGGTGGACGTCGACGCGGTCCTGCCAGCCGGGGACGAGCGGGTGCTCGTCTCGATAGCCGT
Source organism: Gordonia sp. NPDC057258 (assembly GCF_042668985.1). Lineage (NCBI taxonomy): Bacteria > Bacillati > Actinomycetota > Actinomycetes > Mycobacteriales > Gordoniaceae > Gordonia > Gordonia sp. NPDC057258. The sequence goes on from NZ_JBHUXZ010000016.1 coordinate 50,836, forward strand.
CGAGGACCGCATCGAGGTGCGGGCACCCGAACAGTGCGAGCATCGCCAGATCGGTCTCCCGGTGACCGCCGTGCGCGGCCGGGTCGATCATCACGACGCCCCGCGGAGTCCACATCACATTCCCGTTCCAGAGGTCGCCGTGGATGCGTGCCGGCCCCTCGTCGTCGTCGAACACGCCGTCCGCGATCAGGGCACATGCGTCGCGGACCGCGTCCTCGTCCTCGGTCGTGAGGTTCCCGGCCGCGCGTGCCGGGGCCAGATACGGTTCCACCCGTTCCCGGACATAGAACTCACCCCACGACCGGTATTCGACCGGGCTCAACTCTCGGCGACCGATGAACAGCTGACCGGAGAACGGTGTTTCGTCCGCATCGGCAGGCGGGGAACCGAACTGCGGGGCGCCGGCGTCGTGCATCCGAGCGAGCGCGGCCCCGAACTCCCGTGCCGCTCCGGGCGATGGCCGACCGCGTTCGAGGCGTTCGAGCTCGATGGCGTCTTCGCTCACCGAGATCACTTGTACGACAGGCGCTCCCGACGCCGACAGCCAGCGCAACCCGGCGGCTTCGGCCGCGAAGAAGTCGGGATGACCGCCCCGCGGGCCGCTCTCGCGCAGCGTCTTGGTGAAGGCGGGACTCACCGGGAGGAATGCTCGTCGGTCGCCGTCGCCTCGAGACTCTTCGCACTCACTCGCGCGAGCCGGTCGAAACGATCGTTGGCGACTCGCATCGCGATCTCGTACGGCAGTGCGAACTTTCGCGCCCACCAGTACCCGAACCGGATGTCGAACGAGGTGTAGACCATGAAGCGGTTCTTGCGAATCCCGGTCAGGATCGCCGCCGCCGCCACGTCGGGCGACACCGCGACCTTGTGGAATCCGTTGATGGCGGCCTTGACCCGCGGGTTCTCGCGGTCGATGCCGACGATCTCCACGGAGTCGACCAGCGGCGTGTCCACCCCGCCGGGACATACCAGGGACACCCCGATCCCGTGACGCCGCAGATCGAATCGAAGAACCTCCGACACGCCCCGCAGCCCGAACTTGCTGGCGCTGTATGCGGCGTGCCAGGGCAGCGCCAGCAGTCCGGCGGCCGACGACACGTTCACGATGTGCCCGCCGCGCCCCCGTCGGATCATCTGCGGCACAAAGCTTTCGATGATGTGGATCGGCCCCATCAGGTTGACGTCGACCAGCTTCCGCCAGTGCCGGTGTTCGAGATTCTCCACCGTTCCCCACGCCGAGATCCCGGCGATGTTCATCACCACGTCCATGACGCCGACCTCGGCGTCGACCTGGCGGGCGAACCCGGCCACCCAGTCGAAGTCCGAGACGTCCCCGGCCACGTGGTAGAGGACCGTTCCGTCGGCCGCGGTGATGGCCGCGACGACCTCGTCGAGCTGATCCGCGTGCAGGTCGGTGAGCACCAGTTCGGCGCCCCGGGCAGCGGCGGCCTGGGCGGTGGCCCTGCCGATTCCGCTCGCCGCACCGGTGATGAGGACCTTGCGGCCACGCAGCGACGGCACCGGGGTGTCCATGAACAGCAGCTCTCTGAGACCCATGACGCGAGGTTAGCCGTCCGCCGCGGCGGACCTCAGCCGATCGACGGATCGCCCGCCGGGTCCGGCCGCGCAGGCGACGTCAACCGATCGGCAGCTTCCCGTCGAAGAGTCCGTACACGATGGTGAGCATCGCCTTGAGTACCTGTGCGGACACGTCCTGGCCCTGGGTCATCAGCAGCCGCGCCACGGCTTCGGGGTCCTCGGTGGCGAGGAGCTGCTCGACGAAGGGGATGACCGAGGACAGTCCGCTGGCGTCGTCCGTCGGCACCGACGGCGCCGGGCCCGCTCCGGTCGCGGCGTTCCCGTTGACGTAGTTCAGGATTCCGTCGGTGATCGCCATGGCGTACTTGACCTGACCGTCCCGGCCGGCAAGCGCCTGGGCCTCACCGGGGTTGGCGAGGTTGCCCATCTCGATGAACACCGCCGGGACCTTGGTCAGGTTCACCGCGGCGATGTCGGGACGGGTCTGGATCCCGTCGCGGACGCCGGCGTAGTTCGCCGAGGGGAACCCGGCCTTGACGAAGGCGTCGCGCATCGTGGTCGAGGCCTTGCGTCCCTCGCCGGACTGCACGCGGTCGACGGTGGCATCCGGGACCGGCAGCGACGGCACGATCATGTGGAAGCCCTTCTTGGACTCGTCGGCTCCCCGCGCCGTCGAGTCGGCATGCAGGCTGACCGCGACCGCGGCTCCGGAGCGACTGGCCGCGGCGGCGCGTTCGTCCACACAACCGCCCCACCCGGTGTCGTCCGGCCTGCTCAGGACCACACGAGCCCCCTGGCTCTCGAGGCCGGCCTTCACGAGTTGCCCGATCTGCCAGTTGACCGTGTGCTCCTTGGCGCCGTTCACACCGGACGCGCCGCTGGTCTGGCAGTCCTTCTTGCCACCGCGCCCGTCCGGCACCTGTGCCCTGAGGTCGTGACCGGCGGCCGAGGCCTGGTGACCGGGGTCGAGGAAGATCGTCTTCCCCGCCAGTGCCGTCCCGCGGGCGGGGGCCGCTTCGGCGGGTGCCGCGACCACGTTCGAGGCGACCGCCATCGACGTGGCGGCCACCATGGCGAAGCCGATCGTGGCAAGGCGTTGGGCTGTCGTCTTTCGGAACATTGCGCTGTCGAGGCCGCGACGCGCCGAGGCGCTGGTCACTTGCCTCACTCCCTCCCGTTGAGTACCACTGGTCACACTGGTCACAGACATAACAGTGAAACAAACGAATGCGGGATTCCGAAATGGTCGTCCTGGGAGAACGGCATTTCGTTAGGGAGCTGTGACCTCTCCGATCGGCGTGTCGAGCGTGTCGCGGGTCAGTCCGTCAGGTGCCGCAGGATTCCGAGGATGCCGTTCTCGTCCGCAGCGTCCTCCGGTCGGGCGACGGCGGCCTCCAGCTCGGCGCGCACGGCCGCCTCGTCGAGACCGCGCCCGATCGCCACGAGTTCGGTGGCCGGACGCCGCCCTTCCCAGGATTCGCGCATCACGCGCACGAAGCCGCCGACTCCGTGCACGACGAACCGCTGCCGATGCCTCGGTACGTCGAAATGGACGATTCCCTTGATCCGGAAACACCCATTGGGCGGACGTTCGAGAAATCGCGCCAGGCGCCGCGGATCCATCGGCCGGTCACTGGAGAACGACACCGACTCGTATTCAGCGTGCAGATGCTCGTGGTCAGCGTGACCCGCGTCGTCGAGCAGCAACTCGTCGAAAGCCATCTGGCCGGACCGAGCCTGCGCGACGTCGCGCTGAACGACATCGAACAGGAGCGCCGGATCGATCGCGGCATTCCGGGTCGCCACCCGCGGTGCGGTCGCATTGAGTTGTGCGACAAGCTCTTCGACGACGCGCCGGGACTCATCCGGGATCAGGTCGACCTTGTTGACGAGCACGAGGTCGGCGATCGCGACGTGCGAGTCCAGCTCCGGATGCGTACCGCGCACCTCCTCGACGTGCGCGGCGTCGACCACATAGACCAGTCCGCCGTAGCGGAGTCGGGCGTCCGCCACCGACGTCACCATCCGGATGAGCGCTTTGGGTTCGGCGATCCCGCTCGCCTCGATCACGATGGCGTCGATCCCAGCGCTCGGACGAACCAGCGAGGTGAGCGCGTTCGCGAGGCCGTCGGCGTCGACGGTGCAGCACATGCACCCGTTCCCGAGGCTCACCGTGCCGTCCGCCTGCGCCGAGACGAGCAGCGCGTCGATGTTCACCTTGCCGAAGTCGTTGACCAGCACGCCCAGACGGGTGCCGGTGCGCCCGGCAGACCGCAACAGATGATTGAGCAGTGTCGTCTTTCCCGAACCCAGATACCCGGCCACCACGACGACCGGAACCGGACCGCGGCGATCGGGGGTCTTCGCAGCGCTCATCACCGGCGGTCGGGTTCCAGACAGTCCGCACAGATCACGGCGAGGTCGCGGCCGTCCCGATCGGGGTGATTGGCGACATTGCTCGTCGGACGACGGCATTCGACGCAGCGGCCGAGCACCTCCGCGTGGTCGGAGAACTCCATGCCCATGCGGTCGTCGAAGACGTAGAGCGAACCCTGCCAGAGCCCGTCGTCGCCGTACCGCTCGCCGTAACGCACGATGCCACCGTCGAGTTGGTAGACCTCGGCGAACCCGCGGTTCCGCATCACCGTGCTGAGGACCTCGCAGCGCACGCCGCCCGTGCAGTACGTGACGATCGGCCGGTCCTTGAGATGATCGAACGCGCCGCTCTCGATCAACGGCACGAAGTCCCGGGTGGTCCGCACCTTGGTCGTGACCGCGCCGGCGAATCGCCCGACCTCTGCCTCGATCTCGTTGCGCCCGTCGAAGAAGACCACGTCGTCGCCGCGGGCGTCCACGAGCTCGTGCACCTGCTCCGGACTCAGCCGGGTTCCGGTGCCGACGACCCCGTTCTCGTCGACCTCGATCTCGTCCGGAACCCCGAAGGTCACGATCTCGGGCCGGACGCGCACGCTCAACCGCGGGAAGTCCCGGCCCGTGCCGTCGGACCATTTGATGTCCGCCCCCGCGAACCCGGGGTACGCGCGGGTCGTCCTGACGTAGCGTTTGACCGCGGCGATGTCGCCACCGACGGTGCTGTTGATCCCGTGGCGTGACACGATGATCCTGCCCCGGACCCCGAGCGACTCGCACACCGCCAGCTGCCACAACCGGATGGCCTCGGGATCGGGCAGCGGAACGAAGACGTAGAACAGGACGATCTTGGGGGTCGGCACAGTGCAAGGGTACGGAAATCGGCGACCCCGCCCCGAATCCACATCACGGTCCCGCGACCGCCGATTCCTGCGCGTGATCTGCGCAACCGCGGCAATCGGGACTCTGACCGTTTCGGTCGCACTCGCCGGATGCTCCCTGCCGTCGGACTCCGGCCCGTCCCGAATCGTCATTCCGCCCACCGACGAGTTGTCGACGGTGACCGAAATCGAGTCCTCGTCGACGACATCGACCACCGGCGAGGACTCGGCGCGGAATCTGCCCGACTGGACAATCGGGCGAGTCGTCGCAATGGCACCACGCGTCGACAACTCGCGTTTCCACCAGGGCTCGGTGACGGAGGATTCGCCGCTGCAGGACTCGTCCGGTTTCCATTTCTCGACGCCGGATCGGGCGGTGAATTGCTCGACCGGTACCAACGGTTCGTCGGCCCTCGCCTGTCGGATCGATGAGGATGCGGACGACGATTCCTCGGCGGAACGCCCGTCGTCCGACTCGGGCGCCTGCGACTGGGCCCGCGATTACGCCGTCCTGGGACCGGATGGACCGCAGCGCGGTGCGTGCGCCAATCGATATCCCGTTCTGTATCGCAGTTCGATTGTCGACTTCGGTCGCACAATTTCGATATCACGATTTTCTTGTCTCGTTGAGACCGTCGGTATGTTCTGTCTCGAATCGCGTTCTCAATCAGGATTCGCAATCACCCCGAACGGTTACCAAACCATCTATGCAGCAGATCGGGCGCCCGAAGCGTTGGTGAGCGTGTCGCCCGAGGAATCGGACGAATCGTCCCGGCGGACGACCGGGGCTGTGCCCACGAGCTAGACCACACCTACTTCGAACCGGTCCGCCACTGCGCGTAACCCGCCGTCGAGACCAGCATGGATCCGACTTGTCAACAAACGGACGTGTCTCGACTTCCCTAACGCTATTCAATGATTTATGGTCTAGGCGGGGGTTCTCAGCAAGTACTCATGGTTTGAGTCTAAGCTGTGCACTGTTGGAATAGATCAAAACGGGGGGACGCAGGTTTTCGGGCCTTGCACGTCCGTCTTGGTCGGATGACACAATTCGAGGGGACAAGCAATTCATGGCGAAAAAGGAAATCGTTCAGGTCATCGACGATCTCGACGGTAAGGTGCTGGATCAGTACGAAACCGTCCGGTGGTCACTCGATGGAAAGAACTACGAGTTCGACACTTCGTCGAAGCACGCGCAGCAATTCCGCGATTCGCTGTCGAAGTACCTCGACATCTCCCGCCAGACCGGTCGCGTGACCAAGCGCACCGCAACGGCGTCGACTGCGACCGGGGGCGGACGCAACAAGGAGACCACCAAGGCGATTCGTGAGTGGGCCATCCGCGAAGGTTACGAACTGAGTGATCGCGGTCGCATCCCGCAGAGCATCATCGAGGCCTTCGAAGCCGCACACTGATCGGTCAGTCCTGACCGTCATCACACATGAGATCTGTTGCCCGGCCGCCTTTCGCGGGCCGGGCAACAGGCGTTGAAAGGGCTGTTCGCCGATGAGGCCCCTGACCCCGCTGTCGGCTCCGGTGGACCCGATTCGCGCACTCGAGCGCATCTCGTGGCTGCTCGAGCGTCGTCGGGAGAGCACGTACCGCGTGGAGGCCTTCCGCCGCGCCGGGCAGGCGGCCGCCGGACTCGACCCGTCCGAGCTACACGCACGGGCTGTCGCCGGCACTCTCACCGCGATCAAGGGAATCGGCAAGACCACTGCGGCGGTCATCGCCGAGGCCGCCGACGGTGAGCTACCGGGGTACCTCGCACGTTTGCAGGCCGAAGATCCACCCCTCGCCCCCGACGGCGCCGAGGGCCTCGTCGAGGCCGTTGTCGGCGACCTGCACGCCCACACCGACTGGAGCGACGGCGGGGCGCCCATCGACGAGATGGCCGCGGCTGCGGAGGCCTCCGGCCACGACTGGCTCGCGATCATCGACCACTCGCCGCGCCTCACGGTCGCGAACGGACTGAGCCCGGAACGGCTCGCCGCCCAGATCGAGGCGATCGACAACTGGAACACCGGTCACAGCAGCCACTTTCGTCTCTTCCGTGGAATCGAGATCGACATCCTCGACGACGGCACGCTCGATCAGACCGACGAGATGATCGCCCGACTCGACGTCGTGACCGCATCCGTGCACTCAAATCTGCGCATGGCGCACGACGCCATGACCGACCGGCTCATCGCCGCGGTCTCCGACCCACGGGTGCACGTCCTCGGCCACTGCACAGGCCGGCGAGTGCTGAGCGGCCGGGGCCACCGCCCACCCTCGACCTTCGACGCCGAGGCCGTGTTCGCCGCCTGCGCGGCCCACGACACCATCGTGGAGATCAACTCCCGTCCGGAGCGGGTCGACCCGCCCGACGAACTGATCGAGATCGCCGACGACGCGGGCTGCCTGTTCGCGATCGACTCCGACGCCCACGCACCCGGGCAACTCGACTTCAAGATCCTCGGCGCGCGGCGGGCCGTCGACCACGGCATCGCCCCCGACCGGATCGTCACGACATGGTCGTCGGACCGGTTGTCGGAGTGGCTCGCCCGCTGACCTGTCCCGCTGGGCCCGAGCGGCCCAGAACGTGCTGTCAGCTCAGGGCCTCGACCCGGGCCCGGATCACCGGCAGCACACCTTCGGCGAACCAGTGCGCTTCCTCGATGTGCGGATAGCCCGACAGGATGAAGTGGGAGAAGCCCTCGGATTCGTACTCGCCGATCAGCGCCGCGACCTCGTCGTAGCTGCCGACGAGCGCGGTGCCGGCTCCCCCACGGATGAGCCCGACCCCCGCCCACAAGCCGGGATGGATCTCGAGCGCATCGCGACGTCCGCCGTGGAGTTCGGCCATCCGACGCTGACCGGTCGACTCCGAGACCGAGTGCAGGGCGAACGCGGTCTCGATCTCGTCGTCGGAGATCCCCTGCAGCAGTGTGTCGGCGACCCGCCACGCCTCCTCGGAGGTCTCGCGGGCGATGACATGCAGCCGCACACCGTATTCGAGAGACCGGCCGACCCTCTCGGCGCGTCGCGCCACCTCCGCGATCTTCTCTCCGGCCACCGCCGGCGGCTCGCCCCACGTGAGGTAGACCTGGGCACGCGAGGCCGCAACGGTCAGTGCCGGGTCCGACGACCCGCCGAAGTAGATCCGCGGTGGATCGGTCGGCGGATCCGCGAGGAACGCCCCGGCGATCTGGTAGAACTCGCCGTCGAAGTCGACGGTCTCTCCGGACCAGAGCCGGTCGACGATCTGCACGAACTCGTCGGTGCGCGCGTAACGGCGGTCGTGGTCGACCCAGTCACCGAACCGGCGTTGCTCGACCTCGTCACCGCCGGTCACGATGTTGACCGCGATCCGTCCACCCGAGAATCGCTGGAGCGTCGCCGCCTGCTGTGCGGCCAGGGTCGGCGAGATCAGCCCGGGGCGGAATGCGACGAGGAAGGTCAACTGCTCGGTGTGGGTGATCGCGGCGGCCGTGGTCATCCACGCGTCCTCACACCAGGTTCCGGTCGGGGTCAGGACACTCTCGTAGCCGAGCCGATCGGCGGTGCGTGCGACATCGATCAGGTACGGCAGGTCTGGCGCACGGTAACCCGGAGGGTGCCGTTTCGTCGCCGATGCATGTGAGGCTCCGACGATCCCGCGGCTGTCACCGGCGGTCGGAAGAAACCAATGGAAATGGCTCATGGGCGTGGTCCCTTTCTCGCACCTCTAGGACTGGGGCGTGCCGAACAGCGGTGCCAGGGCCTCGTCGTAGCGGTTGTCGACGAACGTCGCGAAGTCGACCTGCCCCTGGAGTTGCCCGGAGTCGGCGAAGGCATCGGCGAGCTCCTGCTCCGACGCCACGACGCTGTCGTCGAGTGCGATCGCGGGTCGGAGGCTGCGGCCCTGGGCGATCGCGCCGGCCCGCGGGTCGATTCCGACCTCGGCGGAGTACTGCTCGGCCCACTCTTCCGGGTTGGCCTCGGCCCAGTTGGCGGCCCGCGCGATCCCGAGCGCCAGTTCCCGTACCGCGGTGTTGCGACGCGGGTCGGCCAGCGCCTCGTCGCCCGCGATCCCGAAACCGTAACCGTTCGAGACGCCTTCGGCCGTGACGAGCGTCTTCGGGTTGTTCTCGAGCTGGACGATCGCGGTGTACGGGTCCCAGATCGCCCATGCGTCGACGTTGCCGGAGGTGAACGCGGACAACGCATCCGCGGGCTGCAGGAAGACCGGCTCGACGTCCTTGCCGGGCCCCAGGGTCAGATTCACCTTGTTCAGTTGCAGCAGCAGATGTCCGTGTGCCGAGCTGCCCTTCGCCACGGCGACCTTCTTGCCCCTGAGGTCGGCGACCGAGGCCAGTGTCGACGTTCCCGGGATCAGGATCGCGTCGCCGCTGGCGTTGTTCGCGTACCCGGTGACGATCTTGACCTTCGCGTTCGCCGCGGCGCCGAAGATGGGCGGCGTGTTCCCGGTGACCGCGAAGTCGATCTTGCCTGCGGTGGCGGCCTCGATCTGCGGCGGGCCGGAGGTGAAGGTGGAGAATTCGATGGTGAACGGGAGCTTCTCGAGTTCGCCCGAGGCGCGCAGTAGGGCTTCGGTGCCGCCCTTCTGGTCTCCGACTCGGAGGGTCAGGTCCTGCAGTGAGGCGACGTCGACCGTCTCGTTCGCGATCGATTCGGCGGTGTCCTCCCGCTGCACACAGCCCGCGAGGCCCAGGGTCAGGGCGGCGGTGGCCAGCACGGCGGCGAGCACGCGGCGCCGTCGGGGCCGGGATGCGCGCACGGAAAGATGGTGGTGTGTCATCGAGATCGGCTTTCGGTCAGGGAACGGGAGGGTCAGCGCGCCGGATCGGCGACGCCGAGTGCGGTCAGCAATTCGGCTCGCAGGCGCGGGATCTCGGAGTCGGGGTCATCGGCGTCGCCGGTCTGACGTGGACGGGGCACGGCGAGATCTTCGACGATCTCGCCACCGGCCAGGACGACGACGCGGTCGGCCAGCCGCAACGCCTCGTCGACGTCGTGGGTGACGAGGAGTGCACCGAACCCGTTGTCGCGCCACAGCGAGATGAGCAGTTCGTGCATCGTGCGCCGAGTGAGGGCGTCGAGTGCACCGAACGGCTCGTCGAGCAGCAGCAGTTGCGGACGGGCCACGAGCGCACGGGCGAGCGAGACCCGTTGCGCCTGACCACCCGAGAGTTGCGCGGGCCACGCAGCCGTCTTGTCGCTCAGGCCGACCTCGCCGAGGGTGCGGCGCGCGCGTTCGCGGGCCTGTGACTTGCCGACCTTCTCGCGCACGAGGCCGAAGGCGACGTTCTGTAAGACGGTGCGCCAGGGGAAGAGTCGCGGTTCCTGGAAGGACACCGCCGGGTGACCGGCGGTCCGGACGCTGCCCGACTCGGTCTGCGACAGGCCCGCCAGCAGGCGAAGCAGCGTCGACTTGCCGCTGCCGCTGCGTCCGATGAGCGCGACGATCTCGTGCGCCCCGACCCGTAGGGTAACGTCCCGCAACACGATATTGTCCCCGTAGCTCAGGCTCGCGTTCTCGACTTCCGCGGCGTATCCGGCGGGGTCGACCAGGTCGTCGGCGGACGGGACCTCGAGATCTCGGGTGGCGATGGCGGTCATGGTAGGGCCTCCTGGACTCGGTATGTGCGGGTTGGGGGCGTCACCGGTTCTGGTATCGGGTCGTGTAGCGCTCCAGCGCACGCACGATGGCGTCGGTGATCAAACCCAGTGCGGCGTAGACGATCAGGCCGAAGAAGATGATGTCGGTGCGGAGGAAGTCGCGCGCGTTGTTGATCAGGTATCCCAGCCCGGACGTGGCCGCGATCTGCTCGGCGACGATGAGGCTGAGCCATGCGATCGCCAGGGCCTGGCGCAGACCGACCAGGATCTGCGGCATGGCACCCGGGATGATGAGATCGCGGATGGTGGTCAGCCGCGAGAAGCCCAGCACGCGAGCGGTTTCCACCAGGCGGCCGTCGATCTGGCGAATCGCGGCGGAGGTGTTCAGGTAGAGGGGGAACAGCGCGCCGAGGGACACGAGCAGCACCTTGGGCATCTCGCCGATGCCGAACCACAGGATGAACAACGGGATCAGACCGAAGAGCGGAAGTGCGCGTATAGCCTGCATGTTCGGGTCGATGGCCGAGTCGGCGAACTTGCTCAGGCCGACCAGCAGGCCCAGACCGATCCCAACCGCGACGCCGATCGTCAGTCCGATCGCGACCCGCTGCGCCGACGCCGCGATGGCGTCGAGGAGTTGTCCGTTGTTCAGGACCTCCCACCCGGCCTCGGCGATCAGCGACGGTGCGGGCAGCTTGTCCTGCGGGATGATCCCCAGTGCGCTGCCCACCTGCCAGAGCACGAGAACGGCGATGGGTGACAGCGCGCGCAGGATGGTGTGCAGCCGGGACGACCGGCCCGCCTTGGCCGATGGGGAGTCGGACGACCCCGGGTCCACCGCCCGCGGATCGCCGGGCGCGCTGATACTGAGTGTTCGGTCGGCCACGTGCGGCAACGTTACGAATCGGGAAACACTCGCGACACCGTTGAGTTCAGCGTGAGCACAAGTAGGAAACCCGCCCAGCGTTCGCGTAACGGCGAGCGGTCAGCCCCGGTCGATACCGTTCGATGCGTCAGCTCCGTTTGATGACGATGCCGGTCATCCCCGACGCCGACCCCGTCAGCTCGATCACCGGTCCGCCCGGACGCGTCGGTGCGCCGGCCTTGTCCTTCACCTTCGACCATCCGGATAGTTGGAGGTCGCCGTACCTTATCTCCTGATCGGGGCCGATCCGGAGCTTCACCGTGGTGATGGAGACCTGCAGCTGCAGGATCGTCGACGGCCCGGGGAACGTCGCATGGGTGAAGTCCATGTCGACGGTGCCCATGCTGCCGGTGACCAGCGTCGACGGCGGAACATGCCACGTGCCCTTGCGTCGAACCGTCTCCCACTCGGCCGCGAGGTGCACGGGCCCGGCCGAAGGGACGGCGACGGCCGGGGTCGCGGCTACGGCCTGGCCCGGCTCGTTGAACAGGCGACCGGCGTTCGGCAGGTGTTCCAGGACGGCTCGCAGGTCTGCGCGGGTCTTGGCGGCGTACACCAGACCGGACCGGTCCTCGAACTCCGCGATCTCCAGATATCCCGACGAGAAGGCGTCGTTGAGAAGAGTCACGGCCCGTTCGCGTTCCGGGTTTCCGACCCGTAGATCGTCGTCGGGGAGGCGGTCGACCATACCTGCCACCTTATGGCACCCGCGCTGGGTGGGTTTTCGCAGCACGACGGCCGGGGCTCGCGGCGGCGTCAGTTCCGCGGGATCGGTGGCGCGGAGTCGGGGGCCATCAGGGCGCCGATCTGCGCGAAGATCGGATTGCCGCCGTTGGCGTAGGAGCCGTCCGGACCGAACGCCTCGGCGTCGTAGGTCACCGCCACCGCGATGGCGATCTTCTCTGACGGGAGATACGCGACGACCGCCGCGTAGCCGTTGAACAACGGGTTCTGCACGATCCAGCCGCCGGTCAGCACGACTCCCATGCCGTAGGTGTACTCCTCGTTCATCGGCCGGCACGTCGAGCAACCGGCCAGCGGACGCGCCACGCCGCGGAGCCGGGTGGAGACCATGGTGTCGTAGCCCTCGGCCGACAGCGTCTCCCCCGCGAAGAGTTTCCGGGCCGTCGCCTCGACGTCGTAGATGTTCGACGTCTGGATCGCACCGTGGGTGATGCTCCACGACGGGTTCCAGCCGGTCGTCTCCTCGTAGAACGGCGTCGACGGTGGAGGGTTCAGAATCCCGCGGCGTTCCGACGAGTAGGCATGCAGGGCGGGTTCCGAGATCACCGCCGTCAGATCCGACACCGTGTTGTCGAGGTCGAGCGGCTCGGAGATCCGCTGCCGGAGTAGATCCGCGACCGATTCACCGGTGATCTTCTCCAGCACGAGGCCGAGGATCACGTAGTTGGTGTGCGCGTAGTTCCAGTTCGTCCCCGGCGCGTAGAGCAGCGGCTCGTTCACCGCGTAGGACAACATCTCGTCGGTCGTCCACGCCTTGAACGGGTTCGTCAACTCCTCGATCTCGAACGCGTCGTTGCCGAGCACATAGTCCTGGTACCCCGACGTCATCGTCGCCAGTTGCCGGAGGGTGACCCGGTCGCTGTTGGGGATCTGGGGCACCCATGTCGCGATGATGTCGTCGAGGGCGACCGCCTTCTCGTCGACGAGTTGCAACAGCACCGCCGCGACGTGGGCGATGGCGACCGACCCGTTGCGGAAGTGCATGTCCGCGGTGGCGGGTACACCGGTCTGCGACTCGCCGAACGCCTTGGTGGTCACCTCCTGGCCGTCGTCGGTGACACGCACGATCACCGACTTGAGGTGTTGGGACTCCATCAGTCCCTCGACGATCTACTCGATCTGCGCCGCCTGCTGCGGGTTGGACGACGACGCCGACGAGGACGCGGGTTCGGCACCGCCCCCGGTGCCGCACGCCGCCAGAACGATCGCGAGGACCGCGGCAATCAGCATTGACCAGCGCTTGTGCATTGTCGAATTTTCACGGGCGCCGAACCCCTGTCGGCGACTTCGTCGATTCCGGAGTAGCGTCGACTCCGTCCGCAATCGGCCGGAGGAGGCGACGATGTCAGCGGTAGACGCGACGAGCTCGGGGACGATGCCGGTCGCGTTCATCGGTCACGGCAACCCGATGAATGCCCTGGAGCGCAACAAGTACACCGAGGCCTGGGCCGCTCTGGGTGCATCGGTGCCGAAACCGCGAGCGATCCTGGTGATCTCGGCGCACTGGTACACCAACGCCACCGCCGTGACGGCGATGCCACGGCCACGGACCATCCACGACTTCTACGGTTTCCCGCAGGACCTCTTCGACGTGGAGTACCCCGCCCCGGGCGACCCGGATGTCGCCGACATGGTCTCCGATGTCGTCAAACCCACGTGGTGCGGTCACGACATCGACAGCTGGGGTATCGACCACGGGACGTGGTCGGTGCTGGTGCACACGTTCCCGGATGCGTCCGTACCCGTACTCCAGTTGTCGCTCAACGCTTTCAAGGACTACGAACACCACTACGAACTGGGCCGCCGGCTCGCCCCGCTCCGCGACCAGGGTGTGCTGATCATCGGCAGCGGCAACATCGTGCACAACCTACGCGCGGTCGACTTCGCGAAGCCCGACAGCGGATTCGACTGGGCCCACCGGTTCGACGATGCGGCCCGAGAGGTGTTGCTGGACAAGCCGTCGAGTGTGCTGAGTCTGGACGGACATCCCGACTTCGACAAGTCCGTACCGACCCCGGACCACTATCTGCCGATGCTGTACATCGCCGGACTCGCCGGGGACGCCCCGCTGAATCTGCTCGTGGACGGCCATGCCGCCGGGTCGATCTCGATGGCCGCCTACACGCACGGGCTGGAGGTCGAGCCCACGGGGTCCGGCGCCGGTGACCCGGCTGCCGAACTGCCCGAGGGGTTTCCGACACTCAACTCGAACCTGTGACCCTCAGGCCGCGAGGAACTCGTCGATCTGGTTGATCGCCGACGACGCACCTTCGACGACTCCCATGTCGAGCACCTTCTGCAACGCCTCGGCCGAGTCGTAGGTGCTGATGAAGGTGGCGACGGTCTTACCGTCCGTCTCGGTGAATGCGTAGGAATTGCGGGATTCGGGCATGTCGGTGATCGGGTTGAGGTCCCCGTCGGCAAAGCCGTCCAGGAAGGTGAAGCCAGTGGGCTCGTCCACCGATTCGACTTTCCAGTAGCCGCCGAACTTCTCGCCCTCGGGACTGGTCATGTAGTACGTGACCTTGCCACCCGGGCGCAGGTCGTGGTCGACGACGGTCGCCGGATAGGTGGGCGGGCCCCAGATCTTCTCGAGCTGACGCGGATCGGCGTAGATCTGCCACACCCGTTCGATCGGCGCCGCGAATTCGGCGTTGATGGTGATCGTCCGGGCGTCCAGGTCGGGTGTCACATCGATGACAGGCATTGTTCATTCCTCCGGTGTGATTGTGGGTGAGGGTGATTCGAGCGTGAGTAGATCGTCGATGCGGGCGATACGACCACGCCACACCGCTTCGAGCTCGGTGAGCATCGAGGCCACCGAACGCACTGCCGCGACATCGCCGCTGGCCAGCTGCTCGCGTCCGGAACGACGCTTGGTGAGCAGACCGGCCTTCTCCAGGACGGCGACGTGCTTCTGTACCGCCGCGAAGCTCATGTCGTATTTCGCGGCGAGCACCGAGACCGAGTGTTCGCCGGCGAGCACGCGTCGCAGGATGTCACGACGGGTGCGGTCCGACAGCGCGTGGAACAGGGCGTCGGCCCGGTCCTCGTCTGTCGGTTCGCCTGCGTTCTCGGCCACGTCTCAAACATACAACCAATTGGTTGTATGTCAAGGGTCTGTTGCGATCACGACGGGCTCAACCCTGGCCGCCGGCTGACCCAGCGCCTTGACTTGTCCCGACCGTCTCGCCGCATCCGTCGCGCGTCGCCGCCATCGGACCGACTCCGCGATGCCGAACCCCGAAGGACCCCACTCGTGACCCGTCAGCTCCACCTCGGTGGTTTCTTGATCGCCTCCCCCGTCACCCACTCGCACGCCGCATGGCGTCATCCCGGGTCGGAGACCGACTACTTCGGGCCAGACCACTACCACCGGGTCGGCCGCATCCTCGAACGCGGCAAGTTCGACTTCGCCTTCTTCGCCGACCTGCTCGCCGCACCGGTCCGGTTCGGCGGCGACCAGTCCGAACCCTTCCGGCGCGGCACTCAGGCCGCCGCGACGATCGATCCGAGCCTGGTCGCGGCGAGCATCGCCGCCGTCACCACGCGACTCGGTATCGCGGTCACCAAGTCCACCACCTACTTTCACCCCTACGAACTCGCGCGCGTCTTCGGTTCCCTCGATCACCTCACCCGCGGACGGATCGCGTGGAACACCGTGACGTCGCTGTCGCAGGCCGAGGCGCAGAACTTCGGCTTCGACGACCACGTCCGACACGACGAGCGGTACGTGCGTGCCGAGGAGTTCGTCAGCACGGCGATCAAGCTGTGGTCGAGCTGGGATGCCGACGCCGTCACCGCCGACAAGGAGTCCGGCGTCTGGGCGGATCCGTCGAAGATCCACACCGTCGACCACGAAGGCACGCACTACCGCACGCGGGGTCCGCTCAACCAGCCCCGCTCACCGCAGCATCGCCCGGTACTCATCCAGGCGGGGTCGTCGAACACCGGCAAGGACTTCGCCGCGCGGTGGGCGGAGGCGATCTTCGAGATCGACCCGACCCCGGAGGGACGCCGGGCCTACTACGACGACGTGAAGTCGCGGGCGGTGAACTTCGGCCGAAATCCCGACCACGTCAACATCTTCCCGGCGTTCATCCCGTTCATCGGCGAGACCGAGTCGATCGCCCGGGAGAAGCAGGCGTTCCACAACGAACTCGCCGATCCGATCTCCGGCCTGATCACGCTGTCGGTTCACACCGACCACGACTTCTCCGCCTACGATCTCGACGCTCCCGTCGAAGACGTCCAGGTGAGCGGCACACAGGGGCTGTTCGACGTCGCCCGACGCCTCTCCGAGCGGGACAGTCTCACCCTCCGCGACATCGGCAAGCTCTACGCCCAGGGAGTGCTGCTGCCGCAGTTCGTCGGCACGGCCGCCGATGTCGCGGATCAGATCGAGGAGTCCTTCACCGGCGGTGAGGCCGACGGGTTCATCGTGTCGAGTGCGCAAACCCCGGGCACCTTCAACGATTTCGTGGACTACGTGGTGCCGGAGTTGCAGCGCCGCGGCCTGTTCCGCACGGAGTACGAGGGCACGACCCTGCGCGAGCACCTCGGACTCGGGAGCGCCGAGGAGGATCTGCCCGCGGACGTGCGTGGGGTAGACACCCGGCTCGCGGGCTGAGAGAACTCAGCGCTCGCCGACCCGGCCGCCGTCGACGTCCCAGTGCCGGTCGACGCGCACGTTCTGCAGCATGCGCCGATCGTGGGTCACGAGAAGCACTGCGCCGTCGTAGGAATCGAGGGCGGACTCGAGTTGCTCGATGGCCGGCAGGTCGAGGTGGTTGGTCGGCTCGTCGAGGACGAGGACATTGGTGCCCCGCGCCTGCAGCAGGGCGAGTCCGGCCCGCGTGCGTTCGCCGGGTGACAGCTCTCCGACCGGCCGGTCCACGTGATCGGCCCGCAGGCCGAACTTGGCGAGCAACGTCCGCACGTCCGCGGTGGAGTATTCGGGGACCAGCGTTTCGAACCGTTCGGCCAGCGGCCGGGGACCGGTGAACAGGCCACGCGCCTGGTCGATCTCGCCGATCGCGACGTTGGCACCGAGTCGCGCGGTCCCCTCGTCGGGTTCAACGCGACCGAGCAGTAGCCGCAGCAGCGTCGTCTTGCCGGCACCGTTGTGGCCCGTGATGCCGATGCGTTCGCCGGCGTTCACCTGTAACGACACCGGGCCCAGCACGAAATCCCCCTTTCGCACGACCGCTTCATTGAGGGTGGCGACCACTGAGCTGGAGCGCGGCGCGGACCCGATGGTGAACTCGAGGACCCATTCCTTGCGCGGTTCGGCGACCTCGTCGAGCCGAGCGATCCGGCTCTCCATCTGCCGGACCTTCTGCGCCTGCTTCTCACTGGACTCGGTGGCGGCGCGGCGTCGGATCTTGTCGTTGTCCGGCGCTTTCCGGATGGCATTGCGGACACCCTGGCTCGACCATTCACGCTGGGTCCGAGCGCGTGCGACGAGGTCGGCCTTCCTGGCCGCGAACTCCTCGTACTCCTCGCGACGGTGACGGCGGGCGACGGCACGCTCCTCGAGGTAGCTCTCGTAGCCGCCGCCGTACACGGTGTTGGTGTGCTGCGCGAGGTCGAGTTCGAGCACCCGGGTGACGCTGCGCGCGAGGAACTCTCGGTCGTGACTGACGAGGACGACGCCGCCCCGCATGCCGGCCACGACCTCCTCCAGGCGCGCGAGACCGTCGAGATCGAGGTCGTTGGTCGGTTCGTCGAGGAGCACGATGTCGAAGCGCGAGCACAGCAGCGCGGCGAGCCCGACCCGGGCGGCCTGGCCGCCGGACAGATCCGCCATCAGGGTGGCATCCGGGTCGATGACACCGTCACCGAGCCCGAGGTCGGCGAGGACCGCGGGCAGCCGCTCGTCGAGATCGGCCGCCCCGGTGGCCAACCAGTGGTCGAGCGCGGCCGCATACGTCTCGGCCGGATCTCCCGGCGCCGCGGCGTCGGGGTCGGCCAACGCGTCCGCCGCCGCGTCCATCGCGGTCGTCGCCGCCGCGCACCCCGTCCGGCGGGCGACGTACGCGCGCACCACCTCACCGGGAACCCGTTCGTGCTCCTGCGGCAACCATCCGACGAAAGCGTCGGACGGTGCACGGGTCACCGTCCCCTCCAGGGGCGCGAGATCACCGGCGAGTACCCGCAGCAGCGTGGTCTTCCCGGCACCGTTCGCACCGACCACGCCGATCACGTCGCCGGGTGCCACCGTGAGATCGAGGTGGTCGAAGAGGACGCGGTGGGCATATCCCCCGGCGACGTCCTTGGCGACGAGCGTGGCGGTCATCGGTCCATGGTCGCACCCAGCTCTCGGACCACGAGGACCCGGCCGAGGCGGCCCCGGCACGCGGCAGCCGGCTCCCCCGGTTTTCCCGAGCGCCCGGCCGGGTATTGACCCGCATGACCTCATCTCGCGAGACCCGACACTTCGACGTCGTCATCGTCGGCGGCGGAAACGCCGGCCTCAGCGCGGCGGCGCGACTGCTGCGCCTGGGCGTCACCGATGTCGCGGTGATCGAACCGCAGGCCGTCCACACGTACCGCCCACTGCTCTCCTACGTCGGCGGAGGTCAGGCGACGCTGCAGGACGCCGAGCGCACGCAGCGATCGGTGACGCCGGACGGGGTGACGTGGTTGCGCGACACCGCCGTCGTCGTCGACGCGGGAAAGCGGACGGTCCGCTGCGTCTCGGGCGCCGACATCGGCTACCGGGACCTCGTCCTGGCCGTCGGACTCGTACCGGATCACGACGCGATGCCGGGGATCGAGCTCGCGATCGCCGACCCGGCGGTGGCCAGCAACTATCTCGACCGGGCCGAACAGACCTGGGATCTCGTCACCTCGATGCCGCGGGGTGGACGGGCCGTGTTCACCGTCCCGCGTCCGCCGGTCAGCTGCACCGGGACCACACTCAAACCACTCTTCCTGGCCGCCGCCCACTGGCGGCGTCGAGGCATCCTCGAGTCGCTCGACATCACCTTGATCGTTGACCGGCCCCATCTGCTCGGAGTCGCGGCCCTCGACGCCCGCCTCTCGGAGTGCCTCGACGAACTCGGCGTCCGCGTGCTGCTCGACAGTTCCGTACGACTACATCCGGTCGATCGCCGGGTCACCGTCGTCACCGGCTCGGCCACCCGAGATGTGTACTACGACATGCTGCACCTCGTCCCGCCCTTCCGAGGCGCCGACCTGGTGACCGACTCGGGCCTGGCCGGCGCCCGCGGCCGGGGGCTCGTCGACATCGATCCCAACACGCTGCGTCACCGCACCCATCCGTCCATCTGGGGAGCCGGTGACGGCGCCGCGATCGCGACCGACCCATCGGGCGGCGGGCTGCGCCGGCAGATCTCGGTGCTCGCAGACAACATCGCGGCCGCGCGGGCCGGTGAGGAGCTCACCGCCTACGACGGGTACACCGTCGCTCCGATCGCGACGGACGCACATCATCTGATCGCCGCCGAGTTCGACCGCGACGGGACCGTCACGTCCTCATTGCCGTCGGTCATCGACCCGCTCAAACCGCGCCGGAGTGCGTGGGCCTTCGACCGATATGCCCTCCCGCGCCTGTACTGGAACGCGATCTTGCGTGGGCGGGTGTGAGTCCGCGTCGAGACCTCTGACCGGTTCGGAATCGAGAAGCCCCTCGACCCGCCGCGGACTACCGTGAATGCTGCCTCGGCCCCGAGGCCGTCGACCACGAAGGAAACGCGAATGGGCAGCTCTGGAGGATTCTCCGATCAGGAACGGGCCGCGATGAAGGAGCGCGCCGCGGAGCTCGAGAAGGAGAAGACCCGCGGGCGCGGGAACAAGAAGGCGGCCGAGGAACTGGATCTGCTCGCGAAGCTCGAGAGCATGGACCCGGCCGATCGCGCGCTGGCCGAACGCATCCACGCGATCGTCACCACGACCGCGCCGGACCTCGCGCCGAAGCTCTGGTACGGGCAACCGGCCTACGCGCTGAAGGGCAAGGTCGTGTGTTTCTTCCGCAGCGGGCACGACGACAAGGAGCGGTTCTCCACCTTAGGGTTCACCCAGAACGCGAGCCTCGACGACGGCGGATTCTGGCCGACGTCGTTCGCGGTCAGCACCCTGGACACCGAGGCGGAAAAGACCATCGCGACGCTGGTCGCCAAGGCGGTGAGCTGACCTTCCCCTTACTGCCTCATCCGAAAGACTGTAAACCCGCAGGTCCCAGCCCTGCTCCCGGAGGTGTGAGGAGCGTTAGCGACGAGCCACGAAGGGCCAGCAAACCGACGCGGGATCGTCCTCCCAGCGAATTTGGCTCCCCCTCAACAGGTTTGAAGGGTATATTGCCCTTCGCGCCGACTCACGGGGACGGAGATTCAGCGCTGGGAGCCGGTTCCGGCTTCTGCGAACAACGCCGGTTCGACTCCCGCGGCCGGACTACTCTGATCGCCATGATCACCGCGGTGCACACACTGATCTACTGCGACGACCCGGACGCCGCCCGCGCCTTCTTCCGCGACGTGTTGCGCTTCCCGCACGTCGACACGGGCGGCGGCTGGCTGATCTTCCAGACCGGTCCCAGCGAACTCGGAGCGCACCCGAATGCCTGGGAGCACGAGGGAAGCGCCGGGCGCACCGATCAGAAGTTCGACGTGTCGTTCATGTGCGAAGATCTCGACTCCACCATGCGCGAACTCGCCGGCCGGGGCGCCGAGTTCGCCGGCACCCCGACTGATGAGGGCTGGGGCGTGACTGTCCGGGTCAAGGTCCCCGGCGCCGGGGAGATCACGCTGTACGAACCGAAATACCCACCGCCCGCGCTCCTGTGAACGTCCGGACCCGTCCGCCGGACGTCGCTCATTCGGTCGCATGAAACCCGGCGATGCCCCCATCGAAGCGCGGTAATCTCCCGAGGTCACCGACCAGGAGGAGCCGACCGTGGGCAGTCCCTACGACCCCAACCAGCCGACCGCAATGGGTCCGCAGGGGCCGCAGCAACCCGGCTGGCCGCCATCTGGCGGTCACCAACCCGGCGGGCCGCAGCCGGCTCCCGGCCAGCCGCCGAACCCGGGTCCGTACGGTGGGCAGCCGTACGGCCAACAACCGTATGGCCAGCCGTTCGGTCAGCAACCGCCCCCGCCGGCCAAGAGCGGGAGCAAGAAGTGGTGGTTCATCGGCGGCGGCGGACTGGTCCTCGTACTGATCGTCGTGGTGGCGGTGGTGCTGGCGCTGACCCTGCGCGGTGGTGGCGACGACGAACCGTCGATCCCGACCGCCTCGGCCCTCCAACTGGTGCTGCCCGAAGACCAGTTCCCGGACATCACGGGCGAATTCAGCACGGAGACCGGCAGTACCGACGACAACGGCAGCACCGTGGACAACGAGAAGTGTGCGACGCTGGTCCAGTCTCAGCAGACCGGCAACGAACGCGCGGAGCGCGAGCTCACCGAGACCTCGTCGTCCAGTGAGATACTCTTCGGTCTCGACAACTACAGTGCCGACGTGACCAAGCCGGCCGACAACGGTTACGACGAGTTCGACGAGATCGTCTCCGCCTGTTCGTCTTTCACGCTGACCCTCGAGGACGGCGACGTCCCGGTCACTCTCGCGCTCGAGAAGGTCGAGCTGCCGATCGACGGTGACTACAAAGCGGTCCGGATGACCGGCGAGTACGAGGTCGGTGCGATCGAGGTTCACCTCGCCGGGATCATCGTGGTCGGCGAAGAGCGGGGCGTGTCGTTCACGGTCACGCACAACACGGTTGACGACGCCCCGCCCGCGATGGACACCACGGTCAGCAACAATCTGGCCGAGATGTTCACGGCCCAGCGGCAGATCATCGCCGACGCGACCTGAAGCCCGACGGTCGAGATTCGCCGGTCGTCAGAGGAGGATTCGCGCCACCGCGGCCGGGTCGTCGAAGATGCTCATATGCCAGGCCCCGGCGCGGACGATGAAGCCCGATCCCGGTATCCGCTGATGCATGGCTTTCATGGAGGCGACGTCGGACACCGTGTCGTGTTCGGCCGCGACCACGGTCACCGGGCACGAGATCGACGCGGTGCGTTGCGAACAGTCGAAGTGGGCGATCGCGCGCAGCGCCGACGCCCAGGACGCGTGGTCCGCGGCGGCCACGGCTTCGCGAGCGTAGCGGACGACCGGTCCATCGTTGCGCAACTCGTCTGCGCTGAACCAGCGTCCGAGTGTGCCGTCGACATCGACGGTGCCGGCCTCGACGGCGGCTGCCGCAGCGTCGAATGCCGGGAAGGGCGTGTCTCGGGTGCACAGCAGCGTCAGGCGGGAGACGAGCTCGGGGCGCCGGATCGCGAGTTCCAGGGCCACCTGTCCGCCGAAGGAATGTCCCACCACATGCCAGGGCGCCTCGGACGCAACCGATTCCGCGACCCCGGCGGCGAGCCGCGCGGGTAGATCGTCATCCGCATAACCCGGCGGCGGGCTGATCGCAGGCGTGATCACGTGTCCGTACTCGGCCAGCTCGGCACGCACGCCGTCCCACACCGCCGGCGACAGCGGGGTTCCCGGCAGTAGCAGCCAGGTCGGGGGTTCGGTCGTCACCACGTACTCTCCTCAGCTGTCGTCACGGATTCAGACCGGCCGCCGGATTCGTCGCCTCGATCAGCGGCACCGTCAGCATCGAGGGATGATCTCCGCCCCGATGAATCCGACACGTTCCGCGGGGACCGGTCTGATAGCGGGCGGGGAAATGTCCGGTCAACGGGTTGCCCCGGTCGATGTTCCGTCCCGCGAGCACCAGCCGCAGGCGATCGCCGGGCATGAAAGATGTTGCCGACGAACCGAGTCCGACCTCTATCTCCACGATCTGACCGGGCTCCAGCAACTGAACGCGGTCGAAGCTGTGCACCGGCCGGGCCACCGACGATGCATCGCGGTCCAGTGCTCGCAGGGAGAGCTTCTGCCTACCCGTCACGATGCGGTCCCGGCCGTATCCGTACGAACCCTCGAACGGGACCCACCGCGTTCCGGCCCATTTCTCCACTGCCACGAACAACGTCGCATCCCCACCGCGCGGCAGGCTGACCCATAGTCGAGCACTCATCGGTCCGGAGAGTTCGAGATGAGAATCGATGGCAAGGTCGTAGGCCAGCCCGGCCCCGCGCAGGTCGAGAACCGACGAACCACTCGCCACGCCTCCCCCGGTGACCCGGGTCAGACGATCACCGTCGGCGAGTAGCAGTTCGGTCCACGTGGTCGCCGCCGGCGGCCACTCATGTTCCTCGCGTACATCGGTGACCTCGGTCCGCGACCCCCGGACTTCGAGGCGGACCCGTGGCAGGGTCCTGGTCGTGTCCCCGCGCAGGTGTCGGTCGAAGAACGCGTGCTGGGTCGCCACCGCGTCGTCGCTGTAGAACGTCGCCCATTTCGGTCCGCGGTGGGTGTACAGGTACTTGTGAGCCGACCCGGCCCGCTCGAACGCACGCATCGAACCCGCGCTGTGCAGATTGCTGTCGGAGAAACTGGCGCACACCAGCATCGGCACCTCGATGGCCGTAAGATTCGGTGTCTTGCTCTGCCACCAGTCATCTCGCAGGGGGTGGCGGCGGCGTTCGGCACCGATGTCCTCCGACAACCGGGCGGCCTTCCGGGTGACGAGAGCCCAGATGCGGGAGAACCCTCTCTCGTCGACTCCACCGGGCTTCATGAAGTCGCGGTAGAGGTCGGTGAACCCTTCCCACGGACAGATCGCCGCGAGGTGGGGCGGGTGGAGTGCGGCCGCCTTGTACTGCGAGAGCGCGAGATACGACACGCCCAGCATGCCGACCGCTCCGGTCGACCAGGACTGCCGGCCGGCCCACTCGATCAGGTCGTGGACATCGAGGGCCTCGGCGTCGGAGAGCAGCGATCCGGTTCCCTCCGAGGTCCCCGCGCCGCGCAGGTCGGCATTGATGACGACGTAGCTCCGCGAGGTCCAGACCGCGGGGTCGGGCGCCTCCCAGCCCGTCTCACTCGAAACGCGATACGGCGCAGGTTGATTCATGATCCGGTACTGGAAGTTGATCTTCCACCCGAACCGCGTCCGGACCGGCAGCGCGTCCTTGCCGTAGGGGTGCGCCGAGAGCAGGACCGGGAACGGACCATCCCCCGCCGGCCGATACACGTTGACCCGCAGGGTGACCCCGTCGCGCATCACCACCGGGACGTCGGCATCCTTGATCATGTCGTCGGGTGGCGGGTAGATGGTCACCGGCGGACGTACGGCGTTCCGCACCCGCCGCAGGCCGTAGCGGAGAGCACCCGGGCGCCGCCACGGCCGGTCGTGACTCACCGAATCCCCCATACGACCTCCGACGACAGTGCGACACCCATGGCTGGACTCTAGGGCACAGGCCGAGACCGGTCATGGCTCTCCACACCCTTGCGTGTTCCGTCAGCAATCGCTAACGTTAGCCATTACCGACACATACCGGCACAAGGAGTCCTCATGGGAGCACCAGTCGCATTCTTCGAGATCACCTCGCATGACCCCACCCGTCTCACCGCGTTCTATCGCGATCTGTTCGGCTGGACCATCGACGACAGTTCCGGCCCGGAATACTCGCTTGTCGACACCGGCGCAGGTGACGGCGCCGTCTCCGGCGGCATCGGCGCCGTGTCCGAACCCGGCGGGACCAGCGGGGTGAGTGTCTACATGCGCGTCGACGATCTGCAGGCGTCCCTCGACCGGGCCGAGACGCTCGGTGGCAAGGCACTCGTGCCGCCCACGGACCTCCCGGATGGGTACGGCAGATTCGCGATGTTCGCCGACCCCGACGGCAACTCGATCGGACTCTGGGCGTGACCGACAAGTCCCCAGGCGTCGACGAGGCCCTGCGCGCGATGGCGGAGCCCCGCCGCCGCGCCATCCTCGAACTCGTCTCCGGCGAGGAGCTGTCCGCGGGCGACATCGCCGCCCGGTTCGACGTCAGCCGCACCGCGATCTCTCAGCACATCACGGTGTTGAAAGACGCCGGGTTGCTGGCCGAACGCCGCGAGGGGACCCGACGCATCTACCGCGCCCGACCCGAGGGCATCGACCGACTACGCGACCTGCTCGACGACATGTGGGCGTCATCTCTCGACGTCGCGCGGCAACTGGTCGAGGCCGAACGCGGACTGACCGACGCCGACGAGGTGAACCGTGCCGGGTGAACGCGAGGTCGCCGACGCCGGAAGTCGCGATGGCGGTGCCGTTCTCCCGCTCCGACGGCCGCCGATACGTCAATCCACCACCGTCCGTAGCGATCTCGACCACGTCTTCACCACCTTTGTCCGGACCATCGGGGTCTGGTGGCCGCTGCAGCCGATGTCGATCGGCGGGGACCGGGCACGGACGGTGACCATCGACGAGTTCACCGGCGGCCGGGTCTATGAGACCTGGGACGACGGCACGACCGCCGAATGGGGTCGATTGGCGGTGTGGGAACCCCCGAGTCGGTTCGTCATGTCGTGGCTGAACACTCCCGAGCCGACCGAGGTCGAGCTGTCGTTCACCTCGCTCGGTCCGGCTCTGACGCGGGTGTCCGTGGAACACCGCGGCTGGGAGCATCTGAGCGAGGAACAGCTTCGCGAAGACTGCGCCGCGCCAGGCGGTTACAGCTCCGGCGCGTATTCCGGCGGCTGGGCCGCCGCCCTGGCGGCCTGCGTCGACGTCATCGAATCGACCCACCCCTGAAGAGAGAGCGTCAGAACATGACCCACTTCGTGTACAAACTCGTCCCGCCGCGTCCCACCTTCGGTCCCGGCGACATGTCCGACGACGAGGCCGCCATCATGGGCCGCCACGGCGCGTACTGGTCGGGGCTGCTCGCCGACGGCACCGCCGTGATCTTCGGTCCCGTCCTCGACCCGGCCGGCAACTGGGGCCTGGGCGTGGTGCGCGCCGACTCCGAGGACGATGTCCGGGCCATCAGCGCCGCCGACCCGGCCGTCACCTCGGGCCTCGCCCGCGTCGAGATCCTCCCCATGCCCGTGGGCATCGGGCACGACTGACCGGACCCGTTCGACGACGAAGGCCGTTCCGACATCGGTCGGAACGGGCTTCGTTCGGTGGAGCCAGGGGGACTCGAACCGCTGACCCCAAGCTGCCAATACAGCCACCAAGGGATTGCGGATATTTCGATTAGTCGGCAAACTTGTCAGATGAGCCCGACTACCGCACCGCGCAGAACAGGAACATTCTTCCCCCCGACCGACGCCCCCGACCTCGACGCCCTCATGGATTTGTCGCGGTTCCTCGATCACCACCACGAGCCCGCCGCGCTCGTCGGGCCCGACGGTGAAGAAGTTCCTCTCCCACTCGAGGTCTATCGGACGCTGACACAGATCGTGGATGCGATGCGCGCGCACCGCGCGGTCGTTGTCGCTCCGGTCGACCAGAAACTCTCGACGCAGGAGTCGGCCGACTACCTCGGCATCAGCCGCCCTACTCTCATCAAACTGCTGGAGAGCGGCAGAATCCCCTTCGAGACCGTAGAAGGCAGCCGACACCGGCGCGTGAAGTTGGGCGATCTACTCGAGTATCAGTCACAGCGCGCAATCGAGCGGCGCGGGGCACTGCAAGCTCTCGTCGATGACGCCGAAGACAGCGGTCTGTACGACGTGCCCGCCGAGGACTACCGGGAAGCCATGCGCACATCTCGCCGCGAGATTGCCGAGGAGCGCAAGCGGTAGTGGCGGGGTTTCGCGTGATGCTCGACGCGTGTGTCCTGGTGCCGATCCACAAGGCCGATCTGCTGCTCACCTTCGCCGAGCACCGGGCGTTCTACCCTCTGTGGAGCAACCGCATCATGGACGAGACGGTGCGCGGTATCAATCGGGCGACAAAAGGACGAGTCTCAGAGACGACCGCACGCTTGCGGGTCGATGCAATGAACGATGCCTTCGAGGACGCGTGCGTCGAAGGCTGGGAACCACTTGAAACGGCAATCTCAGGAATGCCCGATCCCGACGACCGACACGTTGTCGCAGCCGCCGTGAGAGGCCAC
The DNA here is from genome assembly GCF_042668985.1 of Gordonia sp. NPDC057258. Taxonomy (NCBI): domain Bacteria; kingdom Bacillati; phylum Actinomycetota; class Actinomycetes; order Mycobacteriales; family Gordoniaceae; genus Gordonia; species Gordonia sp. NPDC057258. Next base: position 77,880 of record NZ_JBHUXZ010000016.1, read on the forward strand.
GCGGCCGCGATCGTCACCGACAACATCCAGCATTTTCCCAAAGCAGTTGTGGAGCCGCTGGGGCTGCACATACGCAGCTCCGACCAGTTCCTGTTGGACCTACTCCACCGCAATCCGGCGCGTGCGGTGGCCTCTGTAGCCCAAACCGCCGACAAGCGTCGTCGCCCACCGGTGACCACCGAACAGTTCCTCGATGCTCTCGCAGCCTCTGGCACAACCGATTTCGTCAGGGATATCGCACCCTACTTCGAATCCGGTAGCTAGAACACGTCGCCGCCTCCGTAGAGCGCCTAGCTGTCACTACGCAACTCGGTTCGACAGGCTCTATCCCACCAACGACGAAGCCCGTTCCGACATCAGTCGGAACGGGCTTCGTTCGGTGGAGCTAAGGGGACTCGAACCCCTGACCCCCACACTGCCAGTGTGGTGCGCTACCAGCTGCGCCATAGCCCCGTATTTTGTTGTTCCGCCCTGTTCAAGGGCACTGGCGAAGTTACACCATCTCGGCGATACCAGCCAAATCGCCAGGACGCCGACCCGATCGGTGTCGAGTCGGCGTCACGCGACTCAGGAGTTGCCACCACCCAGGATGCTGTCGAGCCAACCGGTGCCCTCGAGGACGCCGTTGACGGGCTCGCCGTCGTGCAGCACGGTCGGGGTGCCGACCTGGCCGCCGGTCGCCTTCGACAGTTCGTCGGTCGACTTCTGCGCGTTCTCCTCGGCCTGGGCGACCTTCGCATTGTCGGTGATGCACGTGGCGGTGGCCGGCGTCGCGCCCTGCTCGGTGGCGAGACGCGCGAGCTCGGGGCTGGTGATGTTGCCGGTGCCGTCCTCGGGCGGCTGGGCGGCGAACAGCGCGCTGTGGAATCGCAGGAACAGATCGGTGTTCTGCTCGTCGGCCACGCAGGTCAGCGCACCGGCAGCCCGCGAGCTGTAGTCACCGGTCGCCGACCGCGAGTTCAAGAAGTGCAGCGTGTGGTAGCGCACGCGGAGTTTGCCCTCGGTGACGGCCTTGGTGATGGCCGGTCCGGACTGCTGCTCGAACACCTTGCACACCGGACACATCGGGTCTTCGAAGACGTCGATGAGCGGAGCGGTCTCGGGACCGACGATCATCGTCGAACTCGACGCCAGCGCGGCTTGATCGGTGTCACCCTGATCGCGTCCGCTCCACCAGATCCCGCCGATCACGAGGCCCGCGATCACCAGGACCGCGATGCCGCCGAGCACGTAGGTCATCGTGTTCGACGGCGCGCTCGGCTGATACTTCGAGTTGGTGGTGCGGGGCACCGATGCTCCCGGCTTGCGCTTCTTGCTCACATTCCGACAATAACGGCGCCGCGCTGAAAATTGTCTGAGGGAACGTCCGGCCGGACCGGGGCGGTGACCACCACCGCCGTCCCGCTACTCGCTCACGCCCCCAGCGCCGCGTCGACGACGTGCTGCGCCTCGCTCTGCACCTGCGCGAGATGGTCTGCGCCCTTGAAGGATTCGGCGTAGATCTTGTAGACGTCTTCGGTCCCCGAGGGACGAGCCGCGAACCAGGCGTTCTCCGTCGTGACCTTCAGGCCGCCGATCGGGGCGCCGTTGCCCGGTGCGGTCGTCATGATCGCCGAGATGGGTTCGCCCGCCAGTTCCGTCGCCGTCACCTGCTCCGGCGACAGCTTCGACAGCACCGCCTTCTGCTCCCGGCTGGCCGGCGCGTCGATCCGCGCGTACGCCGTCGTCCCGTACTCCTCGGCGAGTTCGGCGTAGCGCTGCGACGGCGACTTGCCCGTCACCGCGAGGATCTCCGACGCCAGCAGCGCCATGATGATGCCGTCCTTGTCGGTCGACCACGGGCTGCCGTCGAAGGTCAGGAACGACGCCCCGGCGCTCTCCTCACCACCGAAGGCGACGCGACCGTTCAGCAGGCCGTCGACGAACCACTTGAAGCCGACGGGAACCTCGAGCAGCGGTCGTCCGATCCCGGCGACCACCCGGTCGATCAGCGACGACGACACGAGCGTCTTGCCGACGGCCGCCGACTCCGACCACTGCGGCCGGTGCGTGAAGAGGTAGTCGATCGCGACGGCCAGGTAGTGGTTGGGGTTCATCAGACCGGCGTCGGGCGTGACGATGCCGTGCCGGTCCGAGTCGGCGTCGTTGCCGGTCGCGATGTCGTAGGAATCACGGGAGGAGATGAGCGAGGCCATCGCGTTGGCCGACGAACAGTCCATCCGGATCTTGCCGTCGGTGTCGAGCGTCATGAACGAGAACGTCGGGTCCACCGTCGGATTAACGACCGTCAGATGTTCGAGGTTGTATCGGAGGCCCAGCAGCGCCCAATAGCCGACGGACGCGCCGCCGAGCGGGTCGGCGCCGATGTGGATGCCGGCATCGCGGATCGCCCGCATGTCGACCACATCGCCGAGTCCGTCGATGTAGTTGAGGAGGAACGAGTAGTCGTGCACGAACTCGCTGCCGCGCGCACGCTCGAACGGGATGCGCGCGACACCGTCGAGCTTCTGCTCGAGCAGTTCGTTCGCCCGCGCCGCGACGACCGAGGTGATCGAGGTGTCTGCGGGACCGCCGGTCGGCGGGTTGTACTTGAACCCGCCGTCCCGCGGCGGATTGTGTGACGGCGTCACGACGATGCCGTCGGACAGCACCCCCGGGTTGTCCTGGTTGAACATGAGGATGGCGCGGCTGACCGCCGGCGTGGGTGTGAACGAGTCGCTCTCGGCGGTGTAGACGGTGATCTCGTTGGCCGCGAGCACTTCGAGTGCGGTGCGCCAGGCGGGGACCGAGAGAGCGTGGGTGTCGAACCCGATGAACAGCGGACCAGAGATCCCGGCGGAGCGGCGGTAGTCGACGATCGCCTGCGTCGTCGCGAGGATGTGGGCCTCGTTGAACGCGTTGTCGAAGCTCGATCCGCGATGCCCCGACGTCCCGAACACGACCTGCTGCAACGGGTCCGACGGGTCGGGTGTGTTGTCGTAATAGGCACGCGCCAGGGCGTCCACGTCGACGAGGTCTTCGGGCAGGGCCAAGGTACCAGCGCGAGGATGTGCCATGACCGCGATTGTGCCACTCCACACGCCGTTCGCCCGGTCGACGAACCGATCCGTCCGGACCCGGATACCGAATCGCTACGGTGGGACGATCGTCGACGTCGCATCGAAGGGGCCTGCACACATGCTGATCGCCGGATTGTCGGGACTGCTGTCCCCCGGACGCCGATCCCCCAGCCTGCTCGTGCTCGTCCTGCCGGGCGGCACGGACAACAGCCACAAACCGTTCAGTCCCTGGCAGCCGTCCGCCCTGCGCATGTACCCGTTCACCTGGTCGCTGCGACTGCGATTCGGCCGGTCGGTGCGCGTCCACCAGGTCGGCTACCGCGTGTACGGCTGGAACGGCGACGACAACTCGCCTCTGCTCCCCGCCCGTGCGGCACTCGACGAGATCTGCCGACGGCACCCGGGCGTGCCGGTGGTCGCGATCGGACACTCGATGGGCGGACGCGTGGCCGCCCATCTCGCCGCCGACCGCCGGGTCATCGGCGTCCTCGGCCTGGCGCCGTGGTGGCAGTTCGCCGACTGGCGACACATCCAGCCCGGCGCGCGGGTCGTCGCGGTGCACGGCGACGCCGACACGCGCACGCTCGCGAAACGGACCCGCAAGGGCATCGACGAGCTCTCGGCACTCGGAATCGACGCCGAGTTCATCCCGGTCCCCGGCGGCGGTCACGCCATGCTCGATCACATCGGGCTCTGGCAGCGCAGCGCGCTCGACTTCGTCGGCGAGCGCCTGTCCGCGCTGCGCGGTGCCTGACCTCAGCGCGTCGGCCGGCCGGCCAACTCCTCGACGAACTCCGGATAGAACTCGACGTATTTCTCCCCGACGAGCACGTAGAGCGGATCGTCGCCGGTCTGCCCGTAGGCCTGCTTGCGGAGTTCGGTGCGCATGTTCTTGAACGTCGAGGTGTGTTCCAGCGCCTCGACGATCCGGACGAACAGCGGCACGGCGTACGCGGGCAGACCGTCGCGAACGTGTCGGGCGAGACCGTCGGCGTCGAAGGTCTCGCCGTCGCGCAGGCTCACCGCCGCCATGCCGGCCTTGCCGTCGACCCCCGGAACGGGCACACCGAACACGACCGCCTCCTCGACGGCGGGGTGCGCGTCGAGCACCGCCTCGACCTCGGTGGTGGCCACGTTCTCGCCCTTCCAGCGGAAGGTGTCACCGATGCGGTCGACGAAGCCGATGTGCGAGAAGCCCTGATCGCGGACGACGTCGCCGCTGTTGAACCACTTGTCGCCCTTGCGCTTCGCGTCGCGGACGATCTTTCGTTCGGTCGCGGCCGGGTCGGTGTAACCGTCGAACGGTACCCGTGAATTGATCTGCGCGAGAAGCAATCCGGTACCACCCTTCCCGACCGGCCGCACCCGCCCGTCGGGACCGCGCAGTGGCTCGCCGGTCTCGTCGTCGTATTCGACGATCGTGTACGGCAACGGCGAGAACCCGGCCGTCTTGGACAAGCCGAAGACGTTGATGAAACCGATGTTCGCCTCGCTCGCCGCATACAACTCGACGACGCGGTCGATACCGAACCGCTCGGTGAAGGCATCCCAGATGTCCGGGCGCAGACCGTTGCCGACGGCGAGCCGGAGGCGGTGCGCGCGATCGGTCGGCTTCGGCGGCTGCGCGAGGAGATAGCGGCACAGCTCACCGATGCAGGCGAACGCGGTGGCGTTGTTCTCGATGATCTCGTCGATGAACTTCGACGCCGAGAACTGCTTGCCGATGGCCAGGCAGGCGCCCGATGCGAGGACCGACGAGACCGAGATCGTGAGAGCGTTGTTGTGGTAGAAGGGCAACGCCGTGTACATGACGTCGTCGCCGCGCAGACGGATTCCCAACCCGCCGATGCCGTTCATCGCCACCAGCCAGCGGTAATGACTCATCTTGCTGGCCTTCGGGTAACCCGTTGTGCCCGAGGTAAAGATGTAGATCGCGGTCGACCCGACCTCGATCGAGTCGGTGACCGGCCGGTCGAGCGGTGAGCAGCGCGCGGTCAGTGTGGCGAGTTCGGCGAAGGTGAACTCCTTCTCCGGTCGGCATCCGGTCGGCACCGATTCCAGCGCCTCCAGCAGATCGGACTGATAGAGAACCACTTTCGGCTCGATGAGTCCGAGACTGTGTTCCAGCACCGCGCCGCGCTGATTGAAGTTGAGCATTCCGCAGATCGCCCCGATCTTGACGATCGCGAACATCGCGATGACGACATCGGGGTGATTACGCGAGAGCACCGCGACCACGTCATCGCGCCCGACACCCTCGCGAGTGAGGAGATCCGCGAGCCGGTTGGCCCGAGCATTGGCCTCGCGGTAGGTGATCGACGCACCCTCGAACCGGAGGAAGTCCCGGTCGGGGTACTTCTGCGCACTCTGCTGGAACCGCTTGCCGATGGACATCTTCGTGGTCGGCGGTGTGGGCAGCATCGCCGGTAGGGTCCGCAGGATCGTGCCAGCGTCACGACGCAACGACGCGACTCCCGACACCATGTCCGCCAACCGGATGTCCGGCAGCAGTCCCGTGCCCGGCGCCTGATCAACCATGTTCTGCCCGCCCCTTCGGTGTGTTCGACGACACACACCCTAGCGTCGGCTCGTACTCATTGACACATCGGGGTTGATTTGTTTCAAACGTTCCGAGTGTGTCGAGCCAGCAGGCGAGACCGCACCGCGATCGGCCGGCCACCCGGGCCGACCCTTGGCGCACGCCGGGTGACCGGCCACACTGTCTGGATGACCGACACCTCGCCGAGACCGATGAGCGACCGTCCCGCCGGCCCGCTCGACGGCGTCACCGTCCTCGAACTGGGCACGCTCATCGCCGGACCACACGCGGCACGGCTGTTGGGTGACATGGGCGCGGACGTCATCAAGATCGAACCGCCCGGCAAGCCCGATCCGATCCGCACCTGGGGACAGGCGGAGGTCGACGGTCACCGCTTCTATTGGACGGTGCACGGCCGCAACAAGAAGGCGGTGACCCTCGATCTGCGGGCGGACCGAGGGCGCGAGCTGTTCCTCGATCTCGTCGAACGGGCCGACATCATCGTCGAGAATTTCCGTCCCGGGACGCTCGAGCGGCTCGGCATCGGCCCGGATGTACTGTCCGCTCGCAACCCGGGCATCGTCGTGGTGCGGGTCTCGGGCTACGGCCAGACCGGCCCGGATTCGACACGAGCCGGGTACGCCTCCGTCGCCGAGGCCGCCAGCGGTCTGCGGTATCTCAACGGCTACCCCGGACAGCTCCCGCCCCGGCTGGCGCTGTCACTCGGCGACACCCTGGCCGGTATGTTCGCCGCGCAGGGCGCCCTCGCGGCACTGTACCGGCGTTCGGTGACCGGCGAGGGGCAGGTCGTCGACACCTCCCTCATCGAATCGTGTGTCGCCGTGCAGGAATCGGCCATCGCGGACTACGACGCAGGTGGCGTCGTCCGCGGCCCGTCGGGCACCCGGCTCGACGGCATCGCACCGTCGAACCTCTACCCGACCAGCGCGGGCACTCACGTCATCATCGCCGCCAACCAGGATTCGGTGTTCGCCCGGCTGTGCGCGGCGATGGGACAACCCGAGCTCGCGACCGACGACCGCTTCGTCGATCACGCCGCGCGCGGACGCAACCAGGACGAGCTCGACGATTTGATCGGCGAATGGTCGCGGCAGTACACACCGGAGAAGCTGACCGAAGTACTCGGTGCCGCGGGAGTCGTTGTCGGACCGGTGAACTCCGTCGCCGAGGTGGTCGCCGACCCGCATCTACAGGCACGGGGGATGATCGCCGAACACTACGACGAGCGTGCGCACCGCACCGTCCTCGGTCCCGGCGTCGTGCCACAGTTCAGCGACACCCCCGGTGGCATCCGCAACGCCGGTCCCCCCGCCCCCGGTTGCGACAACGAGGCCGTCTACGGCGGATTGCTCGGGCTGCCCGAAGACGAGATCGCGGCGTTGCGGACGGCCGGGGTCATCTGACACTCGGCTACGGTCGAGCCATGTCACTGGTCGCGACCGGGCTCTCGCGCACCTTCGGCCGGCACACGGCCGTCGCCGATGCGAGCCTCGAACTCGGATCCGGCAGGATCACCGGGCTCGTGGGGCCCAACGGGGCGGGCAAGACCACCCTGCTCCTGCTTCTCGCCGGCCTGCTCGCCCCCGACACCGGTGCGATCGTGGTCGACGACGCGCCGGCGAAGCCGGCGGACATGCGTCGACTGACGGGGTGGATGCCGGACATCTTCGGCACCTGGGAAAGCCTCACGACGCACGAGATCCTGACGACCTTCGCCAAGCTGTACGGAATGCCCACCACCCAGGCGCGGCAACGCGCCGCCGAACTGCTCGAGTCGGTCCATCTCACCGATTTCGCGACCCGGCCGGCGCACGAGCTGTCGCGCGGCCAGAAACAGCGCCTCGGCTTCGCCCGAGCCCTGGTGCACCGGCCCCGGATTCTGCTGCTCGACGAGCCGGCATCCGGAATGGACCCGCGGTCACGGATGGAGCTGCGCGGCCACTTGCGCCGCCTCGCCGACGACGGGTGCGCCATCCTGGTGTCCTCGCACATCCTCTCCGAGCTGGAGGAGATGGTCGACGACGTCGTGCTGATGACCGGGGGCCGAACCCGCACACCGCACGGTGCGGCCGGCGGGGTGTGGCGGATCCGGCTCGTCGGGCAGCCGCCCGGGCAGGCGCGGGAAGTTCGCTTCGACGACGAGTCCGCTGCCGCGCGGCACCTCGCGCAGGTGGTGTCGTCCGGTGCGGCGGTCAGCGAATTCGCTCCTGTGTCCTCCGGCATCGAAGATGCCTACCTCGCACTCGACCCGGAGCGCCGATGACCACCGAGACGCACGAAGCAGATGTCTCGCCGCGGGCCCGATTCTCGTCGTGGTGGCGGATGGTCGGGGTCATCGTCGAACTCGAACTCCGCCAACGGCTACGGACGACGAGATGGAAGGCCACGCTCGTCGTCGCCTTCGTCGTGACCTCCCTCGCCGTCTTCGGATCGATGTACCTGGCCGTCGGGGCATTCGGCGGCACCTACGCCGGGTGGGCGTCGAATCTGTACGGGCTCCTGATCGGATTCCTGGTGCTACTCGGGATCATCGTGGCCCCAACCCTGGCGGCGACCACGATCAACGGTGACCGCAAGGACGCGACCCTGGCCGTGGTGCAGGACACCGCGATCAGCAATTGGCAACTCGCACTCGGCAAGCTCATCGGCAGTTGGGTGGCGGGGATGGCCTTGGTCGCCGTCGCCGCACCGTATGTGATCTGGGGCTTGGTCGAAGCGCCCCAGCCGATCTGGCGCGGGGTGGTCGGCGCGGTCGTCCTCGCGCTCGTCTTCGCTTGCTACGCGGGGATCGGACTCGGGTTCTCCGCGGTGACGGCGCGACCGGCAGGGTCCGCGGTGCTGACGCAAGCCGCCGTCTTCTTCCTCCTGCTCGGCCTGCCGGTGGTGTTCGGCCTGCTGTATCCGACAGTCGCGCAGACGCATTCGGTGGTCCGCACCGACACGACGGCGACCGACCCATCGAGCCCGACGCCCATCTGGACGTGTCGCGAGGTCACCCGAGGAGAGGAATTCCACCACCACGACCGCATCTGGTGGCTCCTCGCCCCGAATCCGTTCTTCATCGTGGCCGACGCCGTCTCCTCGCCGCCGCAGCACCCGATGAGGACCTCCGACAGCACGGCAGCCCAGGAGATCGCACGGACCCTGTCGGCAGTCCGGGCGGGTCCGTACATCGGCCCGCGGACATGTGCCGACATCTCCTACGGTTACAGCGACGGGAGCGACCCCACCGGCCATCGCGCCCGTGAAGCAGCACATGAGACGTCCGAGATGGGCCACTCGTGGTACGTCGGCCTGGGGATCTATCTGGCGCTCGGCGGACTCGGATACGTTGCCGCGGCACGTCGTCTGCGGATCCCTGCGGGAAAGCTGCCGCGCGGAGTCCGGATCGCATGAGTGCCGGCGACGACTCTGCCGGGTACCAGCCCGGTTACGACGCCCTCGCCGACCTGTACGCCGCGACATTCCCCTCGCCGTTCTCGAACGCGCTGCAGCGCCGCGTGATCGAGTCCTTCGTCGACCACGTTCGCGGGAGCGGGATCCCCGGGACCGTGCTGGACGTGGGTTGCGGACCGGGCGGTGTGACGGCGGAATTGGCCTCCGCCGGTCTCGATGTCCTCGGCGTCGACCCGAGCGCCGAGATGCTGCGGATCGCGAGATCGTCGCATGCCGACCTACGCTTCGTTCTCGACGACGCGCATTTGACCTCGACGGAGCTCGACGACATCGACGTCGCCGCAATCGTGGCGCGCTTCAGCCTGATCCATGTGCCACCCGCGTCCGTTCCCGGCATTCTCGACGGCTGGGCCGGTCGGATGCCCACCGGCGGCGGCGTGCTGGTCGCCGGGCAGACGATCGACACCGACGAGATCGTCGATTTCGATCATCGGGTGGCGCCCGCCTGGCGTTGGCACCCGGATCGGATGGCGGCGGCCCTGGCCGACGCTGGTTTCGACGAGGAGTGGCGCACGGTGAAGCGTGCCGACGACACCCACCGCTTCGCCGAGTTCCATCTCCTCGCGATACGCCGATGACGCCGCTCCCGGGCACATTAGCCCCCGAACTAGAAAGTTCGGTGAACCGAAACTATAGTGTCGGCATGCCCAAGCTCGTGCGTCGCCGGTTCGTCACCGTCGGGGCACTGCTTGCTGCCGTGTGCACGATCCTCGCAGGATGCACGCTGTCGAGTCGGCTGCCCGACGAGAAGGTCGTGCTCACCACGTTCACCGTGCTCGCCGACATCGCCTCGGAGGTCGCCGGCGACCGTCTGCAGGTGGAGTCGATCACCAAGCCGGGAGCCGAGATCCACGGCTACGAGCCGACTCCCGGCGACATCCGCCGGGCCGCGACCGCGTCGCTCGTCCTCGACAACGGTCTCAACCTCGAAGCCTGGTTCGCACAGTTCGTCGACGGCCTCGACGTCCGGCACGTCGTCGTCAGCGAGGGTGTCGAACCGATCGACATTGCGTCGGATGCCTATGCGGGCAAGCCGAATCCGCATGCGTGGATGAGTCCGGTGAATGTGCAGATCTATGTCGACAACATGGTGCGCGCGTTCACCGAGCTCGACCCCGACGGCGCCGCCACCTTCGAATCGAACGCGACCGCGTACAAGCGGCAGCTCCAGCAGGTACAGACCGATCTCACCTCCGCACTCGCCGGACTACCCGCCAACGAGCGGGCCCTCGTCACCTGCGAGGGCGCGTTCTCGTATCTCGCCCGCGACGCCGGACTCGTCGAGCGCTACATCTGGCCGGTCAACGCCGAACAGCAGGCGACGCCGCAACAGGTCGCCGAGACGATCGACTTCGTCCGGGCGAACCGTGTCCCCGGCGTGTTCTGCGAGTCCACGGTCTCCGACGCCCCGATGCGACAAGTCGTGAACGCGACCGACGCCCGGTTCGGCGGCACCCTGTACGTCGACTCGCTCTCCGAGGCCGACGGCCCCGTACCCACCTATCTCGACCTCATCCGCCACGACGTCGCGACCATCGTGTCGGGCCTGACCGGGAGCAACACGTGAACGTCTCAGCGACAAGCGGTTCCGCCATCGAGGTGACGGACGTGACCGTACGGTACGGCGACATCCTCGCGCTCGACCACGCGTCGGTACGAGTACCGTCCGGCCAGGTGTGCGGCCTCGTCGGGATGAACGGATCGGGCAAGTCGACGCTGTTCAAGACGATCGTGGGGTCGGTGACCCCGACGACCGGCACGGTCCGGCTCGGCGGCCGGACCCCCGCCGCGGCGCGTCGGGCCGGCGCGCTCGGTTACGTGCCGCAGTCCGAGGACATCGACTGGAGCTTCCCGGTCTCGGTCCGTGACGTCGTGATGACGGGTCGCTACGGCCATCTCGGATTCACGCGCCGCCCCAAGCGGGCCGACCACGACGCCGTCGACGAAGCCCTCGCACGCGTCGAGCTCACCGACTTCGCCGACCGCCAGATCGGCCAGTTGTCCGGCGGGCAGCGCAAGCGGGCCTTCGTGGCCCGCGGCATCGCACAGGAAGCCGAGATCCTGCTGCTCGACGAACCGTTCGCCGGCGTCGACAAACGCACCGAGGGGACCATCACCGCACTGCTACGCGAACTCGCCGATGCCGGGACGACGATCCTGGTGTCCACGCACGATCTGCAGGTCCTGCCCGAGCTGGCCGACGAGGCGATCCTGCTGATGCGCCGCGTGATCGCGCAGGGCGCGCCGGCCGAGGTGATCACCACCGACAACCTCGTCCGCGCGTTCGGGCTCGATCCGCTCGCCCGACCGACGTTCGAACGCCTCGAGTCCGAACGCCTCGAGTCCGGGCGCCTCGCCACCGATCGCCACGAGGAGGTCTCGTGAACATCGTCGACATCCTTCTCGACCCGTTCGCCTACGCGTTCATGACGCGTGCCCTGTGGGCGACGCTGATCGCCTCGGTCGTGTGTGCGCTGTTGTCGTGCTGGCTCGTGCTGATCGGCTGGTCGCTGATGGGTGACGCGGTCTCGCACGCGGTGCTGCCGGGCGTGGTCCTCGCCTACATCGTCGGCGTGCCGTTCGCCATCGGCGCGGTGATCTTCGGCTTCCTGGCGGTGGCACTGATCGGCGCTGTCCGCGACGGCGGCCGGGTCAAGGAGGACGCCGCCATCGGCATCGTCTTCACCACCCTCTTCGCCTTCGGCCTGGTGCTGATCTCGGTGACGCCGAGCCAGACCGACCTGAACCACATCATCTTCGGCAACCTCCTGGGCGTCTCGACGTCGGATCTCGTGCAGATCGCGATCCTGGGTGCGATCGTGGCGACCTTGCTGCTGCTCAAGAGACGCGACTTCACCCTCTACGCCTTCGACCGCACGCACGCCTTCGCGATCGGACTCAGCCCGAAACTCCTCGGCGCGGCCCTTCTCGCGCTGCTCGCCCTCACCGCGGTGACCGCGCTGCAGGTGGTCGGCATCGTGCTCGTGGTCGCGATGCTCATCATCCCCGGCGCGACGGCCCGACTGCTCACCGATCGCTTCGGCCGGATGCTCGTCATCGCGCCCGCGATCTCGGCGATCTGCGGGGTCATCGGCCTCTACGTCTCCTACTACCAGGACACCTCCCCCGGCGGGATGGTCGTCCTCGTCCAGGGCATCGCGTTCTTCGGTGTCTACCTGTTCAGCCCGACCCACGGCGTCGTCACCAAACGACGCAAGCATCGCGAGAGCGCGACGCTCGATGCGCTGAGTACCGGTTAGCGAACCGGCCGGCGCGAAACGAAAGGCGCCCCACCGAATCCGGTGGGGCGCCTTCTCGTGGAGCTGCCGGGAATTGAACCCGGGTCCTCCGTCGTGTTGTTAGGGCTTCTCCGTGTGCAGTCCGCTATGTCTCTACTCGGATCTCTCGGTCACGCGAACAAGCCGAGATGACGATCCCAGTCGCTGTTTGATGTTCCGACCTCACCCGCGACCGGCGAGAACGGTGAGCTCCCATGGATGATGCCGGCAACCGGGTCTGGGAGCATAACCCGGGCCGACAGACTAGCCGGCGCTACTCAGGCAGCGAGGGCGTAGTCGCGCTGATTGGAATCGGCGCTTAATTGGTTGCTGCGACGCTCACGGTGGTCTCCAGCCTGCACCGACACGCTTCCCCTATCTCGACGCACGAAGTCGAAACCGATCAGCCCCGAGTAGGACCCGCCGACCGGAGTCAGCGAGCACTTCAGTCTAACAACTCGTCACTCAGAGTTCATTCCCATTACCGGTCGCCTACCGCTCGCCGCGATCACCAGCGCATTCACAGCTGACCGACAGCGTCGACCAAGACACCGCCGGGATCGTGGAGACCTCGTGAGCCGAGGACGGACTCGGCCGACCGACGAGAGCGAGACCGACATGACGCCCCCGACCCCTGGCGGACACGACCCCGACAGCACCTCCCCGGCCCCGCCGGCACCCACGACATCCGACGACGCCGCGACCACACCGATCAGCCCGGAGCCGACCCCGGGAGCGAACTCCCACGAGTCCATCAGCGCGGGCAACTCACCCGACTCGCGCGGCCCGGTCGGCGAACCGAGCCCGGTGGCCCCGAAGACCGCACCGGCCCGGTCGGCCCTGATCGCCGGTGCAGCCGGGCTGGCCATCGTCGCGGGCGCACTCGGCTTCGGCGCCGGCTACATCACCGGGGACAACACGACGCCCGAGCGGCCGTCGCCGGCAGCGGTCTGGCAGCAGGGCGGCAACGGGCCCGGAATGGGCGGCGGTCCCCAGATGGGTGGTCCTCAGATGGGTGGGCCCGGGATGGGCGGCCTGCCGGGCCGACAGAACCAGGACGGCGAGAACGGCTCCGAGTCCGACGACCAAAACGGACCGAACACGTCGCCGGGAACGCCGACTGAGCAACAGGGTCAGGCCGACACCGGCGCGTGAGTCAGCCCATGCCCTTCACGCGGCGGCCGACCTCACGTTCGACCTCACGCTGGGCGGTGCGCTTGGCGATGTCCTGGCGCTTGTCGTGCGCCTGCTTGCCGCGGGCCAGCGCGAGTTCGACCTTCACCTTGCCGTCGTTGAAGTACATCGACAGCGGCACCAGCGTGAGGTTGCCGTCGCGGATCTTGCCGACGAGGTTGTCGATCTCGCGTCGGTGCATCAGCAGTTTGCGCTTGCGGCGGACCGAGTGGTTGGTCCAGGAGCCGTTGCCGTACTCGGCGATGTGCAGGGCATGAAGCCACACCTCGCCGTCGTCGATCGTCGCGAACGCGTCGACCAGCGAGGCCTTGCCCGCCCGCAGGCTTTTCACCTCGGTGCCGACCAGGACGACGCCGGCCTCGTAGACGTCGAGGATGGCGTAGTTGTGCCGCGCCTTGCGGTTGGACGCGATCACATTGCGTCCCTTTTCCTTCGGCATGCACTCACCTCCTCGTAGTGTGGTCGATCGCCCTGTTGGTGACCGACCGGTTGCCGATAGCCGACAATCCGAACCGCCCGGACGGACCGATCATTCCCGGACATAGACACGAAGCGTGACATACGCGGTCGCACCCGCCAACACAATTCCGCCGAGCACCAGCCAGGGTGCGACGAACAGCACGTCGGTCAGCTCGATCCGGGCGAAGAAGCTGACCCCGTACAGCTCGCGTAACGCGTTGTCGAAGAAGAACTTCTTGGCCAGCAACAGACCGCCGATGGCCAGCATCGAGCCGACAAAGGCCGACACCACCGCCTCGAGCAGGAACGGTAACTGGGTGTACCAGCGGGTCGCGCCGACGAGGCGCATGATCGACACCTCGGTCCGTCTGGTGAACGCCGCGACCTGAACCGTGTTGATGATCAACAGGATCGCGGCGATCGCCAGGACCGAAGCGATGGCGAAGGTCGCGTTGCGGACGCCGTCGAGGACACTGAAGATCCGCTGCACGAGCTTGCGGTCGTCCTTGAAGGCGTCCACCCCCAGATCTTTCCGCGTCGCGTACTTGGTGAGCACCGCGTCGAACTGGCCGGGATCGGACACCCGCACACGCAGCGAGGCCGGCAACGTGCCCTCGACGATGTTCTCGGCGAGATCGGGGTTGTTCGCGAAGATCTCCTTCGCGCGTTTGAAGGCCTCGTCCTTGTCGAGGTAGGTCACCGAGGTGACGCCGGGTTCGTTCTCCAGCCCGCGGCGAAGTTGGGCGCACGGGTCGGACTCGCACTGCGGATCACGTTCGGTCACCTCGGGATTGAGATAGAACTCCATCTCCACCCGGTCGAGGAAGATCTGCTGACTCTTGTCCGCCATCTGGATCACCAGGAGCCCACCGCCGAACATTCCCAGCGTGATCGCGGTGGTGATGATCATCGCGATGGTCATGGTCGCGTTGCGGCGGAGTCCGTGGAGAACCTCGCTGATGATGAAATTCGCTCGCATGTCTGCTCAGACAGTCCTTGGGTCTCGGGGAAGTGTGTCGGGTCGGGCTGCGCGTCAGCCGATTCCGTACACGCCCTGCGGATCGTTGCGGACGAGTTGGCCGCTGTCGAACTCGAGAACCCGTCGTCGCATCGCGTCGACGATGTGGCGGTCGTGGGTGGCCATCACCACCGTGGTGCCGCGGCGGTTGACCCGGTCGAGGACGTCGACGATCTCCTCGCTGGTCTCGGGATCGAGGTTGCCGGTGGGCTCGTCGGCCAGGAGCACCAGCGGACGGTTCACGATCGCGCGGGCGATGGCCACGCGCTGCATCTCGCCGCCGGACAACTCGTTCGGCATGCGATCGTGCTTGCCTTCCAGGCCGACGTACTCGAGCACCTCCGGCACCACCCGCTGGATGGTGGAGCGAGGCCGGCCGATCACCTCGAGCGCGAACGCGACGTTCTCGGCCACCGTCTTCTTCTGGAGCAGTCGGAAGTCCTGGAACACACACCCGATCGACTGCCGCAGCTTCGGCACGCTGCGCGCCTTCAGTCGGTTGACGTGGAACTCCCCGAGGTACACCTCGCCGCTCGTCGGGCGGTCCTCTTTCAGGAGGAGGCGGAAGAACGTCGACTTACCCGACCCCGAGGGACCGATGAGAAACGCGAACTCCCCCTTGTCGACCTCGAGGCTCAGATTCCTGAGAGCGGGTCGACTGGACGCCTTGTACTGCATCGTGACGTTCTCCAGCTTGATCACGATGTGCCAGTGTAACGACGACTCCTGAGAGCGCGTTCAGGCACGACGCCCCAGCTCAGCCACCCGCCTGACCAGCGAATTCCCCGCCGGTTCAGCGTGTCGGGACCGTGGTGGTCGGCGTCTGTCCGCCGAAATTCGGGAGCGGGATGTTGGGCAGACCCGGGATGGTCTCGCGGCTCGTACCGGGCGCGGGCGCCGGGGCCCCGTCCGTCGACGAGCCGTCCGTACCCTCGACGCCGCTGGTCGAGTCGGTCGTCGACGGTTCCGTCGAGGTGGTGGTCGTGGATGACGACGTCGACGGTGGCGGCTCGTACGTCGGTTCGACCGTCTGCGATGTCGTCGGCGCGGGCCGTGCCGGTGAGTACACCACACCGTAGCGCTGCGAGGTGTACCCGTACAGCACGCAACAGGCGAGGAAGACCGTAACCAAGATCGCGGTGCTGGTCCGCATCCGGGTGCGGGCGATGTGCCGCCAGTCGTGCCCTCGCTTGCCGTCGGACTCGTCCGGCGACTGCTGCGGCGGTGGGGCCTCGGGGGGGATGCCCTGCGTCGGGATGATCTGTGTCGGGGCGTCGTCGGCGGGGATGTCTCTACCAGGCCCA
Source organism: Gordonia sp. NPDC057258 (assembly GCF_042668985.1). Classification (NCBI taxonomy): domain Bacteria; kingdom Bacillati; phylum Actinomycetota; class Actinomycetes; order Mycobacteriales; family Gordoniaceae; genus Gordonia; species Gordonia sp. NPDC057258. Next base: position 94,208 of record NZ_JBHUXZ010000016.1, read on the forward strand.
CCCTCGCCGGGCTGCTCGTCGTGGGGCAGGCTCTCGTCAGCCCTGTCCCCAGCCGGCCCGTTCCGGCGCGGGGAATTCGGTGTCTCAGCCATCAGTCTCCCCCGTCCCGAATGCCCTGATCGGCGTGTGTCGCCGGCGGCCCACCCGCGGATCGGACATCGCGGGCGGGCACATTGATGCCCTCACGCGCGAGCGCTCGGATGATGTGGACGCGCAGCGCGCGCCCGACCTCGAACTGCTTGCCCGGAAGCGTACGGGTGACCATGCGCACCGTGATGGCGTCGAGCTCGAGGCTGATGACACCGAGGGACGACGGTGCGTCGAGAAGGAGGTCGTGCCACCGGGGCAGGGCATAGAACTCGCGGCCGACCCGGTCGAGCGTGTCGTTGACGAGCCCGATGTCGGCTTCGGACGGGACCGGGACATCGACGACGGCGCGTGCCCAGTCCTTGGACAGGTTGGTGGCCTTGACGATCTGGCCGTTGGGGACGGTGATGACCTCGCCCTCGGCGGTGCGCAGTTTGGTCACCCGCAGCGTCACGTCCTCGACGGTTCCCTCGGCCGGCGCGTTGCCCGTCACCGTCAGGTTGACGACGTCGCCGTAGCCGTACTGCTTCTCCGCGACGACGAAGAAACCGGCGAGGATGTCCTGCACGATGCGCTGCGCACCGAAGCCGAGGGCGGCACCGATCACCGCGGTGGGTCCGGTCAACCCGCTCAGCGGAATGCCGAACACCGACAGGGTGTGCACGATGACGATGATCCCGATCACCACGATCAGCGTCCACGCCACCACGTCGACCAGTGCGCGACGGTGTTTGGCGTCCTCGGTCTGCACGATGAGGTCGCTGGTGGAGAACCGCGAGTCCACCCGGGAGGCGTACTTGTCGGCGCCCCACCGGATCAATCGGGCGAGTAGCACCGCGCCCAGGATCCAGATGAGGATCTCCAAGCCGTTGGTGGCCATCCACACGTAGACCCGACCGATCAGGACCTCGGTCGGACTCGGCGGCGCGGCGAGCAGCAGGACTGCGGGGTCGGGCATCACGCTTCGGCGGTCGCCATCCGCCAGCGAATCCCGGCCTCGATGAACTTGTCCAGCTCGCCGTCGAGCACCGACGTCGGGTTGTTGTCCTCGACGCCGGTCCGCAGGTCCTTCACCATCTGGTACGGGTGCAGCACGTACGACCGCATCTGGTTGCCCCAGCTCGAACCGCCGTCACCCTTCAGCGCGTCGAGTTCGGCGCGTTCCTCCTGCCGTTTGCGGTCGAGCAGTTTGGCCTGCAGGACGCGCATCGCCGACGCCTTGTTCTGCAACTGGCTCTTCTCGTTCTGACAGGTCACGACGATGCCGGTGGGAATGTGGGTGAGGCGAACCGCGGAATCGGTCGTGTTGACCGACTGCCCGCCAGGACCCGAGGACCGGTAGACGTCGACCTTGATGTCGTTCTCGTCGACGTCGATGTGGTCGGTGGTCTCGACCACCGGCAACACCTCGACCTCGGCGAAGGACGTCTGTCGTCGGCTCTGGTTGTCGAACGGGCTGATCCGCACGAGTCGGTGCGTACCCTGCTCGACCGAGAGCGTGCCGTACATGTACGGGGCCTTCACCGCGAACGTCGCGCTCTTGAGGCCCGCTTCTTCGGCGTAGGAGGTGTCGTAGACCTCGACCCCGTACCCCTTCTGCTCGGCCCACCGGATGTACATGCGCATGAGCATCTGCGCCCAGTCCGCCGCGTCGACGCCGCCCGCACCGGAGCGGATGTTGACGACCGCGTCGCGCGAGTCGTACTCGCCGGCGAGCATTGTCTTGACCTCCATCGCCTCGATGTCGGTCCGCAGGCTCTCACGTTCGGCATCGGCGTCGGCCAGCGCAGCCGTCTTGTCGTCACCCTCTTCGGCCTCGGCGAGCTCGTAGAGCACGGGTAGATCCTCGAGGCGCTGCCGCAACTCCGAGACCTTCCGGAACTCGGACTGCGCGTGCGAGAGCTCGCTGGTCACCTTCTGGGCGTGGTCCTGGTCGTTCCACAGGTCGGGATCCGAGGCCTGCATCTCCAGCTCGTCGATGCGACGACGGAGCTCCTCGAGGTCGAGCACCTTCTCCACGGTGGTCAAGGTGGCGTCGAGGGATTCGAGGTCTGCGGTCACGTCGGGATGCACGGTGATCCAGAGTACCGACAGACGGGCACGCGAGCGCCCGGGAGGATCAGACTGGGCCGGGACCGGCTTCGGGCATCACCCCGAACCGCCACGACGTCGCGGCCTTCTGCGGTTTGTAGAGGACCGGCAGATCGTCGCCGACCTGGGGCCAGGGGTCGCCCGCGCCCAGCACGAGCGTCCCGTACACCTCGGTCGGACTGGTCTCGGGACCGACGATCGTCCCGGAGATGGTGCAGAACCGGTTTCCGTCCTTGTCGGCCGCGCTCTTGGTCGGCTCGTCGTCGCGGTCGGAGACCCCGACGACCGTGAACGTGCCCTGTACGAACTGGGAGGCCTTGGCCGCCGACATCGGCTGCGGGTTGCGGCCGCGCTGCCACTGCACCACCAGCACCACCACGAGAGCCGCGATCAACAGGGTGAACGTCACGGTCAGCACCATGACAGCTACCCTACCGGGCATGTCCGTCCCTCCCGGTCCGACGACGTTCAGCGATGACCTCGAGCTCGCGCTCTCCCTCGCCGATTCCGCCGACGCGCTCACCATGGACCGCTTCGGCGCCGTGGACCTGAAGGTGGACGACAAGCCGGATCTCACACCGGTGTCCGATGCCGACCTGGCGTGCGAAACCCTGATCCGCGAACGCCTTTCGGCCCGTCGTCCCGCCGACACCGTGCTCGGTGAGGAGTTCGGCGGCGACGCCGTGTTCTCCGGGCGGCAGTGGGTCGTCGATCCCATCGACGGGACCAAAAACTTCGTCCGCGGCGTCCCGGTATGGGCCACGCTGATCGCGCTCCTCATCGACGGCGTACCCACGGTCGGGGTTGTCTCGGCACCGGCACTTCGCCGACGCTGGTGGGCGGCAACAGGTCTCGGTGCGCACGTGCGTTTCGACGAGGATGTCCGACGCCTGTCGGTGTCCGGGGTGGCCGATCTAGGGTCGGCGAGCCTCGCGTTCTCGAGCCTGTCGGGCTGGGCCGATCGCGGCATCCGCGGGAAGTTCATCGACCTCACCGACCGGGTGTGGCGCGTGCGCGGCTACGGCGACTTCTTCAACTACTGCCTCGTCGCCGAGGGCGCGGTCGACGTGACCGCCGAACCCGAGGTCTCGCTGTGGGACCTGGCGCCGCTCGACATCCTGGTACGCGAGGCAGGCGGACGCTTCACCGCCCTCGACGGCACGCCCGGACCCGCCGGCGGCAGTGCGATCGCCAGCAACGGACTGCTGCACGACGAGGTGCTGGGAGCGCTGCGCGTCGACCCTTCGTGACGCTCGCAAGCTCGCTCCTCAGGGACCGGAGGGAGCCCGCTCGCAGGCCCCCCTCGCTGGTTGAGCCGGTGAGGAGCGCAGCGACGAACCGAGTCGAAGCCACCTCCCGGCCCCTCACACCTGCGTGGCGCTCTCCTTTTCCAGCACCGTGAACTCGGTCGCGTCGTCCTTCATGTCCGCGAGTCGCCCGTAGTGGATGCCGCTGCCGGCGTCGGACAGGACCGCCTGATGGATGGGGACGGCGACGCGCGGCGCCATCGCCCGGAGGTAGTCGACCGATTCGCTGAGTTTCATCCATGGCGCGGCCGACGGCAGCGCGAGAACATCGACATGCTCGAACGGAATGTAGAACGAGTCCCCCGGATGCATGAATTGGCCCGGCTGGTCGGCGGTCCCGAGGACATAGGCGACGTTGTCGATGACCGGGATCTCGGGATGGATGACGGCATGCCGGCCGCCGGTGAAACGCGCGGTGAGCGAACCGATCTCGATCTGGTCCCCGCTGCGGGCGGCCGTCCACGTGCCGGCCACGTCGTCGTCGTTGAGCTGCTTGGTCGTCTGGGGATCGGCGTAGAGAATCGCGTCGGGGTTCGCGGCGACGAGGTCGGGGAGCTTCGCGACGTCGCAGTGATCGGGATGCTGGTGGGTGATCAGGATGGCGTCGAGACCGCTGAGGCCGTCGAAACCGTGGGAGAAGTTCCCCGGGTCGAAGAGCACCTTGGTCCCGTCGATCTCGACGAGCAGACAGGAATGGCCGAAGTGGGTGATCTGCATGACTCCACTGTGCCCGTTCACACGACGACCGGGAAGAACCCCCACCCGAACGCGGCGTCGAGGATTCGCACGAAACCGTAGGTCAGCCACACCCCCAGCAGGACGGCGCCGACGGGTCCGAGCACGCGGTCGCGCCAGCCGGCGAGCGGCGCCCCGCGACGGCGCACCAGGGTGACCGTCGCCGCGACGACGGTCACCGCGGTCAGCACCAGGAACACCGGACCGAAGGCATTGAAGGTGAACGCGGACCCGACGTCGCCGTGCATGAAGGCAACCCAGCTCCGGGTGAGTCCGCAGCCGGGACACGGAAGGCCGGTCATCACCGCGAACGGACACAGCGGCGGTCCGCTCTCCACACCACTCGGACTGAACACACACGCGGCGCCGAGCGCGGCGGCACCGACCACCGCGACGGTCGTCGCGCCCACCACCTGAGTGCCTGATAAGCCCTGTTCGCGGCGGTGATCGAGGGTCATGCGGCCAGCGTAGCGGGTGTGCGGAACGGTGGTGTCGGGCAAGTGCGTGACAAACTTCTTACTCCGAAGTAAGGTATGGACTTACTACTGAGTAAGATAGGTCGCATCGACCCTCCACCCACACGTGGATCCACGCACAGACCCCCACCGGGGCGACTGGAAAGAAACGGCTGGTGATCATGACAACCCACACCGAACCGCGCGACACCTCCGCAGTCGGCCGCAACCCGCACCCGCGCAACTTCATCGGCACCGCGATGCGCGTCCTGACCACGGTGACGGGCTCCGAGTTCGCCGAGAAGTACAAGATCCGCGAACCGATCAACCGCATCGCCTACCAGGGCACCAAGACCGGATTCCAGACCCTCGGGGCGGCGAACCGAGCGTTCAAGGCCGCTCAGGGCGGCGGCTCGGGCCTGGCCAAGCGTCTCACCAGCACGCCCAAGGACTACTTCAACCTCACCCCCGACGACGAACAGCAGATGATCGCCGAGACGGTGAAGGAGTTCGCCACCGAGCTCCTGCGTCCGGCGGCACACGATGCCGACGCCGCCGCGGCGGCCCCCGAAGACCTGGTCAAGCGGTCTGCCGAGCTCGGCATCACCATGATCAACGTCCCCGAGGAGTTCGAGGGCGCCGCCTCCGAGCGCGGGGTCGTGACCAACGCGCTCGTCGCCGAGGCGATGGCCTACGGCGACATGGGCCTGGCGCTTCCGCTCCTCGCGCCGAGTGGCGTGGCCACCACCCTGACCAACTTCGGTACCGACGAGCAGCAGCGCACCTACCTGCCCGACTTCGCCGGGGAGAACGTGCCCCAGTCCGCGGTCGTCATCGCCGAGCCGCGTCCGCTGTTCGACGCCTTCTCGTTGAGCACCAAGGCAACTCGCGTGCCGAGCGGGTTCCGTCTCAACGGTGTCAAGTCCTTCGTCCCGGCTGCCGGCTCGTCGGAACTGTTCATCGTCGGCGCCCAGCTCGACGGCGAGCCGGGCCTCTTCATCGTCGAATCCGACACGAAGGGTCTGATCGTCGAGGCCGACCCGGGCATGGGTGTGCGCGCCGCGGGCATGGGTCGTCTGCTGCTGCAGGACGTCGCCGTACCGGCGACCGCCATCATCGGCGGCGAGGCCGACGCCGCGACGTCGGCGTACCGCGACGTCGTTCGCCTGTCCCGGCTGGGCTGGTCGGCGCTGGCCGCGGGCACCGCACGCGCCGTCCTCGACTACGTGATCCCCTACGTCAACGAGCGCGAGGCGTTCGGCGAGCCGATCTCCAACCGTCAGGCGGTGGCCTTCATGGTCGCCACGATGGCGACCGAGGTCGACTCGATCCGCCTCGTCACGCTGCGCGGTGCCGCGCGCGCCGAGCAGGGTCTGTCCTTCGCCCGCGAAGCCGCACTGGCGCGCAAGCTGACCATCGACAAGGGGCTGCAGATCGGCCTCGACGGCGTCCAGCTGCTCGGCGGCCACGGCTTCACCAAGGAACACCCCGTCGAGCGCTGGTACCGCGATCTCCGCGGTGCCGGCATCGGCGAAGGCATCGTCGTCCTCTGACCGCGATTTGCGAACGTAGCGAAAGAACCTCTCATGAGCATCAATCTCGAACTCCCGAAGAAGCTGCGCGTCACCGTCGACCAGGCCCATCAGGCGGCCGCGGAGATCTTCCGGCCCATCTCGCGCAAGTACGACCTGCGCGAGCACGACTACCCCGTCGAGCTCGACACCCTCGCCAGCCTGTACGACGGTCTGTCCGAGACCGGACAGGCCGGTGCGGGCGCCGACGGCGGACGTAGCCAACAGAAGAAGGACAAGCCCAAGGCCGAGGGCGCCGTGGTCAACGGCGGCAACATGCAGTCCGTCGTCAACGTGATGGAGACCTCCTGGGGCGATGTCGGCCTCATGCTCTCGATTCCCTATCAGGGACTGGGGAACTCGGCGATCGCCGCCGTCGCGACCGACGAGCAGCTCGAGCGCTTCGGCAAGGTGTGGGCGGCCATGGCCATCACCGAGCCCGGCTTCGGCTCCGACTCGGCCGCCGTCTCGACCACCGCCACCCTCGACGGCGACGAATACGTCATCAACGGCGAGAAGATCTACGTGACGGCGGGATCCCGCGCCACCCACATCGTCGTCTGGGCGACCGTCGACAAGAGCGCCGGCCGCGCCGCCATCAAGAGCTTCGTGGTGCCGCGTACCCATCCGGGTGTCACCGTCGAACGCCTCGAGCACAAGCTGGGTATCAAGGTCTCCGACACGGCGGCGATCCGCTTCGAGAACTGCCGGATTCCGAAGGAGAACCTGCTCGGCTCACCCGAGGTCGACACCAAGAAGGGCTTCGGCGGGGTCATGCAGACCTTCGACAACACCCGCCCGCTGGTGGCCGGCATGGCCGTCGGCGTGACCCGTGCCGCGCTCGAGGAACTGCGCGCGATTCTCGACGAGGCCGGCATCGAGGTCGACTACGATCGGCCTGCCGCCGACCAGCACGCCGCCGCTGCCGAGTTCCTGCGCATGGAGGCGGATTTCGAGGCCGCGTACCTGCACACCATGCGGGCCGCCTGGATGGCCGACAACAAGCAGCCGAACTCGACCGAGGCGTCGATGTCCAAGGCGAAGGCGGGCCGCACCGCCACCGACGTCACCAACAAGGTCGTCGAACTCACCGGCACCCTCGGCTACTCGGAGCGGTTGCTGGTGGAGAAGTGGGCGCGCGACTCCAAGATCCTCGACATCTTCGAGGGGACGCAGCAGATCCAGAATCTGATCATCGCCCGGCGTGTGCTGAACAAGAGCAGCGCCGAACTCAAGTGATCATCTGACACAACGCCTCTCGGCCCCGCGACGGAGCTTCCGTCGCGGGGCCGAGTCGTTGGTGGGCCGGCGATCAGACGAGCCACACCACCCACACGGCGGCCGCACACGCGAACACCGACGCGACCAGCGTTCCGACGGCGTACGCGGCGGACCGCCACCTGTCCTTCTGCTGCCCCAGCCGCACCGTCTCGAACGCAGCCGTACTGAAAGTCGTGTAGCCACCGCAGAATCCGGTCCCGAAGACCAGTTGCCAGTCGTGCGGCGCCCCGTGGAAGACGACGAGACCGGCGAGCACACCCAACAGTGCCGACCCGCTGACGTTGATCGCGAAGGTGCCCCAGTGCGTCGTCGACGGCCATCGGCGTCGAATCGCTCCGTCGACGACGAACCGGGTGACGGCACCGAGCGCTCCCGCCACCATCACGGCGAACGCGATCACGACCGTTCCCTCCGCCCGGCGATCGTCGATGCGACTCCGATCCCGCAACCCGCCGCGAGAACCCCCAGCACCACGCTCAGCACCGCATACATGGTTGCGGTCACGACCGCCGAAGCCCGTGTCAGTTCGGTGATCTCCAGCGCGAAGGTGCTGTAGGTGGTCAGCGCCCCACAGATGCCGGTGCCGCCGAAGAGACGGATGCGCTGGCGCCATCCGTCGTCGGGTCCCGAACGCATCAGCAACTCGAGCAACGCTCCCAGCACGAACGCGCCGGCGACGTTCACCCCGAAAGTGGCCCAGGGCCACTGCCCTTCGACGGCCGGGAACGAGTTCTCGGCCCACAGCCGGAGCCCGGTGCCGAGAATCCCGCCGGCGAACACCCAGGCGACGGCCTGCACACGCAGGTGCACAGGGCGTTCGTCCGGATCGACCGGGAGTTCGCGGTGCTCGTCTCGGTGCACGCGCCAAGTCTCCGCTACGTGACCGACACGTACAACACGATCAGGTAGATCGGTACCAGCACGTCGAAGAAGAAGATGGGACCGGCGTTGCCCGCCCTGAAGTTCCGCCGGGTCACCATCTCCCGTACGTGCCCGACCGCGGCGCCCAGGTAGAACACCGAGAACGCGATGATGGTGGCGAGGGTGAACTCGTCACCGAAACCCGATGCGAGCACGCCCAAGACACCCGTCGCCAGGCTGGCGAGCCCGACCTCCCATTGCCACGGCGTCTTCGGGGGCCACCCGATCGACTCGGCGATCGGCTCGCCGAAGAACATGTGGCCGCACCCGGTCATCCATCCCTGGACACCGATCATCCACAGCACGGAGTTCTCGAGCAGATCCCGGCCCAGGTCACCACCCGGGGTCGACGCGTCGACGATCGTGGTGATGATCGTGCCGACCAACCCGACGAACGGCACCAGCCGGATCGCGGTGCGAAGCACACCATCGAGCATCGACTCAGCCCTCGAGTTGTGCGGCCAGCGCGGTCAGGACATCGGGGTCCTCGATGGTGGAGGGCACGGTGTACTCCTCGTGGTCGGCGATCTGCCGCATGGTCTTTCGAAGGATCTTGCCCGACCGTGTCTTCGGCAGCGCCGGCACCACCGTCACGTCGCGGAACGTCGCGACGGCCCCGATCTCGTCGCGCACCATGGCCACGAGTTCGGTGCGCAGTGTCTCGGCGTCGATGTCGACGCCGGACTTGAGCACCACGTACCCGCTGGGACGCTGGCCCTTCAGTTCGTCGTGGATCCCGATGACCGCGCACTCGGCCACCGCAGGGTGCGACGCCACCACCGCCTCGATACTGCCCGTCGAGAGCCGGTGTCCGGCAACGTTGATCACGTCATCGGACCGGCCGAGAACGAACACGTAACCGTCGGCATCGACGTAGCCGGAGTCGCCGGTCAGGTAGACGCCGTCGAACGCCGACAGATACGACTTGCGGTACCGCTCCTCGTCGCGCCACAACCCGGCGAGGGTTCCGGGCGGCAGCGGCAGACCGATGACGATGTTGCCCTCCTCGTCCGGGCCCAGCGAATTGCCCTCGGCGTCGACGACCCCCACGCGGTAGCCGGGAACGGGGACCGTCGGCGAGCCCGCCTTGATCGGCATCGGTTCCAGGCCACGGAGATTCGCCGCAATCGCCCAACCGGTCTCGGTCTGCCACCAGTGGTCCACGACCGGGACACCGAGCACCTCCGAGGCCCACGTGAACGTGTCCGGGTCGAGTCGCTCGCCCGCTGCGAACAACGTCTCGAGCGAGGACACGTCGTACTTGCTCAGTTCGGTGGCGTCCGGGTCGGCCTTGCGGATTGCGCGGATCGCGGTGGGTGCGGTGAACAACGCCTTCACCCCGTGTTCGCCGATGACACGCCAGAACGCGCCCGCGTCCGGGGTACCGACCGGCTTGCCCTCGTACATCACCGACGTCGCTCCGACGAGGAGGGGCCCGTACACGATGTAGGAGTGTCCGACGACCCACCCGACATCCGAGGCGGTCCACCACACGTCGCCGGCGGCGATGTCGTAGATGTTCGCCATCGACCATGTCAGGGCCACCGCATGCCCGCCGTTGTCGCGGACGACGCCCTTGGGCTTCCCGGTGGTCCCCGAGGTGTAGAGGATGTACAGCGGATCGGTGGCCTTGACCGCGACCGGCTCGACCGGATCGGCACCGGCGAGCACGTCGTCCCAGTCGAGCCAACCCTCGTGATCCGCTGCGACACCGCCGATCTCGGGACGGTCCTTGACGATGACGACGCGCGGGGGCGTCGCCGACAACTCGATGGCCTTGGCCACCATCGGCAGATACTCGACGACCCGGCCCGGTTCCAGACCGCCCGAGGCGGTGAGGACGGCGACGGGCTCGGCGTCGTCGATACGGGTCGCGAGCTCACGGGCGGCGAAACCGCCGAAGACCACCGAGTGCACCGCGCCGATCCGCGCGCACGCCAGCATCGCGACGGCCGCCTCGGGAATCATCGGCATGTAGATCACCACGCGATCTCCGTAACCGATCCCTTGCCCGGTGAGGACACCGGCGAATCGCGAGACCTCGTCGAGCAGTTCGGCGTAGGAGTACCGACGGACCTCGCCCACCATCGCCGAGTCCCAGATCAGCGCGGTCCGGTCGCCGTGTCCCGCCGACACGTGGCGATCGAGGGTGTTGGCACAGGTGTTCAGGGTCGCGTCCGGGAACCAGCGGTAGAGCGGGGCGGCAGAGTCGTCGAGCGCGGAGGTGGGTGGGGTGATCCATTCGACGCCGGTGGCGGCGTCGAGCCAGAAAGCCTCCCGATCGTCGGCTGCTCGTGTGAACGCTTCGATGTACCGGCCCATGGCCATCCCTTCGCCGTCGTCGGTGAGGGCACCGGTGTCGTCGGTGCCGCATCGCCCTTCGAGGGTATCGGTGTGACCGTCACCACGAAAATGAGATGCCCGGTCTCGGTCAGCGGCTGCGAGCGTCGGCCACCGCAGTCGTGACCCGATCGAGGAAGGTGCGGATGGCGGCAAGTTCATCGTCGGAGAATCCGTCGGCCACGGCGATGACCTGCTCGATGAGCGGTCCGAAGAACGACCACCCCATCTGCTGAGCCGCGTCGGTGACGTGCAGCGCCACCTTCCGACGGTCGGTGCCGTCCCGCGAGCGCGAAACCAGGCCCTTCGTCTCCAGGCGATCTATCAGGGCCGTCGTCGATGCGCTGTTGAGGCCGAGATGACCGGCCAGCCAACCCGGCGACGCGACGTCGCCTGACCGCTGCCGGTCCAACAGCGCGACGAGGGCTCGGAGATCGGTGGCGTGCAATTCGTTTCGGGCGGCGAAAGCGGAGCCGAACACATCGAGCTCCAAGGTCAACGATCGCAACCGGTGCACGAGGTCGTCGTTGTTCACACGGTTACTGTACTCGTCACCACTCGACAGTCTAGTATCTCGATGATCGAGTAATTTGCCGGAGGGAGTCCGATGTTCGCCAAGGTCCGCCCGACGATCGACACCTTTGCCGCCACGCCCGACGGCGCCACGTTCTTCGCCCACTACGACGCCCTCGTGCAGAGGTCGTCCGCCACACCACTCGACATCGGCAGTCGGTTCGGCACCACGCGAGTCAACAGTTTCGGACCGGCCGGGACCAGACCGGTGATTTTGCTGCCAGGCGGCGGGGCGACCTCGATGGCCTGGGTGAACGTCGCCGGCTCCCTCGCACGAACACGCCGGGTACACGCAGTCGACCTCATCAACGACGTCGGCCGTTCCCACGTGACCCGGCCCCCGGACACCGCAGGCGACCTACTCGACTGGCTGTCGTCCGTCCTCGACGGGCTCGGCGCCGCACGCGTCGACCTCGCCGGCCACTCCTACGGTGCCATGGTCGCGCTGGCCTACGCGGTCGGTCCCGGCAAGGACCGGGTGGACCGGCTCGCGCTCGTCGACCCCACCTCGTCCTTCACCGGCCTGCGCACGACCTATCTCCTGCGGGCTCTGCCAGTCTTGTTGTCTCCCAACCCCGGGCGGCTCCGGCGTTTCCTCCGATGGGAGACCGGTGGGGCCGCGTTGAACCCCGACTGGCGTGACATGTACTGCGCCGGAGCCCGGTTCCCCACCGCGCCGACCGTGGTTCCGAAACGGCCCACCGATGAAGCACTCTCGGCACTGGGAGACGGCGGGTCGGTGACCGTGATAGTCGCCCCCGACAGCCGGGCGCACGATCCGAGGGTCGTCTCACGGCGTGTACGGGCATTGTTGCCCTCGGCGCGGGTGACGATGCTGCACAGCGGCAGTCATCACACTGTTCCCCTCGAACCCGCGGACGAGATCGCTGATGCACTCGTCGGCGCTTTCGACGACACCTCGGCGTAGCTCGCCGCCCTCAGTAGAGGTAGGGACGGAAGCTGTCCTCGGTGAACCGTTCGTTGCCCGCTTCGGGCATCACGCGCCGGGTGATCTCCGCGACCGACGGCAGCGCGTCGGGTCGCCATGAGTCCGGCTTCCACAGGTCTGACCGGAGAAACGCCTTGGGACAGTGGTAGAACACCTCGTCGACGGTGATCTCCACCGCGAGGATCGGCCGCTTACCGCTGACCGTGAGGTCGTCGAAGTAGTCGGCGTCGTCGACGATGCGGGCGCGGCCGTTGATCCGCAGCGTGTCCCCGCGACCGGGTACGACGAAGATGGTGCCCGCGTTGGGGTTCCGGAGTATGTTCACGTAGCCGTCGACACGACGGTTGCCCGGCCGCTCGGGTATCGCGATGTGCCGGTCGTCGATGACGTGGACGACCTTGCCGGCCGGGTCGCCCTTGGGCGACACGTCGATCCGTCCGAGTTCGTCGGCGGTCGCCAGGAACACCATCGGCGACTCCGCGAGCCATTCCCGGTCGACGTCGGCGAGTGAGTTCCGCGCCTTGTCGCGGATGAGCTCCATCGGATGGCCGACGATCTCCCGCAGCCTCGACTCGTCGGTGATGTGCATCTGCACATCGTGTCACGCGGTCGTCGCTACGCGGGTCGCGGTGCGGGCGCCGGCCAGGGGAAGGTCCAACTGGTGTCGCGGACTTCGTCGACCCGCGCCGCCCGTCGGCGCAGATGGACCGACCCGTCGGTGACGATCAGGGTGACGTCGGCGTCGAGGCGTCCGGCGAGACGTCGGGCGGTCCAGCCCGGTCGTGTCCCACCGGTTCCGAGGACGACGGCGCCGGCTCCCACCCGTCGGGCTGCCCGGTGCAGGACCGACGTCGGGTCGCCGACCTCGCTCATGGTCGACACCGTCCGTGCACCGTGCCACCTCGCGAGTTCGGCGGCGGTCCGCAGGGTCTCGTCGACTCCCGCCTGACCGGAGAGCAGATAGGACTCGTCCTTGAGGGCGTCGTGCAGCGTGGTGCTCGCTTCTTTCCGACGACGCCGCGTGGCGCAGATCAGGATCAGGTCGCCGGAATCGCCGAGCAGTCGAACGGCGACCTTCACCGCACGCAGTGAGGCGTCACTCCCGTCGACTCCGACGACGACCGGACGGCCGAACCCCGCGTGGCCCGGCACCGGTACGCCGCGCGCGTCGATCGGCGGGGCCAGGGCGGGATCTGTCGGCCCTGGTCGGGTCTCGAGGCGCTCCCAGCGCCGGGGTCGTGTCCGCAGCGTGCTCATGATGTCCTCCTCGGTCGGCGATATCGGCTGCTCACAACGCTATGGAGGCCATCGTTCCGAGTCGCCATCCCGCGGGTTGACCGGTTCTCCACCCCAGGGTGGACAGCGGAATCCACCGTGAGGCGGACGTTTGGCAGTTCTGCGGAACTATCCTGGAACGGTGACGGGCTTCACAGCGGAGATGGGCGCGGGGCTGCGCCGGCGGATCGAACGGGCGGGCGGCGACTACCCGCCGCTGTACCCCGCGGTGATCCTGTCGTCGAGCGTCGTGGTCACACTGGTGTCGACGGCACAACGTTTCCCGTTCGATCAGATCGGGTGGGTGATCGCGGCTCTCGTCCTCGCCGTGCTCTCGCTGGTGCTCGACCTGACCCTGCCGCCGACCTCGTACCCGTGCTCTGCGGTGATCACCAGTACGGTCTGCTTCCTCATGGTCCCGACGCCCACCGACGCCGCCCCACTCCAACTCGTCCTGGTGGCGGCGATCGCCGCCGCGATGTATCCCCTTCTCGGCGGACTGATCGTGACGGCGGCCTGCTTCGCCGTCATCGTGTGGTTCGGCGCAGTCGGCGGTCTCGAATCACCGGCCATCTACGCGCTCGGCGTCGCGTGCGGTTGGCTGATCGGCTACATGATGCTGATCCAGAAGCGTCTGGCCGACAATCGGGCCCGGGTGCTCGCCGAGCGTGCCGACCGCGCCGCGAGCGACGAACGACAGCGGATCGCCCGCGAGATCCACGATGTCATCGCGCATTCCCTGTCGATCACCATGCTCAACGTCACCGGCGCCCGTCGCGTGCTCGAACAGGATCGTGACATCGAGGAGGCACTGGAGGCACTCTCCGACGCCGAACGCCAAGGCCGACAGGCGATGACCGAGATCCGCACCATCGTCCACGTATTGGGGACGACCGAGCCGACGGGATCGACGGCCCCGTCACCGGGCGCCGGAGACCTCGTCCGGCTCGTCGAGGACTACCGCAAGGCCGGCGTCGACATCGACTTCAGCCTCGTCGGCGACCTCACCGAGCTGCCACGTCCGATCGGTGCGGCGCTGTATCGGATCACCCAGGAGTCCCTGGCCAACGTCGTCAAACACTCGGTGGCCAAGCAGGCCTCGGTCTCGGTGTCGGTGGCCGATGCGGTGGCTCTCACGGTCGAGAACCCGGCGACCGAGGATCGGCCTCGAGAATGCGACGGCACCGGTATCGAGGGAATGACCCAGCGCGCGGCACTGCTCGGCGGCACGCTCCACACATCACATCGCGCAGGCTCCTGGTCGGTACACGCGACGCTGCCGTCGCGACCGATCACCGCGGGGGTGCCCGCATGACGACGACCGCACCCGCCGATCCCGCGACCGACCCGATCCGGGTTCTCCTCGTCGACGACCAGGAGCTCATCCGTACGGGCCTGCGTCGCATCCTGCGCCTGCGCGACGGCTTCGACATCGTGGGTGAGTGCGCGGACGGCTCCGGAGTCCTCGCGGGGATCGCCGAAAACCGGCCCGACATCGTCCTGATGGATCTGCGGATGCGCGACGTCGACGGCATCACCGCCACCACGATGGTCCGCACCCTGCGGGAGCCGCCGCCGGTGCTGATCCTGACCACCTTCGACGACGACGCCCTGTTGTCCCGTGCGCTGCGCGCCGGAGCGGCCGGGTTCATACTCAAGGACTCGCCGGCCGAGGCGCTGATCTGGGCGGTCCGCGCGGTGGTCCGTGACGGTGCGTTCCTCGACCCGGCGGTGACCGAACGCGTTCTCCACGGTTTCCGACGGTCGGGGCGTGAGCAGGTGAGCACCGTGCCCGGATTCACCGACCGCGAGACCGATGTCCTCCGCCTGATCGCCCGCGGCCGTACGAACGCGGAAATCGGTGCGGCCCTCGGCATCTCGCAGGTGACCGTGAAGAGCCACATCAACCACATCTTCACGAAGCTCGATCTCCGCGACCGGGCGGCGGCGATCGTATACGCCTTCGACCGTGGGCTCGTGGTCGCCGAGTACGACTGAGCCCGTGTAGATCAGTCGCGCACGGTGGTGATCTCAGGGGCGATCACCTCGACGTCGACCCCATCGACGAACCGGTACGGGCCCGCCACGAGCAGACCACCGAAGTACTTGCGCAGCCGGGACATCTCGGCCCGCACGGTGACCGTCCGGTCGTCGACGCCGAACAGATGCATCGACATCTGGGCCGCGGTGACGCCGGCGGGCCGTCGCGCCAGGAGGGTGAGGATCTCGCCATGCCGGGGCGAACAGCGATGGGTCCAGGCACCGCTCGCGCCTTCGACGGTGACCTCGACATTTCGGAGACCCGACGCGTCCGGCGGTACCCGCACGATCACCCGTGTGGTGGATGCGTCCGAGGTCTCCGCGACGCGCACCAACCATCCACCGGGCAACGCCTCGACGTCGCACTCCCCCAGCGCATTCACGAAGATCCGGCCGGGGCCGAGCCGCGGTGGCAGGATCAGTCGCGATCGCGGAGACACGGTGTCCACGGCGGCGACCCACCCGTCGGTGTCGACCGCCAACGCCGGGCCGGGCATGCGGGCGAGGATCGGCGCGGCCACCGCCCGCAACGAATCGAGTCGTCGGTGGTGGCTCTCGCGTAGTTGTGATTCGGCCAGCCGGGCGACCGCATGCACCAGCGCCAAGGTGGTCGGATGGATGGTGGCGGCCGGACCACTCACATCGACCACCCCCAACATCTCACCGGTCCGCGGGTCCTTGATCGGTGCACCGGTACAGGTCCACGAATGATGACTGCGCACGAAGTGCTCGGCCGAGAACACCTGCACCGAACGACCGGACATCAGTGCCGTACCGATCGCGTTGGTCCCCACCGAGCCCTCGGCCCAGTCGGCACCCTCGACGAATCCGAGAGTGTCCGCGCGCGTGAGCACCTTCGACGATCCGCTCCGCCACAGCACGTGCCCGTCGGCATCCGAGACGACCAGGATGTTGTCGCCGTCGGCGATCAGCGAGTCGAGGCCACGTGCCAACTCGTCCACGACCTCCGCCAGGCCGGAGCGTCGGCGGCGTTCTTCGAGCTCCTCGAGCTGAAGCGTCCGTTCCCCGGCGCAGTCCACGTCCGGGTCGAGACCGGCACGTCGGAGTCGCTGCCACGAGTCGTCGATGACGCTCCGCGGACGCGCCGGCATGCGCCCGCCCGACATCGCCGCGTCGTGAACCGCGCTGAGAACGGACGCGAACTCGCGCGGATCGTCGCCGGCGTGGACCGCGGGCTCCAGCTCGGAGGCCGACTCGTAAGCGTTCATCTCTTCGATTGTGCGTCACGTCACAGACGACGACAACGTACCCCGCCCCTCGCAACCCCCTGCAACCCTTGCCGCCACCCGGCGCCGGGGCGTCTGCTGTCCACAACCCGCTGTGTTCCACATCACGTTCGCGGGGCACATTTCGAGGAGGCATCATGACTCAGACATTGGAACCGCTGGTCCATCTCGACCGCACCCCGCAGGAGCGAATCGACGCCTGGCTGCGCGAGTTCGAATCCGCACTCGCCGCACACGACATCGCCCGCGCCACGAACGCTTTTCTGACCGACAGCTACTGGCGCGACCTGACCGCATTCACCTGGAACATCAAGACGGTGGAGGGCCACGAGCAGATCGCCGACATGCTGACCGCGCGTCTCGCCGACACCCGGCCGTCGAACTTCACCACCACTGAACCGGCCACCGACGACGGGGACGGTGTCGTCTCGGCGTTCATCGCGTTCGAGACCGCCGTCGGACGGTGTGAGGGACACCTGCGCATCCGTCGCGACGACGACGGCACCGACGGTGGCGGGCGCGACGCCGGGGAGGACAAGGCCTGGACGCTGCTGACGACGATGCAGGAACTCAAGGGACACGAGGAGTCGGCCGGCCCGAATCGACCGCTCGGGGCGGTGCACGGTTCCGACCCCGACACCCGTTCCTGGGCGGAGAGGAAGGCCGACGAGGAACTGTCGCTCGGACGGTCGGCGCAACCGTACGTGCTCGTGATCGGCGGCGGGCAGGGCGGTATCGCGCTCGGCGCACGACTCCGCCAGCTCGGCGTGCCGTCGGTCGTCGTCGATCGCCATGACCGTCCCGGGGACCAGTGGCGCAAACGCTACAAGTCGCTGTGCCTGCACGACCCGGTCTGGTACGACCATCTCCCGTACCTACCGTTCCCCGACAACTGGCCGGTCTTCGCACCCAAGGACAAGATCGGCGACTGGCTCGAGTTCTACACCAAGGTCATGGAGGTTCCGTACTGGAGCAAGACGACGTGTCTGTCCGCCGAGTACGACGAGGCCGAGTCACGGTGGACGGTTGAGGTCGACCGGGACGGTGAGCGCCTCACACTTCATCCGACGCAGCTGGTCCTTGCGACCGGGATGTCCGGCAAACCTGCCGTCCCTTCGGTCCCCGGGCAGGATGTGTTCGCCGGCGAGCAACACCACTCGAGCGCACACCCCGGACCGGACGGCTACCTCGGCAAGAAGGTCGTCGTCATCGGCTCCAACAACTCCGCGCACGACATCTGCAAGGCGCTGGTGGACAACGGCGTCGACGCCACGATGGTGCAGCGCTCCTCGACCCACATCGTGAAATCCGACTCGCTGCGGTCGATCGCCCTCGGTTCCCTGTACAGCGAGGAGGCGGTCGCCTCCGGAATGACGACCAAGAAGGCGGATCTCACCTTCGCCTCATTGCCCTACCGGATCATGCACCAGTTCCAGATACCCGTGTATGAGCAGATCCGCCAACAGGACAAGGACTTCTACGAACGCCTCGAGGCGGCCGGCTTTCAGCTCGACTTCGGGGATGACGACTCCGGACTCTTCATGAAGTACCTACGCCGCGGGTCCGGCTACTACATCGACGTGGGCGCGAGCGAACTCATCGCCGACGGAACGATCAAGCTGGTCCACGGTCAACTGGACCACCTCACCGAGAATTCGGTGGTGCTCGCCGACGGGACCGAGATCGACGCCGACGTGGTCGTCTACGCCACAGGGTACGGATCGATGAACGGCTGGGCCGCCGACCTCATGGGCCAGGAGGTCGCCGACCGTGTCGGCAAGGTGTGGGGACTCGGTTCCGAGACGACCAAGGACCCGGGCCCCTGGGAGGGCGAGCAGCGGAACATGTGGAAGCCCACCCAGCAACCGGGCCTGTGGTTCCACGGCGGAAATCTGCACCAATCGCGACACTATTCGCTGTATCTCGCGCTACAGCTGAAGGCGCGATATGAAGGAATCCCCACGCCCGTATACGGCTTGGCGGACGTCCACCACCTGAGCTGATCACCAATGAGAAAGGCCCCGCAACCACGAGGGTTGCGGGGCCTTTCTGAAATTGTGTTCG
This sequence comes from Gordonia sp. NPDC057258, assembly GCF_042668985.1. NCBI lineage: Bacteria > Bacillati > Actinomycetota > Actinomycetes > Mycobacteriales > Gordoniaceae > Gordonia > Gordonia sp. NPDC057258. The sequence goes on from NZ_JBHUXZ010000016.1 coordinate 113,144, forward strand.
GCGGTGTCCTACTCTCCCACACTGATTAGGGTGCAGTACCATTGGCGCTGGAGGGCTTAGCTTCCGGGTTCGGAATGGGGCCGGGCGTTTCCCCTCCGCTATAGCCGCCGTAACTTTGTGAAACAACTGTCGCACAACAGTGTTTGTTTGTTTTGTTGTGTGTTGTTTCAGAAGTACATAGTGGATGCGAACACCAACCGAACCTGAGGTTTGGTGATGTTGTGGGTGTTGTTGGTAAGTCCTCGGCCGATTAGTACCAGTCACCTGAACACATTGCTGTGCGTACAGTTCTGGCCTATCAACCCCATGGTCTGTGGGGGGCCTTAACCCCGCGAAGGGGGTGAGAAACCTC